>CAZJNY010000070.1:5585-15541 GCA_964547405.1 uncultured Flavihumibacter sp. | reverse complement strand
TAACAACCAGTTTGATACGATTTATCATGAGCATTTTTCCTACCTTTCTTTCCATACGGTAAGAGACATTTTTGATTCACTCGGACTGGAAATTTTTGATGTTGATAAACTCCCAACCCATGGCGGGTCCATCCGGATTTATGCCAAACATAAGTCCGATTCCGGAAAAGAAATTTCTGAAAGGGTAGGAGCTCTTTTGAGAGAAGAATTGGAATGGGGATTGAAAAATATAGATACCTATAAAAACTTCAAACAGCAGGCATTTACTATCAAACTGGAATTGCTGGATTTTCTTATCCATTGCAAAAATGAAGGTAAAACGGTTGCTGCTTACGGTGCAGCTGCCAAAGGAAATACCTTACTGAATTATTGTGGTATAAAATCGGATCTCATTCAATTTGTGGTAGACCGAAATCCCAATAAACAGCATTTATATCTCCCAGGTAGTCATATTCCGGTAGTAGATGAAGAACATCTAAAGCAATCACAACCAGATTATGTCCTGATTCTTCCCTGGAATCTGAAAGATGAAATCAGGGAACAGCTGAACTATATTTCAGAATGGAATGGAAAATTTGTAGTTCCAATACCCCAACTGGAAATCATTCATGACTAATTCTCCCAAAATACTGGTTACTGGTGCTACCGGATTTATTGGCACAAACCTGATTCCACTGCTTTTGGACCAAGGATACCAGGTGGTTGCCAGTTCAAGAGATCCTGTAAAAGCCCGAAAGCAAGCCTGGTTCAAACAGGTTCAATATCAGCCCTGGACCATTGAAAATATCCACCCCGATAGAAATCTATTTGAATATTTCAATAAGCCGGACTATCTGATCCATTTGGCATGGGATGGATTACCCAACTATGGTGCATTGCTGCATACTGAATCTAACAGTATGGCTAATTATTTTTTTTGCAAGAATCTGCTTGAGCACGGCTTGAATGACCTCACAGTTGCCGGCACCTGTATGGAATATGGAAAAGTAAATGGCGAACTAACAGAAGATATGCCTGCTCACCCTGAAAATGCCTATGCTATTGGAAAAGTCAATCTATATAATAATCTGCTTGCACTTCAAAAGCATAAACCATTTCACCTGAAATGGTTACGACTGTTTTATATGTTTGGTGAAGGACAACACCCCAACTCCCTGTATAGTCAACTGATCCAGGCGATAATCGAAGGAAAGGAGGTTTTTGACATGAGCAAAGGAGACCAGATCAGGGATTATTTACCGATATCTGATATGGCAGGTTTTATTGTTTCAGCATCCCTTCAAAAAGAGGTAACCGGAATAATTAATATTTGCAGCAATCAGCCCATCAGCGTTAAAGCGTTTGCAGAAAAAATTATACGAGAATATAAATCATCTATACTTTTAAATACCGGTGCTTTCCCCTATTCAGCACATGAAGCGATGTATTTCTGGGGAAGCAATTCCAAACTTTCTAAATTATTGAACAATGAATAATCCCATTGCGGAATTTGCCAGTGAGCGCAATCAAAGAATTGAATCCAATGGAACAAATGCTGCCTTAAAAGCGGCGGCTGATCAGTTTAACCTGGAATCCAACAAAGGTCAGTATTCCTACAATTTTTCCTGGATGGGCCGTCCAATTATTCAATACCCTCAGGACATGATCGCCATGCAGGAACTGATATGGGAAATTAAACCTGATCTGATCATTGAGACCGGCATTGCCCACGGAGGCTCGTTGATTTATTATGCCTCTATTCTTGAACTTATCGGCAAAGGTGAAGTTTTGGGAATTGATATTGATATTCGCGCCCATAACAAAGCAGCAATTGAAGCCCATCCCATGTTCAAACGAATTACGATGATTGAAGGTTCCTCTGTAGATGCTGCAACAGTTGACAAAGTCAGGTCTTTTGCAAGCGGCAAAGCAACCATAATGGTATGCCTGGACTCCAATCATACACATGAGCATGTACTGAACGAGTTGAACTGTTATGCTCCTTTTGTTACAAAAGATTCTTATCTCGTAGTTTTTGACACAATTGTTGAAGATATGCCGGATAATTATTTACCAGGAAGACCCTGGAAAAAAGGCGACAATCCAAAAACCGCAGTATGGGAATTTATAAAGGAGCATCCTGAATTTGAGATTGATCACAGCATCGATCATAAACTTCTTATCAGTGTAGCTCCTGAAGGATATTTGAAACGTGTCAAATAATCAGCATGCTTCAGGAAACAACAAGCATTCTACCTGCAGTATCCTTTTGTATTTCTACATATAAAAGAACAGATTACCTGCAAAAGCAGTTAGAGGCTGTTCGCAATCAAACGGTCGCAGACTGGGAAGTTATTGTTTCGGATAACGATGCTGAAAACCACAGTGCAAAAGCTGTTGTGGAACTTTTTAATGACAGCAGAATAGTCTATCTGAGCAATACAGATAACCTGGGAATGGTAAAAAGCTTTAACAGGAGTCTTTCCCATGCAAAAGGAAGATTTGTTGTTATGCTGACAGATGATGACCCTGTTTATCCGGGCATGCTCGAAACGTTACTGGATCTGGAGCAACACCATCCCGGATATGGCATGTACATGGGAAGCCATGACACTTATTATGAAAAACTCTGGCTCTCAAAACTGGCCAATCGGTCTCCTGGCATTCACTCAGGGTTAGCAAACCTTGAAATAGGAGCTGTCAGGTCTTTTTCTGCTGATCAGTTTTTACAGGAGTTTTGCACTGCTGATTTCGGAGGCGGAATTCTTTGGTCAACCGGTATGGTTAAACGTGAGCTGGCGCTGAATATTGGTGGGGTTCCTGATTATGGTACACCCTTTCTTTCTGATGCCGCATACCTCATACTGGCAGGAAGTAAGCAGGGTGCCGTCTTTATAAACAAAGCTGTTGGCTGCCAAACAATTCATGGCTCTAATTATAGTTATGCAAACAGCAATTACTCCTACATTGAAATAGCCCCCATAGCGTTTCATGAATTTATTGTTAGGGAACTTAACATTCAACAGGATGCGGCTAAGCAGGAGGTATTGAATAAGTACATAGGTCAAACGCTTACCACCTACTTTGTTTTTTTAAAAAGAGTATTGGAGTTGTCGAATACTTCGAATGATAGTTTCAGTAACAGCATCCAAAAAATTTATAGCTGGCCAATCATGAGTAAATGGCATATGAAGTATAAGATTGGTATTAAATACCCAGAACTTTTTAAGCTGGCTGTCCAGCTTAAAAAAGTAATACTTCCAAAATAGTGCCTTATATGGATCAGGCTAAACCTTTGTTTTCAATTATAATCGTGGTGTACAACGGTGAAAGCACCATTTCATCCGCCATCGACAGCGTACTGAAGCAGTCTTTCCCTTCCTGTGAACTGGTGATAATTGATGGGGGTTCAAAAGATGCAACTGTTTCAATTGTAAAAAATTATCAGCATAGGATTCATTTTTTCATTTCTGAACCCGACCAGGGCATCTATGATGCCATGAACAAGGGTATCGCAGCGGCAAAAGGGGAGTACCTCTATTTTCTGGGGTCTGATGACAGCCTGTTCAATGAGCAGGTTTTGCAACAAGTTTCGGCGTTCATTCATAGCCATCCCGCTGATATCATTTATGGAAATGTGCTTATGTCTGCTTCCGGCCTTCGCTACGATGGTCCCTTTACTTTTGAAAAACTGCTCACCAAAAATATTTCCCATCAGGCGATCTTTTACAAACGTTCCGTTTTTCAACAACTGGGAGGGTATAACCTGCAATACAAACTGCATGCAGACTGGGACTTCAATCTTGCCTGCTTTACTAACGAAACCCTTCAGAAAGCCTATATAGACCTGACCATCGCCCACTTTACAGAAGGTAGCACCAGCTCAAAACCAGATAAAATCTTTATCAAATCCGGACTGATTCCAGCCATCCTGCAATACCAAAGCAGTCATCCAAATTTTCTTCGTTCCATTAAAAATTTTGATTTTCTGTGGCGGCAACTACGAAATGCAGAAATCAACAACAGTGCGGCTATTGGCGCTTTCAAACCATCACTAGCTCCTTATATTCTGCACATGATCCGCTTTCAGTCAATGGTCTCCAACAAAAGACTCCAGTCGGGTCTGGTCTCTAAAGCCCTAATGACTTCCTGCTTTTTGTATTGTAAATTGAAGAACACAATATGAAACAGCTGAGCATCCTATATGTTAATTATCACAGCGAGGAATTCATTCGCTCCAGTATATTGTCGTATATCCATTCCACACAACTGAACCTGGAAATTATCATTATTGACAATTCCGGCTCGGCTGAAAAATTCAAAGCATTGCTGCAGGAATTTCCTCTTATCCGGTACCTGGATGCCGGTTACAATGCCGGCTTCGCTAGAGCCAATAATATCGGAATTACCAATGCTTCTGCAACACATATACTGCTATTGAATCCGGATACCCTGCTGCCCAACAGGATGCTGGATCATATCTACCAGGCCTTTATAAGTTCTGAATACATCGCTGCCGGCGCTCAATTGCTCAACGAAGATGGTAGTCCGCAAATCAGTGGCAACTATTTTGCAACCGGGGGGATCAATCATTTTTTACCCCTTCCGGTTTTCGGAAAATTTGTCAAAAATCTGGCGCTTTTCTTCCATGCCAAAAAAACCAATCTTCCCAACTCAGACTCCCTGGTGGAGGTCGACTGGATCAATGGTGCTTTTATCCTGGTTAAAAAAGAACCTCTCTCCAAAGCCGGTTTACTGGATGAAGATTTCTTTCTCTATGCTGAAGAAATTGAATGGTGCTCACGACTTCGCAAACAGGGAAAACTGGCTGTATTCGGACAATACAAAGTTGTTCACCTGGAAAGTGCCTCCGCCAATGAAGCCTTTCAATCCTCCGGTAAAGGATACTATAATCTCTATGATAAAAAAGGCCTCCAGATCATGGTCTCCAATTTTCTGCGAATCAGAAAACAATTCGGTACAATCTGGTTTCTGATTCACCTGGCTGTTTATAGCCTGGAACTGCCGCTACTATACCTTTCTTCTTTTTTCCGCTGGCTTTTTGGGAAGCCATCCTTTCCACCCGGACTAATCTCCGGCTACCGGAAAAACCTTGCCAGTCTTTATCAGCTAAGTCCTAAAATGATCCGGAATAAACCCTGGTTCTATAAGGTTTTATAAGCTCGCTGCTGCTGGATTTCCTTTTCTCCGGTATTCTATAAAGGCTCCTGCTACCAGCAGTAACAGTAAGAGTATTGTACTCACAGTGGTGATGGTTTTACTCAACGCTACCGCCCTTGGCTCGAATTTGAATTCAATGGTATGCTGCCCGGCCGGTATAGCCATCCCTCTCAATACATAATTGGCTTTTACATGCGGAACCAGCTTGCCATCCAGGTACGCATTCCAGCCTTTATCGTAATACATCTCACTGAATACTGCAAACTGCGGACTAGAAGCTGTAGTCTTATAGGAAACTACATCATTCCTGTTTTCCACCCAGCTGATGCTGGCAGCAGAATCTGCCACAGGTGCCGCACCTGCCGCTTCCCGAAACTTCTCCTGCACTACCGCAATTTCTCTCAGATTGGTACTGTCCAGTGCAACCATCTCCGCATTTCCATCTGCCACAAATTGCACCTGCTTCACGAACCAAACCGGTCCGTATGCATTCGGATTCGCCTGTGCCACTGGCTGCCCATCCGCCGGATTCTGCATAATGAAATAACGGGTGTTCAGCATATTGTACACTTCCATATTGCCCTTACTCAACTGATAGGTGATGAGATCCTGGTAGAGGCCCAGTTTAGCCGGACTGTAACCACCTATTGAATTATGGAAATAGGAGGCTCTTGCTGATTCAAATGGATTGGCACCGGAAGCTCTGTCAAATACCCGGTAAGGCTGTTTGGTATCCTGTAAAATCTGCTGGTCTGCCGCATTCGGACTTAATCCGGCTTCAAACTCTTCTTTCTCTACATAATTATCAGCATTCAGATAGCGACGGCCTACTGTTATCAAATCCAGTGAAGACAAGGCCACCAATGCCAGCAACACAAAGGATAGTTTTATTTTTCCCTTGGCATAGTAGTACAATAGTCCGGTTGCTAAGAATATCAGTGCCAATGCACGCAGCAAATCCTTACCATACAGGGCCTTCCGGTCATCCTGCAGGGCAGATACAACTGACTGCGCAAAGGATTGCGCCTGCTGCACTACATCCGGACTTTGCTGTCCCTGTGCCATCATGCCGGTTAACTGCTCTTTTAACTGACCATCATTGGGAGATGTAAAATCTGCCATCACATAAAAGCCGATATACAAGACCAGCACACCCGCCAATACATAACCCGCCATTTTTAATTTCTTCCAGTCCAGCGTGCCTTTTTCCTTCGATTCAATAAACTGCTGCAAGCCTAAACCTGCCAGTAGTGGAAATGTCAATTGAGGAATGATCAGTGAAATTGTTGGCGCTCTGAATTTGTTGTAAAGCGGCAGATAATCAAACAGAAAATAATTCAGGCTGGAAAAATTCTTTCCCCAGGCTAAAACGATTCCAATCAGCGTTGCTGCAATAAGCCAGCCTTTATGCCAGGATTTCAAATAAACCAATCCAAGTATAAACAGCGCACAAATTACTGCTCCCAAATAAACAGGTCCGGATGTGCCGGGCTGTTCTCCCCAATAGGCAGGGAATAATTGTTTCACCAATCCATCTGCCTGATCCTCCGACATGCCGGTTTTTTCCTGTAATAAGCCCGATACTTTTGTATCATCAGAAAACTCACTTACAGCCTCTCCGGCAGCTGCTCTTACAGTACTTCCTCCATAGATGGTTGGCACCATGAAGGTCATGGTTTCACTAATTCCATAACTCCACATAAATGCATAATCCTTATCCAATCCACCTTTGGTTGTATTGGTTGAATCTTTCCCGATCGTTACTTCTGATCTTCCGCCCCGCATGGTTTCCTTGGAATAATCCTGAAGCGGATACCAGCTGATCGCATAGGAAGCAACTCCCAGTAAACCCGCACCCAAGGCTACCAGACCACTTGTGATAACCGGCTTAAACTGGCCGGAACGAATGCCCTGAATCAAATACGCCACACTCATACAGGCCATGATGATCGCCGTATAATACACCACCTGTACGTGCTGGGTACTTGTTTGCAAGCCGAAAAAAAGTGCCAGTAATCCTGCTCCCAAAACATAGCGTCCCTGGAAAATCAGCATTAAGGATGCTATCACCGCCGGCATATAACCAATGGCCCACATCTTAGTATTATGTCCCACTGCGATTATCACCGGATCATAGGTAGCCCATGCAAATGCGATGGCACCCATCGCAGCGATCAGTGGCTTCAACCGAAAGACAATCCCCATATAATAAAAACTGATACAGGCCAGGAAGAAGAAACTTACCGGTATCGGCATCCAGAGCGTTAGCAAATTCTGCAGATAAATGGTTTGGATCACAGTGCCTTCAAAGGCGATTGCAAAAGCTGGCATTCCTCCAAACATACTGTTGGTCCACAATGGAAAATATCCATACTTCTCTTTGAATTCAAATGACTGTTGCGCCATTCCCCTCCATCCAAGGGTATCGTGCTGCTCCACCACTTTTCCCATCAGGGCAGGCTGGCAATAAATAATGGCAAGTATCAGAAAGGCAAGAACAGCGTAAATATGCGGGGCGGCTTTTTTGAACCAGGCTGAATTCATACGATGGTTTCCATTTTAGGCCGGCAAAATAAGACATATTTTCAGAACCATAGCCGGGCTTCAACTGCTTTGAGATAGTTCCGGACCGATTGGCCCACGGGTGTTTTGGGTATCCGGAAGGGTATTTTTAGAATTGCAGCGATGCTTGAAAAGAAAAATCGAAAATCAAATCCGGTTTTCCGAAGGTAAAATCCCGACCATAAAAAGGCTGTTGTGAGGAAATAAACCAGTGGCAGGTATTTCCAGGCCACTTTTGATTTGTTCACCCACATCATGGACAACTGAACCGGCCTGGGTTTCCGGCCTAGCGGTGATTCCTTGTGAAACAATTCCGGCCTGCCATCATACCCGATGCAATACCCCGCCTGTAATATGCGGTAACTAAGATCATATTCCTCCATCCCATAAAAAAAATCAGTGGGATATTCTCCCGCTGCCTGCCAGGCTTTGCGATGAATCAAATGCGCGCAACCCACATAATAGGCCGTCAGAAATCGATCCCGGTCCTTGTATTTTTCAAAATTCTTATGTGGGAAGGCCGTCACCTGGATCTCCTGGTTATCGTAATACCTGACCTTACATCCCATTGCACCCAATGGCCGCTCTTCCGAAAAAGGCGTATTCACGGCTTCCCAAAGCTTTCCCAAAAACCCGGAATCTTCTATTACCACATCATCATCGAGAAACAACATCCAGTCGGCTTTACTATGGGGTACCGCATAATTCCTGCCTCCGGCTACCCCCAGGTTGCCCGGTGCCTCGATCCACTGTACTGGTAATTCGGGATGCTGCTCCAGGTAACTGCGCACCAGTCCATAATCCTCCGTTGAAGCATTGTTGACCAACACGATATCTGAAAGATAATCAGCTCGCTGCTCAAGATGCAAGAGGCTATCCAGCAATTCCAGGGTATCACCCTGACGATTATACGTTATAATTATTATGCTGAAGCCGACCATACAACACAAATTAAACTGATTTTTGCCGTATGTCTTTTTCCCAGTTGAATAAATTAACCGCGATTGGCAATATCGCTTTCCTGCTTTCCTTCCTGATGCGCTATTTCCCCCTCTTACAGGGTAGCACAACCGAATCTATGATTCTCATCACCGGACTGGTGATTTCAGTTGCGCTGAACATTGCCTGGCTAGCTACTGTCATCTATTCCTGGCTGATAAAGAAATCGCGCCCTGAAATAAACATAATCAGCCTACTGAATGTATTCGTTATTTTAGTTCAATTGTATTTACTCCTTGTATGATCCATCATATCGTTAAAGACAAAGGTTCCCGTTTATTCATTATCCTGGCCGGATTTTTTATCGCCAACGCAGTGATTGCTGAAATTATCGGCGTTAAAATTTTTTCACTGGAATCCACACTGGGACTGGAAAAAGCCAATTTTACCCTGCTGGGGGAATCCGGTTTGGCATTTGATCTTTCCGTAGGTGTGTTGCCCTGGCCGGTGGTGTTTATTATGACTGATATCATCAATGAATACTATGGTGTAAAAGGGGTGCGCTTTCTTTCTTTTCTGACTGCCGGCCTCATAAGCTTCGCATTTGTTGTATTTTATTTCTCCATTTCAATGGCTCCGGCCGACTGGTGGCAGGTTTCACAAACGGATAAAGGCGTGCCCGATATGCAGGCTGCCTATAACCAGATACTGGGACAGGGAATGAATATTATCATCGCTTCCCTCACCGCTTTCCTTATCGGGCAATTGACCGATGCTACGATTTTTCGGCAGATTAAACGATTTACCGGTGAACGCCGGATCTGGATGCGGGCAACCGTTTCGACGCTGTTTTCCCAATTGATCGATACGGTGGTCGTTTCCTATATCTACCTTTATTTTTCCCTTGGTTTCAGCTTCCCGAGAGTAACCGCTATCGCAATGGTTGGATACACCTATAAGTTTACCATCGCGCTGCTCTGTACCCCGCTGATTTACCTGATTCATTACCTGATTGAACGGTACCTGGGCCGGGAAAAAGCCGCCGAAATGAAGCAGGCCGCCCTGGGATTGTAAAATCTACGTTAAAGCGCTACCCGGACTTAAACTCCGCTTAACATTGCCGGTCTATTGAAGTACATTGGTTAACCTAAAGCTTCAATTATGCGCCAGCTTTACCTATTTTCCGGCTTCCTGTTCGCTTTTATAGTGACTTCCACAGGGAGTTTTGCCCAATCCTGGCCGGTCAGCCTTGACCTGTCAGAGGGCGATCGCCTTAAACTATATGAACCCCAGCC
>CAZJNY010000070.1:3929-5485 GCA_964547405.1 uncultured Flavihumibacter sp. | reverse complement strand
CTGGCCGGTGATTTCAATAACAAACCACCGAAGCTTATCTACCGTGATAAACCCAGTCTGATGGTGATCATTGATGGCAATCCCATCTGGCAAAAAAATGAAAACTGGGGGGTGGAAGCAGTGGTCAATTCACCCAATACCATTGTAAGAAGCAATGGAAAAATTTATATCTATGGTGGGAATTACTGGTATGCAGCCAACCGGCTCGATCAGTCCTTTACCTATGCAGCCAATCCGCCTTCAGGGCTCGACCGCATTGCTGCGGATGTAAAAGCCAATGCAGAAAAAAACCAGGACCAGGACGATAAAGCTGATTTTGATTCAGAATTTGAAGAAGATGAATACAAAGGTCCGGTTGCCGAAGTATTGGTTAGTACAGAACCCGCTGAGTTGATCCAAAGCAGGGGAGAAGTAGCATTCAATCCGATTTCAAATACGAACTTATTATATGTAGAGAATTCGCCCAACGAACTCTTTATGGATGTTAGTTCACAGCAGTATTATGTATTGTTATCCGGTAGATGGTATCGCTCAGGTTCCCTGAAAGGCAACTGGCAATACATTCCTGCAGAACAATTACCCCAGGATTTTGCAAAAATTCCGGTAGGCTCTCCTAAAGACAATGTGCTGGCCAGTGTAGCAGGTACACCGGCTGCCCAGAATGCGTTGCTGGATGCTGAAATTCCGCAAACAGCTAAGGTTGACCGCAGAACTGCCACTGCCTCTGTTGATTATGATGGAGATCCGGAATTTCAGTCGATTGATGGTACCCGGATGGATTATGCCACCAATACCAATGCTACTGTTATCCGGTATAAAAGACAATATTTCCTGGTGGACAATGGCGTGTGGTTTCAGTCTGCATCTGCCAATGGCCCATGGGTGGTGAGTACTGTTCGTCCGGATGAAGTGGACCTGATCCCTGCCCGTTATCCCGTATATCCGGTGAAGTATGTGTATATCTATGATGTGCATCCGGATTATATCTACACAGGCTACACACCCGGTTACCTGAATACCTATGTGTATGGTCCCACTGTTGTTTACGGAACAGGTTTTTATTACCGGCCCTGGCATCGTCGCTATTATTATCCAAGGCCGTTCACCTGGGGATTTAACATGCACTATACTCCCTGGTATGGATGGTCCATCGGTTTTGGTTACCGCACCGGATGGTTTAATGTAGGGTATGGTTATAATCGCCCCTGGAATTACTGGCATGGTGGCTGGTGGGGACCATCTGTTTACCGGCCTGCGTATTGTGCTCCCCGTTACCGTCATTACGGCTATTACGGCTACCGCAACAATACCCTGATTGTAAACAATAATTATTATGGTAACAATTACCGCAACTATCGGTATAACAATGTGTATCAGTCGCGGCCGGCTATAACTACCAGGGACAACCGAAGATATTATGGCAACAGTTATTCCGGAAATTACAATAACCGGAATAACAACAACCGCTACAACGGCAATAACAATCCGGGTACCAGACCCAACCGGAATTACTATGGTTCCAACAGGGAGCGGGAATATAATAACCGGAACAATAC
>CAZJNY010000070.1:0-3829 GCA_964547405.1 uncultured Flavihumibacter sp. | reverse complement strand
ACAGAACCTATCGTCCGGGAAACCAGGGCAATCAGGGGAACGGGAATCGCCCTCAAAATCAACCGGGACAACGGCCTCAGAATATACGTCCAAGTACTCCGGAGCGGATGGAAAGAAGCGGCCGTCCGCAAATCAGCCGGCAGGAAGCACCCAGAAGGCAGGAAATCAGGCGAGAAGCACCTTCCCGTCCATCTGGTGGTAGCCAGGGCAGACCGGGAGGAAATGGCGGACAAAGAAACAGTGGAGGAAATGCACGTCCCGAACGCAGAGGAAACTAAACATCCTTGCCCATGATATAATCATCCATGACAAAACCATGGCCGATTTCAAGGACGACTTCCTCTTCAATTTCGAAACCCATGGAGGTATAAAACCGAACAGCTTTATTTAATTTATTCACGTTTAGAACCAGGTGCGCGCCCTCATGGGTGCGCACTTCTTCTTCCACCATATCCAGCAGGGCCCTGCCAATACCTTTTCCATGCATACCGGGCAGCACATAGAGTTTGTGTAATTTCCAGGTGGCGCCCTTCAGTTTGCCATAAGCTGCAAAGCCAACTTCCTGCCCTTGAATTTCCGCAATTATGAACTGGTGGTTTTGATCTCTCATCTGTTTTTCCAGGGCATCCGGACTATACATCATTGCGAGCATATACTGAATCTGCTCAGCTGGAATAATGGATCCATACACTTCCGGCCAGATGGTATGTGCCAGATATCCGATGGTTGGAATATCATCCTGGTCTGCACTTCTGATAACTAATGCATCACTCATTTCTTCAAAGCAATTTGCTGATGCAATTTAATTGCTTGCCACGAAAGTTTAACAGCTACCAGGAAGGAAAGTACGGCGGTCCCGAAAAGCAGGCCGGAGGAGATCCGGTCGGTAATGGTACGATCCTGTTGAACCAGCAGGAAAAGGTCATAAAGTCCATGAAAAAGAACCGCCAGCAACAGTCCCCGGATCTTTAATCCCCATTCCCTTTCCTTCCCTACAAACCTGGCCAGCCCAAAATAATAGCCCATCAGCACACCAAAAGTTGCATGTGCCGGCACCGCCAGCACCATCCGGAGCAGGCCGGTTTGCCAACCGAACTGAAAAACATACCCGATGTTTTCCAATGTCGCGAATCCCATGGAAACCATTACGCCATATACAATTCCGTCAAAGGGTTCATTAAAAAAAGAACGACGATATGCATAGAGCCTTACCATCGACCATTTCATCAATTCTTCGGTAAAGGCAACCACCACAAAGGAAAGCAGACCATAATACAGCCAGCCTTCTTTCGGCAGTAACTGATCCAGCAGGTGAACGCCGGTAGTCTCGATCAACAGGGTGGGCAAAATAGCCAGCATGCCCAATAAAAAGGAGATAACTAAGGCTTTGAGAGGTTCTTTTTCAAGTTTATCCGAAGAATAGATAAACCACATGATCGCAATTCCGGGTGCAAGGGCCAGGGCCAACAATTCCATAGATGAGGTTTGCTCCGCTGAAATTAGTGAATTAATATTGAGATAGAATTTTCAACATGCGACTGGTCCTGCTTTTTTTATCCGGATTATTTTTTCTATCTGCTCAATCACAACCATTTGGCGGGCATCCGCTGCGGCAGCGCTGGCAGCAAATCAGCAATCCTAAAATCCAGGTTATTTTTCCAACAGGCTGGGACTCCACGGCAAAAAGGGTATTCACGTTATTAGGAAAAATTGATAGCGTTGCTTCCTTTCCGTTGAACAGGAAAGTGCCAGTTATCCTGCAACACCATAGCACCCAATCCAACGGATATGTGGCACTGGCGCCCCTGCGCAGTGAATGGTATATGACAGCCCCCATCAATGGATTTGAGTTGGGCAGCCTGAACTGGCCGGAACAACTGGCCCTGCACGAACAGCGGCATTTTCAGCAATACCTGCGGTTTAACCGGGGTGGAGCAAAACTGTTCAGGTTCCTGTTAGGGCAACAGGGACAGGCACTGGCCAATGCCCTCACCGTACCCGACTGGTTCTTTGAAGGAGATGCCGTTTACCAAGAAACCCTGTTGAGTGAACAGGGCAGGGGCAGGATGCCTTCTTTTTTCAATGCATGGAATGCCCTTCAGGAAGCAGGTAAAAATTATTCCTATCAGAAATTGCGCAATGGTTCGCTGCGCGATTTTGTTCCAAACCATTATCAGTTGGGCTACCTGATGCATCAGTATGGTCAGGAAAAATATGGTTCGGAATTCTGGGAAAAAGTAACCAATGATGCCGCCGCAATGAAAGGTATCTTTTATCCTTTTCAAAAAGCAGTGAAACGTCATAGCGGTGAGCGATTTCCGGCCTTTCGAAGCAAGGCATTGGCACTAACAAGTGATACGGGAACCTATCAGCCGGTTGTAAATGAAGAAAATCCGGTGTACACAGAAACGGGCGACGTGCTCTATCTGCGCTCCAGTTATTCTGAATTACCTGCATTTTATTTGAGGTTAAAAACAGGAGAGGAGAAAAAAATCCGCGTGCGTGATCAAAGCCTGGATTCCTATTTTTCCTATGCCAATGGAAAAATCATTTATGCCGCTTACCAGCCTGACACCCGCTGGGGATGGAGAGATTATGCAGACCTTCGATTGCTGGATATACAAACCGGAAAACAACAACGATTAACGCATCATGGCACCTATTTTACCCCGGCATTATCAGCCATGGGAGATTCAATTGTAGCTGTAGTGCAGGATGCAACCGGCAAATCCTCCCTTCATTTATTGAATGCCGATGGAAAACTGCTGAAAGAATTTCCAAACGATTCCGGTTATATCTATTCCTTTCCCCGTTTCTCAAAAAATACCATTCTAACGGCAAGCAGGAACCGAAAAGGAGAAATGACACTGCATTCCATTGAACTCGCAACCGGAAAACACCGTGTTTTGATTCCCTGGTCCAATCATATTATCGGTTATCCTGAACCCTTAGGTGATTCCATCTTATTTACGCTATCGGTCAACAACCGCGATCAGACAGTTCTGTATTATAATAATCAGCTGGCCCTGATGGAAGCCGGAGAGCCGCTACGCTTCACCGGACAATACCAACCCACCGTCTGGAACCAGCACTATACCAGCATGCAGTTTACTGCGCATGGTTATAAACTGACTACAAAACCGCTTTCCGTTCAGGAATGGTTCCCTGCAGAAAATCTGCTCACCCTTCCCATGAAGCAACCGGAAGGTCTGCAGTATAAGGATGCGCCGCTATCTTTTCTACATTACCAGAACGATACCAGCCTGAAAGTCAAACCGTATAAAAACAGCAGCGGTTTATTCAACCTGCACAGCTGGACTCCCTGGTACGAAGAACCAGAATTCAGCCTGACTGCACATTCGCAAAACCTGTTGAATAATTTCCAGACCAATCTATCAGCCACCTATAACCGAAATGAAGGGTTCACCAGGCTGGGCGTTCAGTCAGTTTTTGGAGGACTCTTTCCTTTTATTCGCGCGGGTGTTGATTATACTTTCAATCGCCAGGGCCTGTACCGAAATCGAACCATCCGCTGGAATGAACTGGAACTGAGTACCGGTTTGCAATTGCCGCTGAATCTGAGCAGGGGCCGGCAATTCAGTTCATTAACCCTATCCTCCGACCTGGTATTCAATCAGCCTTATTTCCGGATGCCGGAGAAAGACTCCCTCGGCAATCGTTCCTATGCCTACCTGAACAACCAACTAGTAGTTGCCATTCAAACACAACAGGCCCGCCAGCAGATTTTTCCCAAATGGGCCGGTACCATTCGTTTACAATACAGAAATGCCATCAACAGATACTCCTCACGGCAATGGTTAGCTGCCGG
>CAZJNY010000069.1:6092-15696 GCA_964547405.1 uncultured Flavihumibacter sp. | reverse complement strand
AAATGGGTTTGAAGGAAGCGCCTGCATTGGTGGATTTCCAGATGCCACCACCAGCCGTTCCGATATAAAGTGTTTTGCCATCCTTGTTGACGCCTTCGATGGCAGTAATGCGGCCGCTCATGGTACCGGGACCGAGCCAGCGGGCTTCCATCATGCCGAAGGTAGAAGAGTTAACGTTTGACTGGGAGATAGAAAGGATCGATATAGAACAAGCGCAGATAGATAAAAACAGTTGTTTCATCTTGTGTGTTTTGGTCAGGAAAAAAAAAGCCCGGATGAACCGGGCTTCTTGTATCGGTCAGTTATTTGGCAGGTTTGAAAGTATCTGCAGGAACTTCTTTGTTGATCTGAACTTTGCTGAGCACCATGTCAGCATTCATGCCTGGTCCGAGTGGAACACTTACTGTCATTGGTACAGTAATTCCTTCGGGCAGTTTCTGGAAATTGCTGTATCCGGTGGTCATTTCCATTTCCTGACCATTTACTTCCTGCTTGGCAGTAGATTTGATCAGCAGAAAGGAAGAAGGATCAATAAAATAGGTAGTCACTTTTCCGCCTTTCAGGGTCAGTTTCAGTTTATGGCATTCTGTACCTTCAACATCTTCCTTTCCCAGGTATTCCAGGCTATGGCCTTTTTCCTTATAATCTACCAGCGCACCCTGGGTATCCAGTTCATCAGCTCCTTTTTTCACCATTTCTTCTGTCATTGGCTCTACAGCTGTTTGTCCCTGCACAGGCATATACATCCAGCCAGCGGTTGGCGTCATGATGATATAATTGGCCTGGCCCATGATATTCAAATCCTGGCGACTGCCGGTATTGTGAACAGAAGTTGTTACTACCGCGATGTCGATGCCCTGAAAACTCATATTGCCTTCCATGATCACGGACTTCACTTTTTTCCAGTTATCCTTTCCGCCGATGGCATCAATATGTTTGTTAGCGATCTCGTCTGCGGTTTGAGAAAACCCGGTAATGCTTCCCAATAACGCAGCGCCTAAAAATGCAAGTTTCAATGCTTTCATGTGTTTCTGTTTAATGTTTAGTTGGTATTTGTGTGGTTCCTTATTCTGCTTTATATAACTTCGGATCAACAGGTTTGTTCACCTCGATCTTTTCATAGATGGTTTCTCCGCCCATTCCGTTGCGTTTAACGGTAAAAGGAAATAAAAATCCTTCGGGAGTGGTTTGGTAATCGCTGTAATCGGTAATCACCTCCTGGGGTTGCTGATCAGCATTGGCACCTCTTCTTTGTCCGCCTCCAAACATGCCTCCACCTTTGCGAATCTCCCGGGTCACCAGGTAGGAAGCTGCATCCAGGTAGTAGGTGATCACACTGCCATTCGCCAGCGTGAGTTTTATTTTATACGTCTCTTTTCCATTGATGGTTTCCTTTCCTTCGAGTTGTGCGCTATGACCTTTGGCGGCATAATTGTACAATGGCCCTATCAGGTCGAGTTCTCCCAGCGCTGCTTTGTGGCGATCTTCCGGCATCGGTTCAAACTTGCCTCCATTGCGAGGGTTGGAAACCCAACCGCCTTTATCGGTCAGAAGCACATGGAAGGAGCCCATGCCAAAATTGATTTCAGAACGCATGAGCTGTTGATCAACTTTGGTCATTTTGGAAGTGATTTCATTGCCATTACCGGCGATGGAAACTCCTTCCATATAAACTGATTTCAGGGATTGTAATTTTTCCTTTCCGCCCAGCGCCTTTTCGTAACCGGCCAGCACTTCATCCACTGTTTGTGCCTGAACCGTGAAAAAGCCAAAGACCAGGCAGGCCAGTAAGGTAAAAGCAGTCCCTTTCGTCATAGTGTGCATTTTGCTTCAAATTTAACCGCTTCTTTTTCTATTAGATGACCGATCATCCAATTCATTACAGTGAAAACACGGTTTTTTATCATTTCTGTGGTTGTTGGGTATATTGCGATAACAAGTTTTCACCATGGAAAAGATCCTGCAGGGCAACCTGGTTGATATCCTCAACAGAAACATATATTATGCCGAAATCCACCTGGAGGGGCAGCGAATCCGTGAAATCCGGCATCTCTCCGAAAATCCGAATACGGCGGCAAGTTTTATTTGTCCGGGTTTTGTGGATGCCCATGTGCACATCGAAAGCTCTTTGCTGGTACCCTCCGCCTTTGCGCAACTGGCAGTGCAACATGGAACTGTGGCTACGATTTCTGATCCGCATGAGATTGCCAATGTATGCGGAGAAGCCGGGGTGGAGTTCATGATCGCCAATGGAAAAACAGTTCCGTTTAAATTTCATTTCGGGGCACCGAGTTGTGTGCCTGCTACCGTGTTTGAAACGGCAGGTGCTGTGCTGGATCTTGCTGCAGTAAAGCGGTTGCTGGAGCGCGATGATATTTATTACCTCAGTGAAATGATGAATTTTCCAGGCGTCTTAAATGGCGACCCGGAAGTGCTTGCCAAAATTGTGGCGGCACAGGAAGCCGGCAAACCGATCGACGGGCACGCACCCGGATTGAGAGGGGAACAGGCAGCCCACTATATAGCGGCGGGAATGAGTACGGATCATGAATGTTTTACCTATGAGGAGGGATTGGACAAAGCGCAACAGGGGATGAAAATTCTGATCCGCGAAGGCAGTGCCGCTAAAAACTTTGAAGCCCTGATAGAGTTGCTTCGAATCTTTCCCGATCAGGTTATGTTTTGCAGTGATGATAAACATCCGGATAGTTTGTTACTGGGACATATCAACCAGCTTTGTGCACGGGCACTGACGCATGAGCTGGATTTGTTTGATGTGTTGAAAGCGGCCTGTATAAATCCGGTGGAACATTATAAAATGGATGTGGGATTGTTGCGAGAGGGTGATTGGGCCGATTTTGTGCTGCTGCGGGACCTGGATCATTTTGAAGTGGAATCTACCTGGATCAATGGGGAATGTGTTTATGAAAAGGGGGAAAGTAAAATTCCAATGGTGGCTGTGGAGGCGATCAATCAGTTTAACTGTTCCCCGGTTGAGCAGAAGGATTTGTATATGCCGGCGGAGGGGTTGCCGCATCCGGCAATTGTTGCGTACGACGGACAACTGATTACAGGCACCCGGCAAATTGGTGCCGGTGAACTGTTGGTACAGGATGGTAGCTGGTGCAGTACTACAGCAACTGATTTATTGAAGTTGGTGGTCGTAAACAGGTACCAGCCGGCACCGGTGGCCAAAGCATTTATACAGGGATTTGGTCTGAAGCAGGGAGCAATTGCCTCTTCGGTGGCGCATGATTCACATAATATAATTGCGGTGGGGGTTGATGATGCATCCCTGGTGGAAGCGATCAACCTGGTGATCCGCGAGCAGGGTGGCCTGAGTTGCGTGAACGCTTCTGAATCAGCGGTTTTGCCCTTGCCGGTAGCCGGATTAATGAGCGCAGATGATGCATTTGAAGTGGCTGCCTCCTACACCCAAATCGACACCATGGCCAAGTCGCTCGGCAGTTGCTTGTCCGCCCCTTTTATGACCCTCTCCTTTATGGCGCTGCTCGTTATACCCGAGCTCAAACTCTCCGATCGCGGGCTCTTCGACGGCCGGCAGTTCCGGTTCCTCTGATCTTTTCACCCGACTGGTGCCACCCGACCGGTGGCACCGGTCGGGTGGAGAATTGACCGACGAAAATTCGGGGTTTACCGAGAAAGCGGGTGAAATGGCGGGAATGCTCTTGCCATGGGAACCGGCCTGCCTTAGTTTTACTTAAAATTTGAAACAAATGAACAGTGAAAATAGATACCGCAGACCGCGCCCATGCAGAGGTGATAAAAACGGGCGATATGTTTTCGGGATCATGTTAATTATTGTGGGAGGCCTTTTATTCGCAGCTAAAGCCGGTTTCCTGATTCCACACTGGATTTTTTCCTGGCCCATGATCCTGATCGCAGTTGGTTTTGCAGTGGGTGTAAGCCAGCGGTTTAAGGGAACCGGATGGATCTGGCCCATGGCGATCGGCGCTTTCTTTTTGGCCGAGCGTGCTTTCCCCAATTTTTTCCCACGCGAGTTTTTCTGGCCGGTGTTTATGGTAGTAGCAGGACTCGTTCTGGTACTGGGTCCCAGGCGTTTTGGTAAGGGCTGGAATAATACGATGGGAGCTTCCGAAACCGAAGAACAAACTGCCACCAATACTTCAGGTGCAGATAAACTGGATGAATCTACCGTATTCGGTACCGTACGCAAATTTGTGATCTCCAAGAATTTCCGCGGAGGTGAAGTATCCACTGTTTTTGGAAGCGCGGAAATCAACCTGCTGCAGGCAGATTTTGATACACCTCCAAAACTCGAACTCAACGCCGTATTTGGAAGCATCCGCCTGATTGTACCCTCGCACTGGCAATTGAAAATGGAGAACAATGCGGTACTCGGGGGAGTGGAAGACAAACGTCCGCAGCACAGCATCTATTCCGATAAGATCATGTACCTCGAAGCCAATGCCGTATTCGGAGGTATCCAGATCACGACCGTATAAGCCATTCACCATTAAACCATCCTTATGTCTTATTACCTGGCTACACTTTGCTATGAGATTATCTGCGGGGAAGGCAGGCACACCCCGCAGTTTGAAGAACAGGTTCGGCTACTCGAAACCGGTAGCAGATCCGAAGCATTGAAAGCGGCCCATGACATCGGTCAGCAGGAATTGCTGATATGGCAGTTCAACAACAGCGCAAAAGTGGAATGGAAATTCCTGGGAATAAAGGAACTGATCAGTCTTCCCGGCTTTTTCCATGGAGCGGAACTCTATCAGCAACACCGGGAAATTGAATCCGCAGAAGGCTATCGCAATTTTGTAAAAGACAAGACCATCCAACTACAACACAACCAGGAACATGCCATCGATTCCCTTTAATAACAGATCGCTGCTGCTTTTGAGTAGCGTCTTTATTTATCTGATCTGGCAGATCAATTTTTTTGCCCTGCTTTCCAATGGTTATTCCTTTTCCATTAGTATTACGGAATCGCTGACCAATTGCTTCCTGCTGGTATTTGCAACAGTAACCCTTAAGCGCATATTCAGATTTTATACACCGAATGCCACCGGATTCTGGGCAGCAATCATTCTCACAGCCGGATTTTCCACCCTGCTACCGATTGCCGCGAAACTGATGCTGACCTCCATCATCCCGGATAATCCGGCATACGTAGACATGCTGAATACAACCATGCAAATCCGGATTGGATTTTCACTGCTAACGGTAATCAGTATACTCGTTTTGATCCTGCTCTTTAACATGCTACAAAGAGAAGAGGCCGAAAAGAAACAGCGGCAGGAAATCCAGCAACTCGCAACGGAAGCTGAATTATTCAAACTCCGGCAACAATTGCAACCGCATTTTTTATTCAACAGTTTAAACTCCATCAATGCATTGATTGGCAGCCGCCCGCAGGAAGCACGAAATATGACAGAGCAACTAGCTGCATTCTTACGCGGTACCATTCACCAGAAGGAAAACAAACTGGTGGCATTAGCAGAAGAACTGGACCAGATCAATCGCTATCTCCAGATTGAACGCATGCGATTCGGTCATCGTTTGCAGGTATTGATTGATACGGATGAGCAACTGAACGCCGCAAAAATTCCGCCTCTCCTGCTTCAGCCCCTGGTTGAAAACTCTATAAAATTCGGTCTGTATGAAACCACCGGTGATGTACTCATCGAAGTAAAAACAGCATTGCTTGATAAGCAATTATTCATCACCGTTAGTAACCCATACGATCCTGCCCTGCCTGCCCGCAAAACCGGTACCGGATTCGGATTAAAATCCGTACAACGCAGGCTCTACCTGCTTTTCGGAAGATCGGATTTACTGCAGGTAAAACAGGAAGCCAACCAATTTATCACCACTGTAATTATTCCGCAAGTCTATGTTGAAAGTACTGATCATTGATGATGAACCTCTGGCCTGCAGTCTTGTTCAGGAATACCTGGCCGATTTTCCGCAATTCCAGGTAGCAGGCATTTGCCATGATGGTTTCAGTGGATTGAAAGCCATCCAGCAGGATCAACCTGATTTAATTTTTTTGGATGTACAGATGCCGAAGATCAATGGCTTCGAACTGCTGGAACTGCTGGACAAGCAGCCTGCAGTGATCTTCACCACCGCATTTGACGAATACGCCATGAAAGCATTTGACCAGCATGCGGTGGATTATTTACTGAAGCCATACAGCAAAGAGCGATTCCAAAAAGCGGTTCAGAAATTTTTGCTGCAACAACCCGGTGCCACTAGTTCTGAACTGTTGAACACTGCCAGCCAGTCGCCGCAGCAACAGGATCGAATTGTAATCAAAGATCAGTCCACCATCCGCATCATACCCGTAGCGCAGGTACACTTTATTGAAGCAGCAGATGATTATATAAAGATTGTAACGGCAGAAGGGCACTGGCTCAAGAACAAAACCATGGCTGCGATGGAGCAACAATTACCCGCGGATCAGTTCGTGCGTATTCACCGCTCTTACCTGGCCAATGTGCAGGAGATAAGCAAACTTTTTCCCATGGAAAAGGACAGCTATACGGCTATCTTAAAAAATGGAAAACAATTGCCGGTCAGCAAAACCGGTTACCAGAAACTAAAGGAAAAACTGGGCATTTAGGCTTCATTGCCCAACCAGAGCGCTCCGCCAATGGTAGCCCGACTGGCACCAGTTACCGAAGCAAGTACGGTGTATTCCTCTCTCCAGCGCAGTACTCCAATCAAGGCCATGATGATGGCTTCCTTGAATTCAATCAGGGCGGGATCCGGCACCTGCACGGTAACTCCAAGGGGCGATAGCTGTTGTTTAAGGCAATCCACCAGGAATCCATTGTACGCACCTCCACCGGTGATCAGCAATTCCTGTCCTTCTGGTGGAATCCCTTCTTTCGCTGTTGCCTTTTTCAGATCGGCTGCTATCTGAATGGCGATATGCTGAGTATAGGTATGCAAGGCATCTGCATCCGACAATCCGGCTTCTTTTACAAGCGGATATACCTGGTCAATACCAAAACTGTTTGCGAGTGATTTGGGGTACTCCTGTGCATAGAAATCCATCGCCGCCAATTTACCCAGCAGTGCTTCATTGATCAGTCCGCTTGCAGCGAGCGCCCCATTTTCATCATAGGCTTTTCCGGCATCCTGTGCCAGCATATTGAGTACGCGGTTAGCGGCACAACTATCAAAAGCAATATAACCCTCTTCCTTCTTCAGAGAAAGATTGGCAATGCCGCCAATATTCAACAGAAAAGCCATATCGCCAAAGAGCAATTTCTCTCCGATTGGTACAATTGGAGCACCTTGTCCGCCTGCTGCGATGTCCATCGCCCGCAGATCTGAAATCACCGGCAGCCGGGTTTCAGCAGCAATGGCGGCACCATCGCCCAATTGGGCAGTCATCCCGCTGGAAGGCAAATGAAAGCTGGTATGTCCATGAGAGGCGATCATATGTACTTTATGTTCCAGGCCATATTCCTGAATAAAGCGGTTCACCAGCTGGCCGGTATAATGTCCGTAGGAACTGTGCAGCAGCAGGTAATCTCGGGCCGACAAAGCCGTACAGTTCCGGAGTTTTTCTTCCCATTCCGCCGGATAGGCATAGGTAGCAGCCTGCTGGAGTTCCATGGACCATTTTCCACCGGTTGCATGAAACTGCACATAGGCAATATCCAGTCCGTCCAGCGAACTCCCGCTCATCAAGCCAATTACATTATAGACCATTCTCAAAAAAGTTTTTGATTTACCCGGCAGCCCGTTAGATTTGTCGGGCGGGTGCAAATTACAACGATTGGCACCGGCAGAAAAATCGGAAAATCATGGTGGTCAATTTAAGCAAGCATTATTCCCTTCTCTGTGATTTCGTGAGTGAACTCAGAAATGTGGAAATCCAGCACGACCGGATGCGGTTTCGCCGGAACCTGGAGCGGATTGGCGAAGTAGCTGCCTATGAAATCAGCAAACATCTGGCGCATCAGCAGGTGGAAACCCCCACCCCGCTGGGAACCTCGCAGTGCAAGCTGCTGGCAGAACAACCTGTGCTGGCCACGATTCTGCGGGCAGGATTACCGCTGCACCAGGGATTGCTGAATTATTTTGACCGGGCCGACAATGCCTTTATTTCCGCTTATCGTAAACACCATCCGGATGGCAGTTTTGAAATCAGCATGGAATATGTTTCCAGTCCGGATTTGGAAGACCGGATCCTGATTATTTCCGATCCTATGATTGCCACAGGGGCTTCCCTGGTAAAAACGATTCAGTTTTTACGGGAGGAAGGCAAACCAAAAGAAGTTCATATTGTCTGTGCTATTGCATGTACCGTAGGAATTGAGTATGTTCACCGCAATGAACCCAATGTGAAGATCTGGTGCGGGGCGATTGATGAAGAGCTGACGGCTAAGAGTTATATCGTACCCGGACTCGGAGATGCCGGCGATCTGGCGTATGGAACCAAACAGCAGGCATAACTGAAAATTATTCCCTGGCATTGGGCAATTTTTGTATTTTACCTGTCCTATTATGAGAATTTTTGTTGGAATACTGCTGCTGCTGGGATGTTCTGCTTCACCTCTGTTTGCCCAGGATCCGCATTTTTCGCAGTTTTTTGCTTCGCCCATGACCCTGAACCCTGCTTTTACGGGTAAATTCAATGGAGTAGTAAGAGCCGCGGGAAACTATCGCGATCAATGGCCCGCTATCAGCAAAGCATTTGTCACCTCCACACTTAGCCTGGATGCACCCATTATGCGGGGCCGGCTCAACAATGATACCTGGGGTATTGGTGGTATGGCGATGACCGACCGCACCGCAAATGGTGTGCTGACCGCCAACTATATTGCCTTTTCAACCGCCTACCATAAAGCACTGGATGAAGATGGATTTCATCAACTGGGATTAGGATTTCAGGGTGTGTACAGCAGCAAACGGCTTGATGGTTCACAATTAAATTTTGAAAATGAACTGGCCCTCGATGGCACCTGGAGCAATCCGAGTGGAGAAGCAGTGGATGGCACCCGCATCAATGTGAGTTATGTAGGCGTGAATGCCGGCCTGTTATATAGTGGCTCTACTAACGGTGATAACAATTTTTATTTCGGCGCATCCGTATATCATATCAACCGGCCACAGGAAAATTTCACCAATGTTTTTTATACCCTGCAGCCGCGATTGACGGTTCATGGAGGCGGCTATCTGCCGGTTGGACAAACCAGCACCCTGCATTTATCAGCGCTGCACAGCAGGCAGGCAGGCGCTTTTGAAACATTGATCGGTGGCGCTGTTGCCTTCAACCTGAACGATGATTTTGAGCGGCCCACTGCTTTTTATGCCGGCTCCTGGTACCGTTTCGGAGATGCCCTCATTCCTTATATGGGATTTGAATGGACCGATTTTCGGTTAGGCATGACCTATGATGTGAATACATCCAGTCTGAAAACAGCTTCCCAGCGCAGGGGAGGAATTGAGATCTCACTGATTTATATCAAACGGCCATCGGAAGGGCAGAAAGAAATTCCCTGTCCGAAGTTCTGACCCCTTATTGCATATTGTATAAAAACCGGTAAGGCAGGTCCTTGTCTTCTTTCGCATAGTCGATACCGATACGCGGACC
>CAZJNY010000069.1:0-5992 GCA_964547405.1 uncultured Flavihumibacter sp. | reverse complement strand
ATTTCTGCCTTATTGGTAACCACATTAAACAAATGATGAATACCATAACAGAGATAGACATACGCAAAACCACCAGAACCATACATGATTTCAGTTCTTGCTGTTCTTCTTCCACCATAACAATGAGAAGCCCGGTCCGACTCGCCGGCATAGGCTTCGGTTTCGCTGATCCGGCCACTGGTGCGGATTCCATCGAATTCTGTAAGAATGATCTTACCTAGTAATGCACGGGCCATTTCCACCACATCTGTACCCTCAAACCAGGAAAGCGGGAGTTTTGTCATCTTTTTGCGAATGGTCTAGGTTCAAAGTAATAAATTTAGGCGCTTAAATAACCGACTATTGCTGAAAGAACTCATTATAGCATTTGAATCCTTTTACAAGGCGCACCATTTTATCGTGCAGCACAAACTCTGGAGATGGATTCTGATACCCGGAATTATTTACATGTTGCTCTTTGTTACGGGTATGTATTTTTTTATCAGCTCAGCCAATGATGCCGTGAATTACCTGACCAACCTGATTGGTATTGACCGCTGGTTGCAGGAACAGAAAAGTGGCATTCTCAGTTTCTTATTTATGATGGGGGGCATCATGGTGCAGGTATTGCTCGTTTTCTTCTATTTCTCTTTTTTCAAATTTTTCTTTCTGATTGTAGGTTCACCGGTATTTGCGTACCTGAGTGAAAAAACAGAATCCATTATAGAAGGCCGCGATTTCCCTTTCAGCTTCAGCCAGCTAATGAAAGATATTGTGCGCGGTATCAAACTTGCCTTGCGCAACCTGCTGTGGCAAACAGTTTATACGGTCTCCATTCTCCTGCTTTCTTTTATTCCAATCATAGGATGGGTGAGTCCGCTGATCTCTCTTTTTATTGAATGTTATTACTATGGTTTCTCCATGGTGGATTATAGTTGTGAAAGAAGAAAATTATCTCCTGCAGAAAGCATCCGCTTCATCAGTGAGCACAAGGGACTGGCCATTGGAAATGGACTGCTATTTTACCTGATGCATGCCATCCCTTTTGTAGGATGGGTACTGGCACCCTCCTATGCAGTGATTGCGGCTACCCTCAGTTTTCGTGAAATGGAAAAGAAATAATTATGGCTAGTGCTGCACTTGGTGCTGTTTACCTGATTCCCTGTTACCTGGATGAGGATCACCTGGAAGTGATTCCTCCTTATGTGCTGGAAGCCGTTCAGCAATGCCAGGTTTTTTTTGTGGAGAACGAACGAACTGCCAGGCGTTTCCTGAAACGAATCTGGAAGGAAATGGTCATTGACAACTACGACTGGTATGCAATTCACAAAGCAGAACAGGAAGTGAAAGAACAGTTTCGCCAGCAATTGCAGCGAGGCAAAAACATTGGCATTATCAGTGAAGCCGGGTGCCCGGGAGTAGCGGATCCCGGACAAATTCTGGTAGCTGCCGCACAACAAATGGGCGCAGTAGTTAAGCCCCTGGTAGGCCCCAGTTCTATTTTATTGGCGCTTATGGCGAGTGGCCTCAACGGACAACACTTTCAATTTCATGGATACCTTCCGATCGATGCCAGCGCCCGCAATAAACTACTGAAAGAGCTGGAGCAGGAAAGTATCCGGACCGGCTGTACCCAGCTTTTCATTGAAACACCGTATCGCAACAATGCCTTACTGGAAGCGATTATACAACAATGCAAACCCGACTTACGGTTATGCATAGCGGTAGATATTACCGGAACAAATGAAGTGATTCAGACCCGCACCCTGCGCGACTGGCAAAAAAATAAGCCGGAGCTGCATAAGCGTCCGGCTGTATTTCTGATTGGTAACTGATTTATTCCGCAATCTGCGCTTTTGGCTTAATCACCTTTTCTGTTGGCTGTCCGCCCATGGATAAAATACTGTCAACAATGTATTTGGTATTTCCTCTCCAGGGAATAGCTCCTAAATACTCTTTGTAGTGCAGGTCAAACTGTTTGCCGCTGTTTTCCATCAGCATAGTGGCAATCTGCTCATTCTCTACAGAAAACTCAAATTCATAGGACTGGATACTACCGGCCATGCCTCCGCGAAAACCGCTCTGGATCAGCTTTCCTTCATAGGTTTTAAAGACATATCCTTTCTTAACCACGAAATTCAGCTCACCTGATTTTACGCCTTCCCCAAAAACCCAGAAGAATCTCCAGTAGAACAATCCTGCGCCAATCGCGATGAGAGCAATGATAACAATTGTGAAAAACCTTCCCATAGTGTTGATTTAATGATATATGAAAATAATCATAATCCATATTTGTCGATCATATAAATCAACAAAGCCATATTCAGGGCGCCCAGATCCATCTCTCTTTTGTTGACAGCTTCGAAAACATCGTTGCGGGCATGGTGCAGATCGAAGTAGCGGGAGCCATCCGGACTTAATCCTGCCACCGGTGTTCCCAGGCTTCTGTTAAGCGGACCGATGTCAGCGCCGCCTCCTCCATTCGCAAACTGGTAAACCCCATACGGCACAAAAAGAGGTACCCACTGGCGGATGCGCTCCAGTTTGGCCGCTTCCAGGGTGAAGCCAAAACTGCGGGGAGTGAATCCGCCCGCATCACTTTCCAGGGCGAAAACATGCTGTTCATTCTTTGCTTTGGCCTCTATTGCATATTGATTGCCACCGCGTAAACCATTTTCCTCATTGGCAAATAATACCACCCGGATAGTATGACGGGGTTTGTAGCCCATGGCTTTAAAGGCACGGATCACCTCAATGGATTGCACACAACCAGTGCCATCATCATGGGCGCCTTCGGCAGGATCCCAGCTATCGAGATGCCCGCCCACAGTGATGAACTTATCCGGAAATTCAGTTCCGGTGAACTCACCGATGATATTATGCCCGGTTGCATCCGGTTTAAAATGTGCCATACTTTTATAATAGACCTGCACCGCTTTGCCTGCTTTCAGTTGGGCGATGAGCTGATCCGCATCTTTGAGGCCCATAGCTGCAGCCGGAATTTTCGGGTAGGCGGAATCGTAAGCCATCGTCCCAGTGTGTGGATGGTTGTCATTGGCACTGGCAGTAACCGAACGAATCAATACAGCAGCAGCTCCATATTTGGCAGCGCGACTTGCGCCTGAGCGACGATACGCACCTGATTCTCCATAGGATTGCCCGACGGAGAGATTACGCGGATTAAATACGTTATTATAAATGACGATGGCATCTTTCAGTTCATCTTTCCGCTTTTCCAGTTCCTCAAAATCATGGATAAGCACTGCTTTTCTCAGCAATCCGGTTTTGCCGGTACCCATAGAGTTCCCGAGGGCTAATACATCCAGTACCACTTTCATCTTTTTCCCGGATGCATCGGTATATTGATACCAGGCCTCGTCCTTACCACCCCGATCCCAATGAGGCACCTGAACCGCCTGTTTCCAGACTTTATTGGCACCGGCAGCCTGCAAGGCTTTTTCCGCCCAGGCTTCCGATTTGTACATACCTGGGGAGCCGGCGAGGCGCGGACCAACGGTTTTACATAAAACCCGGAGGCTTTCATAAGCTGCGGGAGAGCTTAAAACATCATCGGCCAGCTTGCGGAAAAAAATGGAATCCTGTTGAAATTCAATGGATTGAGCACGGGCTGGCGTGAAGCTCAGCACCTGCAGAATCAGGGCGAGTAACCAAACAATTCGAATCATGTAAACGTTTTTTTAAAATTACCTAAACATTTTAATCCAGTACCTTCACAAGGAACTAAATAAAGCTATGCGTATCGGAATTGTTTGTTACCCAACTTTTGGCGGAAGTGGTGTATTGGCAACAGAACTGGGGAAGGCCCTTGCAGATAAAGGCCACCAGGTCCACTTCATCACATATCAGCAGCCTGTTCGACTGAATGAATTCAATGCTAATATATTTTACCACGAAGTGAGGGTACCCACTTATCCGCTTTTTGATTATCCTCCCTATGAAACAGCATTGGCCAGTACCATGGTGGATGTGATCATCAACAACAAGCTGGATCTGCTGCATGTACATTATGCCATCCCGCATGCTTCGGCTGCCTATATGGCCAAACAGATATTATTAAAGCAGGGCATTTCCATTCCGGTGGTTACCACCCTGCACGGAACCGATATTACCCTGGTGGGACGGGATAAAACCTATGCGCCGGTAGTTACTTTTTCTATCAATGAAAGTGATGCCATTACCGCAGTATCCGATAATCTTCGGGAGGAAACCTACAAATGGTTCAAGATTGAAAAGGAGATTGAAGTGATCCACAACTTTGTGGATGTGGCCAGATTTCGCCGCAAGGGAATTGATGCTTTCCGCAGGGTAATTGCTCCGCATGGGGAGCGTATCCTGATGCATGCCTCCAATTTCAGGAAGATCAAACGCATCGAAGATGTGGTGCGCATATTCGCCAATGTGGTGAAAAAAGTGCCGAGCAAATTATTATTTGTGGGTGATGGTCCCGAGCGCCCTGTTGCTGAAAGCCTGGCAAGAGAGTTGGGCATCTGTGATCATATTCGCTTTGTAGGGAAACAGGAGCAGATGGAAGAGATCATGGCCATTGCAGATTTGTTCTTACTGACATCTGAATACGAAAGTTTTGGATTGGTGGCATTGGAAGCGATGGCAGCCGGTGTGCCGGTGCTTTCAACCAATGCAGGCGGTTTGCCGGAGATCAATATTCATGGCGAAACCGGCTACATGAGTGGAATCGGAGACGTTGAGAATATGAGTCGCTATGCAATAGATCTACTCAGCAATCAGGCGCAGCTGGATCAGTTCAAAGAGAATGCAAAAGCGCAGAGCGACCGGTTTGATATTCACTTCATCGTACCGCAATACGAAGCACTGTACGAAAAGTGCCTCGATCACGCACCCGTCGGGTAACCCGTCGGGTGGGATTATTTGCGGAGCCAGAGCTCGGGGTTCAGGTTGATACGGTCGTCGTTGGTAATGATGAATTCCAACTCACCCCGACCTGCATCTTTTTCTTCCAGGCGTCCTATCAATTGTCCGGTTTTTACTTTTTCACCTTTGCTTACGGTCACTTTGGAAAGATTACTGTAGGTAGTGAAATATTTACCGTGTTTGATGATGACCGCCTGAATTGTGCCAATTGAAAAAATTGCAGAAACCTCTCCATCGAATACTGCTTTGATGGAACTGTTTGCTTCGGCCTCAATAGTGATCCCATCATTATTAAATTTGATGTTATCCAGCCCCTCAAATGTATTTAGTCCAAACTTCATAGCAACCCTGCCTGCATTTACCGGCCAGGGAAGGCTGCCCTTGTTCTTCTCGAAATTATCTGAAGCCAGTTTAACTTCCTCACGGGTATCAAATACATCCAGCGGTTTGGAAGGTGCAGCCGGTTTCTCTTCCACCGGTTTTGCTGCTGGTTTGGTAGCAGTGGTACTACCTTCTTCTTTTTTTGCCGCTGCCGCTGCTGCTTTGCGGGCTGCTTCCTCTTTTTCCTTCTTCTCTTTTTCGATAGCAGCAAGGCGCTTTTTCTCCGCCTCAATCTCTCTTCTGATGGCAGCGTTGATCGCTGCTTTCAGCTTATTGTCCTGTTTGCGCTTGTCTGTCATCTCTTTGGTGAGTTCGCGCTCCTGACCCTTGATCTTACTCACTACCGTATTCTTTTCAGCACGTTCTTCCGCCAGTACTTTGAACTGTTTGTTCTGCTCTTCCAAAGCGGAGCTCTTTTCCTTTTTACTCTGGTTGAGGCTGCTGATTTTCTGTTCCAGCTGCGATTGGGTATTCGCGATATTGATGGCCTGCTGCTCACGGTAAGCCCTATACGATTTAAGGTAGGCCATCCGCTTTAACGCATCATTGAAACTGCCGGCGCTGAAAATAAAATTCACGAAATCGTAGTTGCTTCTATTTTTATAGGCATACACCACACTCTTCTGGTACTGGATCTTGAGGGTATCCAGTTCCGCACGCAGTTTGACAATATCGCGCCAGCTTTGGTTGATATCACTTTGAATCAGGTTGATCTGATCAT
>CAZJNY010000068.1:0-15811 GCA_964547405.1 uncultured Flavihumibacter sp. | reverse complement strand
GGCTTTGGCACGCACTTTCTCACCAAACTCCACAGCACAGATAAAACTATTGCCATGGATCCCGTACCGGTTCCGGGTGCCCGGGAAAACCCGGCTGTTATAAGATGGCAACATCCCCCAGGTTCCGGAAGCAAAGGCAACCGGGAAACTGGTTTTGCTATCATCAAACTGCAAATCGATCGCCGGCGAAATGCGCTGGAAGCGATTGATCGTTCCCCAGGCGAGCTGCCATTTACCATATCGCTGCTGGAGATCCTGCAGTGTCAGGTAGAGTGCCTGCAGCATCTCACGCTGAGGGCTATTCGAAATATAGGCACGGGTCTTTTGTACCTGGTCCAGTGGCTTGCCATCCTGTGGACCTGCACGCATGATTGAAGGCAGCAATCGCTGACCCCATTCCACGGCCAGTGTTGTTGCAATGGAAGCAGTATCCACCTGGTAATTCCAGTTGCGTAGCACAGCAATTGGTCCAGCCAGCCAGGCATATAAGGTATCAGTTGGTTTCAGTTGCGCATCAAATGCCTTCACCAATTCCGGGATCAGTTCCTCAAATGCTGCAAGACGAAGATTATATCCTGCTTTGATGAGTGCATCCATATCCAGTTTGTCCACTTTGGAAAGCACCCTAACGGCGTTGACTCCACGAAAATTATCTCCATCGGGGGCCATATAAGCGGGGAAGCGCGCAGGATCCGGACTATTGTTACCAGCGATCTGGAAAGCAGTGCTGTTGCAGTGTTGCAGCCAGCCATTCGAAGGGTTCACCATGTGCACGGTTTCATTGATGGAATGATACCCTTTCCATTCGGTTGCTTTGGTGGTACCATCAACAGGTTTTGTCCAGTCGATAGCAGGATCTCGTTTCGGAATGCGATTGCCATGCCAGTAAGCAATATTCCCTTCCCGATCAGCATAAACCGTACTGTTGGAAAGATTTCCTTTCAGGTCCAGTGTTTTGGTAAAATCTTTTATGCCCTTCACCTTGGTACGTTGCCAGCATTGAATCACTCCTTCCAGCAGGCGGTTATCTGCTTTCATGCTAAGGAGCTGGTTGTTGCGCTTCGCCATAATGGGACCATGGTGCGTGAAGTAGGCCGTGATAATTTTCTCTGCTGATCCGGCAGCTGTTTTATAGCGAATGGTAATCGGTTTGGTTGTAACGGGACGAAGTTTTCCTTCATAGCGATATGCATATCCATACGGACGCTTTTCCACTTGTTCAATATAGGAATCCGCGGCATCCACATAACAGGAAGTATGCATCCAGCCGGCGTTTTCATTAAAGCCCTGGTAGATGAAAAACTGTCCCCATGTAACAGCCCCATAAGCATTCAATCCTTCTTCAGAAACCATATGCACTTCGGGACGAAAATAAAAACTCACATGCGGATTGATATAGAGCATCGCATTGCCACTGGCGGATTTGGCAGGTGCAATAGCAAAGCCATTAGAGCCAGTTGGGAGGGGTTCTTCGAATGGTTCGATTTCTGCACTATATGCTGCACTTTTACTCCCTGCTTTACCAAAGGCAGCAAATGAATTACCAGTAGAATTTCTCTCGTCTGCGGAACCAGCTTTTTCATTAGCTAGCGGAGATGCATCGCCGTAAAAGCTGGACAACTCTTTCATGGTGATATCAGCCGTAGTGATCGCACCAATACTGCCATCTGTCCACAGCATGGGAAACCAGGGTTCAAAGCGGGTCAGCAGGGCCGGTTTTACCTGTGGGTTTTTGTAGAGATAATAGTTGATCCCATCCGCAAAAGCGACACAGAGTTTTTTCAACCAGGCCGGTGCTTTCGCATAATCACGTTGCGCGGCTTCGGCATCAATCACCAGTCGGATTAAGAGATCATCAAAGAGTTTACTCTCACCCTGCACCTCTGCCAGTCGCCCCAATTTTTCAATGTAATTCATTTCTACCCGGGCAAAATCATCTTCGCATTGAGCATAGAGCAAACCGAATACAGCATCGGCATCCGTCTTTCCATAGATATGCGGAATGCCCATCTTATCGCGGATGATGTTAGTGTTTTCCGCCTGTTTTTCCCACCGGGACAATTCATTGCTGGCAGGCTGCTGTGCCAGTAAGCCGAAGGGCAGGCAGAGCAGAATGAATACTAATTTTCGCATATGTGTGTATGTTATAAAGTAACCAGGGCGGCTGCGCCAATGATACCGGCATCCATCTCCTGCACAGTTTCAATTACCAGGCTTTCGCGTGCCTGGCGATAGGCAAAATCGCCCACTTGTTGCAGGGTAGCTTCCCGGAACAAGGGCCAGGCAGCGCTAACAGAGCCTCCCAAAATAATATAATTTATATCCAGTGCGTATAGCAGGGTTTTGACGGCATTGCCAAAATGAAAACCGAGTTCAGCATACAAATCCAGTGAACGCTGATCTCCCTGCATGGCTTTCTGATAAACCTCGAGACCGTTGAGTCCGTATACGTTTTCAAAAAACCGGCCGCTGGCATAGTATTCAATATTCTGATCGCGGTATTCAATCAGACCAAATTCTCCAGCACCACCATGCAGTCCGGATATCAGTTTACCTTCCCAAATAATACCGGTGCCCATCCCGGTACCAATGGTAATGCCCAATAAAGAAGTACGTTCCCGCAATTGACGCAGGGTAAAGGCCGCGGCAGCAAAACAATTGGCATCATTGTTCAGTGCTACTGGTTTTCCGAGTTCTTTTTCAAGCAGACCTTTGAGATCGAGTTCTGTCCAGGCGGGAATATTCATCACATCATACACAACACCCGTGACAGGATTCACCAACCCGGGAATACCAATACCGATGCCTGTTATATCGTCGAGGCCTAACCGAAGAATCAACCCTTTCACCTGTTCAACAACTTCTTCGGCGCTGCCATTGGCCAGCACTTTCTCCTCGATCTTCTGAAGCAGGCGGCCATTTTCGACAATACCGGCTTTCATGCCGGTACCACCAATATCGATACCTATTTGACGGTTAGGCATGGGGTCATTTTTTCCATTCACTGGCTGCGGCTTCATCGAGGTAGAGGTAGGAATTGGGATGGTTCTTCAACCAGGTAACCGGCAATGCAGGCGTAGGTTCAGATTCCATTAGCTGTTTGATGATAGCCGCTTTATGCGTACCGGAAACAATCAGAAAAATATGTTTGGCAGAAAGAATGGACGCGATGCCAAGCGTGAGTCCGCCTGTGATGGTTGTTTCGGCAGAAAAATACTTCTGCGCAGTTTTGATGGTGGAAGGATCCAGTTCCGCAATATGTGCAGTTAAAGTGGGGTCACGTTCGGGCTCATTCATCCCGATATGCCCATTGGAGCCCAGGCCGATCACGGCAATATCAATACCATCGTGGTCGGTAATAAATTGATCAATGCGCCGGCATTCAGCTTCCAGGGAGGCAGCGCGACCGTCGAAAAAGCAGATCCTTCCGGCATCCACTTTCAGCGGTTGAAACAATTGCTGGTGAAGATGCCATTGGCAGGAACCTTCATCTGAGGCGTTCATGCCCTGCCATTCATCGAGACCAACGAAATTCCAGGAATCTGTTTCATTGCCATCCTTCTGAGCTATGATTTCGCGGTACAATCCAGCCGGACTATCACCCGAAGCCACACAAACCAGGGGTGTTTGCTTCTTACGCGACAGGGTTAACAAGTGTTTGGCAGCCGCGGCGGAAAGTGTATTGTAATCCTTTTCGAGGAAGATATCCATAATGCAGGTAGTTGAATAGGTTGAGGTACTAAGTTAATGCGAATGAGAGTAGCCTTATTTTTTACTTTCTAAAGGATGGAAAATCTGTTCTTTGGAGCCCAAAATAATTTAACATCGTTACCAATAAATAAAATAGCGCGATAGCTATAAGAACTATCCTTAGCCAAGGAGGCAACCAATTTTCGGCTCCTTTCTTATTCGAATTCTCCATATTGGAATAGATGATTTGATTTGCCAATACATCTTACGAAGTGGCTCTGAGGTCTTTCTTGATTCTCGTAAATTTATTTAATTTCATATGATGGAATTATTAATTCAAAAGCTTTCTGAAGTTAAGTCCAAAGAGTTATCAAAACCTGCTGAAAAAAACAGATTCAACGATTTTGAAGCCCTGTTGGAAGACCTTCGAAATACAGGTGTGATAAAGAAGCCAGCCTATAATCTGCCTTTGGTTGATACCATTGGTAAGACATATTATTCAGCCATTAACAGAGGAACGAACAACCCTCACCAGGGGTAAGCTCATTTTTTCCCCGCTAACCACAAATCAATTGGCCTATCAACCTTCGGGTGGAAAGGCAGGTAAATCTTTTTGCCTTCAGCAGCAGAGGCATATGCGGCGTAGATAATTTCAAGCACTGCGCGACCATCTTCGCCTGTAACCAGTGGCTGGGTATCATTCTGAACACATTGAATGAAATGCCGAAGTTCATGCGGGTACCCCTGGTTGAAAACCTCTTCAAAAATGGTGAAACTCCAGCCGATGGTGGTATCTGCTTTTTCCATCGCATAACCATACCCGTGTTTACTGTAGGAAACGGCTGCATTGCCCATGAAAAGATCTGCATACACCACTCCGCCGGTACCATAGACTTCACAACGATCATCCATACCTCCGTGTTTGGCCCAGCTGTTTTCTGCTACCCCAATCACGCCATTTTCAAACTCGACAATCACAACCGAGTTATCCTCGCAAACCGTGCGACCTTTGTGGTAGACAGTTGCCATGGTTGCATAGACACTGGTCGCCTTACAATTGTTCAGCATCCAGCGAAACCAGGCAATAGCGTGGCAGCCCATATCCATCAGGACCCCACCGCCGGAGAGGTTTTTATCGTAAAACCAGTCGCTGTGCGGACCAGAATGTTTCTCTCCCTGTTTTAGCATGTAGATATCCCCAACCCCGCCTTCTTTAACCATATGGCGAACCCGTTCGTATTTGGGGGCAAAGCAGAGTTCCTCGGCGTACATCAGTTTCACTTTGGCCTTTTTACAGGCTTCGATCATGGAATCCGCTTCCTCGAGGGTAACAGCAAGGGGTTTTTCAATGATGATATGTTTACCGGCAGCGGCGGCTTTAAGGGTGGCCTCGCAATGTTTGAAATTGGGCAGACAGATATCAACTACTTCAACGCCTGATTTTTCGAGCAGTTCATCTATATCGGAATAAAACTGGGGGATCTTGTGTTTATCGGCAAAAGCCCGGGCTTTCTGAATATCGCGGGAATAAACCGCAACTACTTCGGCTTCCGGAACAAAGCGGTGGTAGCTTTCAAAATGGATGTCGGCAATAAACCCGGAACCGAGGATGGCAACTTTCGTTCGACGCATTTTTACTTAAATATCTGCAAAAATTGGAGGAAAGAGCACTTCAAACAGCGAAAAAATAGAACCAATCTGCGAACAACCTGTTAAGCATGACTAAACTATACAATATGAAAGCATGGGTACTAGGTGCCGCCCTACTGATCAGCGGCGCCAGCATGGCACAAAAGAAAAAAAATTGGGATAATTATCTGCCAATGAGCACTATTGGTATTGGTGTCGGATTCCAGGAATTTGACGGATTGAATAACCGGATTGCGAATCTGCCCCAGTACCGCGATCTGCGGGATTATACGGCGGTATTACAATTGGGCTGGATGAAAGAAAGAAACCGGGTGATTTCGATGTCAAATATCACGCTGGGAAGCAGCATGAGTGGTGATCGCAACCGGCAGAGCAGTACTACCCGTTTTGCCGGGATAGGGGCTGATTTCGGATATGATCTGTTAAAGCAGGACCGGGTGATGTTGTACCCCATTGCAGGTATCGGGTACGAATGGTACCAGGCTAGGTTTTACAGGGATAACTCCAATGTGAATTTCAATGATGTGCTGACCTCTCCCATTGTACAAACTGGCATCTCTCCTGTTGCCTTTAACAACTCCTTCTTTAATTATAAACTCGGTATGGGCCTGAACCTGTTCGCTCCAAAGGAAAAAGGAGCTTCTGTGGGATTACAAGCCGCTTATATTGGAAGTTTCCAGGATCGGGAGTGGAGAAGCAAGGATGGACAGGATCTGAACAATGCGCCCGAGGATCGCTTGGGCCGGTTCCAGGTAAGCCTGGTCCTGACCAAGGCCCCGATGTGGTATGGTAAAAAAGGAAGATAATCAGTGATCTCTTTATTCCATTTGGCAGTAGTTGACCATCCATTCGGCTGCACCTGACTAACCAGTCAGCACTCTGGAAGCATTCATTGACCACTATTTGAGCACTCTACAAGTACTCATGAACCGTCAGTGAAGCACTCTGGAACCACTTGGAAGGAAGATGGAGGAAAGGAGAAGGGAGACTGTAAGAAGGGACTAAACAGTCAAAAATAATAGCTGAAAACCTATATGGGAAGGGCAGAAATGCTCTTCCCATTTTTTGTTAGAAATAAACCGGGTGGCACACTTGCAAGATATTTACGGATAGGCTATATTGTTGGCACTTGTCCTGTGACTCCCGGCAAATGGGACTCATGTGGCGAAGCATTAACCATGAAAGAAAGATTTCAATTCCATCCATACTACTTTCTAGCCACCGTTTTTCTATTCATCATTGAAGTTTTAATTGCCAGTTATGTTGATGACAACTTTATAAGACCCTATGGAGGCGATTATTTAGTAGTAATCCTCCTCTTTTGCTTCATAAAAACGTTTATCAAGATATCTACCCCATTGGCTGCTGCAGGAGTGTTACTATTTGCTTATTTAATCGAAACATTACAATATTTTGATCTGGTAGGAAAACTCGGATTGAAGCACTCAAGAATCGCCAATATTGTAATAGGCAATTCCTTTGCCTGGCTGGATATGCTTGCGTATACGTTAGGCATTATGACCATAGTTATTGTCTGTTTCTTTATGAAACAGAGAAGAGCAGAAATAATAAAATAATATCACAATTGTTTAAACAATCACATATCGTATGCTTTCTTTGGCTTTCAACCACATCATATGCTCAGATAGAAAGACAATTAAATTCAATTTTATTGAAACGTGACTTTCAATTATTCATCAATTATACAAAGAAAAATATTTCTGAAAACAACAGATTTCGAATTGAACAAGAATATGCACGTGAAATTGTTGAGGGATATCAGGAAGTTTTATTCAAGATAACTCAGACATACGGCACTATTGGAAATATAGTCTATTCCACAAATGCAAAACTTAAGATAATTACTAAAAATAATGGAATCATCTATTTCAATCTGGAAGGTAAGGAAATCAGAAATTTTCCTGAAAATAAGGAAACAACTAATGATACTACATACCAATTTTCAGATAAAATAAAAATGAATGATCTAAAAAAGAAATTCGAAGAGGATTATAAAGCTGCACTAGTGGAAGAGGAGCTTTTCATCGATACAATTGCCGTTGGCATAAAATGCGGCCATTATCCTGGTGAAACAACGAAAGAACAAACGCAAATAATTAAATGGGTTCAAGCTAAGGATTCTATCAGCTTATTTCAGTGGTTACAAACTGTGAATAGTGAAAAACAGGTCTACGCAGTTAAAGGTCTATACTACCTGTCTTTAAAAGGAATAATAATAAGCGAAGAGAAGAAAAGAATAGTAGAAAAAATCAGGCGCAAGAAGGGGACTATATATACCTGCATTCCTTGTGATGCAGGGCCATCACCAATCCAGGAGGTATTAAAACCATTCATGTTTTAAAATAAATGTTGACCTATAAAACAGATAGACCCAACAATAATTTCTTATACAGGAATATACTGAGGACAATCATTATTTTATCGTTACCTGTTTTAGTTGGCAGGATGTTACCGACACTTATCATCAAGGACTCATATTTCTGGATTGCAGGGGCATTATTAGCAATGCGTATCATCGATGAATTAAACCGGAAAAGGGTTTTGGAAATTCGAATTGATAAAGAAAATAATCAATTATCATTTCAATATAAGTCCATACTATCAGCACTTAGCTATAAAATAATTCCACTTAACGAGACACAAATAGAAATCGCTCAAAGTAAATCTGACTGGAAATGGCTTATCGAACCATTTACAATTTACTTCTTAAATAACAAAAAAGAATTATTTACAATAAACAGAAGTAAAGATGGATTTTCAGTTGATAAACTAATAGAAATTTATAAAACTATTGAATCAAGTAGTTAATATAAAGCAGCTTTTGTAAGGCATTAAAAAGCGAACTGAAGCTTTCAAATCTTCAATTCATTCAAATTATACTCAATGAAAATTATATCTATTAAACTAGTAATCTGCCTCCTTATCCTAAGTTCTTTCTCTGGTTATTCACAAAATGCTACATCAGATAAGAGTAACCAAAATAATTCATATATAGAAGTTCTCGGAACAGCTACACAGGAAGTAAAACCGGACAAAATAGATTTATCAATTCTACTATCAGAAAAAAATAATACAACCTCCGAAAACAACCTGGAAAAGCAGGAGCAAAATTTGAAAAAAATACTTTCACAGATGTCTGTACCCAGCTCTCAGCTTACATTAGCAGATATAGCTTCGGAAATTATCAAAGAAAAAAGAAAGGACGAGACAATTCAGCGTACTAAGGAATATTATCTTAGACTCTCATCAGCGGAGCAGGTATCTGCTATATTAGCAAAGCTTGCTGAATCGAATATAAAAGAAGTAAAAATAATATCTATTGATCATAGTAAAATTGATAGTATAAGAAAAGAAGTACGAATTGCCGCAATTAAAGCAGCGAAGGATAAAGCAATCTATTTGACAACTGCAATTGATGAAAAAATAGAAAAAGCCCTGGAAATACGAGAGGAGCCAACAGTTTACCGTTATACTCCCTTTGCCCAACTAAATATGGCAAATTCCACCCTGAATGATGCTGAACCTGATGCAGGGAAAAGTGAGCCAAACTTCAAAACATTTACGGTTAAGTACAGTATTTATATAAAATACGCCTTGAGATAATTAAGTTATGATAAAATATATTGGAATCGTAATAGGTCTTCTCTCCACTATTTCGAGCTATACTCAAAATCCCATGCGCACCGTTGAAGAACTAATTAACACCAAAGAGCCAGGATGGCCAGTTGTTCAGGGATGGATAAAAGAAGCCACGAACAAAGTGGAAATTCTATCAGGTGATTCCGTAAAAGGCAGGGAGGCTCTTTATAAAACACAGGTAACCACCAGATCACCAATGGGCGCAATAATATATTCAACAGGTGGAATACTAATTGATCATGGCTGGATACGCATTCTAGGCTCAGGAAACAGCCGGCTTAACAGGTCACTACCTGATTGGAATAAAGGGATATCTATTAATGAGTTCGGGGAACAACCACCCTTTCTATTAATTGCAGATGATGTTGTTGGAGGCTATTTCGCTATAAATGGAGGAGCATTCGGAGAAGATTTTGGTAAAGTTTACTATTTAGCTCCCGATAATCTCAAATGGGAGTCCCTTGGCATGACATACACCGAGTTCCTGTTTTTTTGCTTTAATGGAAAACTTGATAAATTTTATAAATCATTAAGATGGAAAAACTGGGAAAAGGAAGTTGCTGCTCTTGATGGAAATGAAGTATTTAACTTTTATCCATTTCTTTGGACCAAGGAAGGAAAGAATATCGATAAATGTTCCAGAAAAAATGTCCCGATACATGAACAATACCAATTAAATATCAATATGCGTAAACAATTGAGAATGGAATAAAAAGTAAGATCAGCATATAAGATGAAAATCAAACAGATTCCGTTTATAATTTACCTTCTTCTAACTATTTCGTTTTTCCCAATGTCATTGGATTATGCGACATCAGTAGTACCGGGCTGGCATACTACCATTTTTCCACCCTTTGCTGTTGGCCAATTCATTGTTGTATTAAGCTTGGTAGGGGTAATTTTTGGATATTATAAACTATCCAGACGAACAGATACTATAAATTGGAAGCTGTTTATTTTTCACTTTATATTGACTATTCCACTACTAATACTACTAAAGTTTGACACCTATTTTTCTACTGATATTAACCCGATTATCACAATCCCGGTTTCTATATTCTTGTTTATTGTTGGACAAATAACATTTCTGCTTTATTGTTTTAAGATTATAAACACAAATCGAAAATCCACAGAGACTGGAAAATAAAATCAACTACTGTATATGTTATCGCTTTAACTTTCTTATGACATCATTTCCATTTCAGACATATAACGAGGCGAATAATTATTTTGGAGTGCAAGTACCAAAATTATTTTATACTAACCTGATGACAATAGACACTTATTGCAAAAATAATAACTACCATACACTTGATATTTTGTATGATCTATTTGGATTTGAAATTATTGAAGAAATCGAAGCAAGATATCAACAAACGCCAATAGAACTCTATCCATTTGGAAAAACTGGAGTAGCTGGAACACATTTCGGATTTGTAATTCATACAAAAGACAATGAAGATTATCCCATAGGTGAATTATGCCCAATGGATTCAGATGGTGTAATCCTGATTGGTAACAACTCCCAGGCATTGTTTCAAAATTTGCTAACAGATCCAAACCTAATTGAAATCCATGCAGAATTATTAAAAGCACTGAAACTGGAACCTATAATAAGCAAACAAAACCGATATGACTCGAATGGAAATGGACTTAAAATAGAGGTCCACACCAAAAGCGAATGGAGATTTGTTGATACATCTGATGGTGTTGGAGTTTTTGCAGAGGAGAAGTATTTTGATACTTCACATGAACTATTTAAAAAAGATATAAATCGAGCCAAAAGAGTTGAATGTTTTGAGGAATTAGCAGAAGAAATGCGATATAAAGGATTTTATGCCTCGCAGTTATTTTATTTGAAAGAACTCTATTGGAATGAATGGACAAATTATGAACTCGCTAAAAAATATCTAAACCAAATGCTATTTCCTTATGAGAAGTTAGGCAGGCAACATTTATTTGACACAGCAAAAGGAATACTTGATTCATTTGATATACGGTATCCTGAATGGAAGTAAAATATAAATTACACAGTATGGTAGAGTTGGACGGAAGTTCAAGAACAAGCTTTTTTTCACTTAAGAAGGAAAAGAAATAGCTATATTTCTTGGAGATCTGGACTCAAGACTTAGAAAATAGTGAAAACGGAATACCCAGGTAAATCAACTGCATCACTAGAATTAAACCAAACAAGAGGCCATAATAAATGAGCATTTTTAGTTACCACATTGTTTCAACATCCTATTTTACGGCAGTCCAGGCTCTTTTATCCCCTCCTAAGGCATCCAATACACCCGGATTAGTTCATGCAGAATGCATGACTGCAATGACATTGGGCTCAAATATCTTTTCGCCATCTCGCATGCAGCTAAGTAAGCTAATTTTATTTGCTCAGTGGGAAACTGAAGAAGCTATCGAAACTTTCTTAACCAAAAATAAATTAGGAAAGGATTTGGCAAAAGGATGGCATATCCGACTCCAATTTTAACGCCAATGGGGCAGTATTAATGAATTTAAAATACCAAAAGAAACAAATGAAATAGAAGCCACCAACTCTCCTGTTGTTGCGGTTACCCTGGCAAGAATGAGATTAATGGAAGTTCCCAGATTTATTCGCTGGGGAAAACCTGTAGAAACCCTGGTACGTGACCATCCGGGCACAACCTTATCAATGGCTTCCATAAGGCTTCCCAGAACAGTTTCAACTTTTTCAATTTGGAAATCTCAACAAGAAATGACTGAAATGGTACAAGGGCACAGCAAAGTACCTCAACCTAAAAGGCATTTTAATGCCATGAAGGAACGCGATAGAAAAGATTTCCATTTTGAATTTACAACCCTGAGATTCAAACCAATATCCGAATATGGTGAATGGAATGGAGTATCCAATTACATCCCAAAAACTGAAGGTTAAAACAATAATGGGATTCGCAAAACCAATGCAAAATATACAGGATTGGATAACGCAGCAATGGGTTATCACCACAGGAAAAAAGATCGATCCAACTACATACTCCTGGTTAATTGGTCCATTTGGAGAAAAGAATGTATCCGGCCATGAATTTATCACGGAGCTTGCAGCAAAAGAAAAGCTAACAATTATTCAGTCTGATAGAAATACAGGCTTATTACCCTCCATAAATAAGCTTAACCTATCAGAGAATGAAATAGCCAGATTATCCCAACTAATAATAGATTTTTACGAAAGGACATCCAACTACGATTTTGAGTTCACTGTGAAATGGAATTCAATGTTCAAAGCATGTGGAATTCTGATCAGCAGCTTATTCAGTAGCAGATTGGGGCAGTTAAATTTACCCACCAACAACTCAACATCATTTCAAAAATTAAGAAGTGAAATTATAACCCTGGCAGAATCAGGAAGCAATGAAACAAAGTACACCTGCTGGCTTCGGTATATACAATCAAGCGATCAACCTATTTATTCCGGAATTTACGGAGTAAGCACCCTGCCTTCAGGAAAACGATGCATTAAAGCTGTGTTCCCTCTGCCAAATGGGAATGCTACTGTACTTATGACCCCTAGAGTAAGTAATAATGGAGAGTTGATACTTGAGTCTTCCGGAAACAGATTCGGTGAAGCTGGGTTTTATTTTTTATTAAAAGACGCTAAAGGGGAATATTGGGCAAAATATATAAAATCTTTTCATGACCGTTTACTAGTAAAAGCTGTAGACAACATATTAACAGCAGAACAGGAGCTAACGCTTTGGAGAAAAGAAGTACTTAGATTCAATTATAAAATACATTTAAAGGAATCAACCAAATGCTAAACTTCATTAAAAAATTATTTAGCAAGTCTGATAAGCCAGTACAGAAAGAATTTAGTGAGGGAGAATTCAATCATGACTATGAACAAAAATCAAAAGGATTAGAAAATATTCTTGGCAAGATGCATAATTTGGTTGGCCATGCAATCATTCCCTTCTCAGTAGGAGGTGCAGTTGACATGTATTATTACCCAAGTCATATTATGGGTACTGGCTTTGCAACTATGGAAATATTGGAACCTGATGGAAGTGGGCCAGTGCCAAACAGGTTGGGAACATATGAATTAGTCGCTTTTACCAAACATACATTCGACAATAGCAATGATAAAAATTCACCATTCAATTTAATCGAAAGAAAGATATGCGGAATTTTTACAACTATTGGATTCTATTCAAGAGAATCGGAATTGAATCCATATGATACCTGTGAAATTCCAAATGAAGAAGGGGAAGACAACACTTGCCTGTTATTCGACCTGTATAATCCGGATAATAAAAAATTAATAATTGTAAACAGAGAGCATCACCTGCTGTTATGCTTACAAATATTTAGAAGTGAATTGAATTTTGCCAGAGAAAATGGGGCCGAAACTCTTTTATCTAAACTAAAAGAAGCCGGATATTATCCCTACAGTGATTTGGATAGAGATCCAGTTGCATAAATGACTGACTAAAATAGTTTACTCTTGAAATACATATCATTAATAATAACAATATTACTGATTAGCACCTCAAACTATTCATTTAGTCAAATAGCCGATACCGTTCAAATTTCTTCACCATCAAAAGATACTCTTCTTCAAAATCATCCTTCAGGTTTTGAAGAACATACAGATGACGACTTCTCTCCTGCACTGTTTCTGATTGTCGTGGCTGGAATTGGATTCATACTGCTAAGCGTCGGCGCAGGAATAGCTTTGACAGTAATTGCCCTTCTTATTCTTTTTGGGCTTATTGGAGCAGGAATAGTATCCACTTCAGTTATAATTGGGCTTTATACCAAATCCTTCGAAAAAGGCTTCAAGGCATTTATGGTTTCTGCAATAACAATATGTGGAATATTCTCCGGTACAATTGGATTTTGGCTGTTTAATAAAATAGTTCATTGGTTCAGCACATCAACCTCCCTGATTATCGGCTCAGTTATTGGACTTATAAGTGGTTTATTACTTGGATTCACAGTCTTTTATGTTATGCAAAAACTGACGTCCTTTTTTAAGAATAAACTAACAGGAACTTGAATCGAAAAATAACAATTTTATCTAATAGAATAGTGACAGAAATTCCTATTAACAATCTATGGACAGATCAAGAGGAATTGAGTGCAACAAGGATCAGATATTTAAACAAAGAAAGTATAAAGCAGTTGTTGACACAAGGTCAAAAAATGTTTGTGGTTGCTGATGTAGGAAGGAAATTAGAATGGATAGCACCTGAAAACTGCTATGAGTTTTGGAAAAAAAAGTACTAGCACATTTAGCTGATGATCATGCGTATATTTGTATTGACTCATTTCCTGAAGGCTTTGCATTCATAGCCAGCGAATGGACAGGAACAAACAATGATCCGATTATTTTATTGGAGAAATATCATTGATATAATATATGATTTTACTTATTCTTCTTTTGCTTCCAATCATTTCATTTAGTCAAACTGATTCTACAAAACACAAATTAGTTGAAAACCTATCGAATACAATATACAATTCATACCTGGATGCCGGAATTGCAAAAGCAATGTGTGATACTATAAAATATAAAATGACTACTGGCCAGTATGATTCCACTCTAAATCTAGACGAGTTTGTGTTTGAAATAAACAAAGACTTAAGAAGGGTCAGCAGAGATAACCATATTAAGATTAATCCAGCTCATAGAAGAATGCCAAGTGATCCAAAATATCTATACTTAGATGACCTAAGCAGAAAAAAATTAAACCGTCTTGGCAAAAGAGCAACAAGGAGACTGGATGCATTCGATAAAAGGTATAAAAAACGAATAAAGCATGATATGTTTACTTATGGAGAAATTAAAATATTACCTGGTAATATTGGCTATGTAGAAATTAAAGATTTCAAACCCGTTTCTTACTTTAACAAGGAAAATAAAAATCGCATAAGCATTGAATCTGTCCTTACTTATCTAAAAAACACAAACTCCATATTGCTTGATTTCAGGGATAATCTTGGTGGCCTTGTTTCTCTTTCGGCTAAATTTTGTTCCTATTTTGCTGAAATACCAGGGACTTATTTTATAACGACGGAGAGTATATTTAGAATAGACTCAAGTGGTCAAAGTAAAGAATACAAATTCACGAATAAATTCCATACAGATACTGCAATCAAAAACAATCTGGTTGGCTCCAAACACATATATATTCTTACAAGCAAAAGAACTTTCTCTGCCGGAGAACTGGCAACTCAAAAACTGAGGCAGCTTAACCGGCACACAACAGTTATTGGAGAATCAACTACGGGTGGCGGAAACGGATATTACGAAGCTATTCTTGATAACTACTTTACAGCGGTTATACCAAGTACAAAAGTGTTTGATGAAAACAATTTTAATCACTCAATTGAAGCCTTAGGAATTAAACCTGATATTCAAAGCAGCGCTGACAGTGCATTTTCAATAGCGTATGGATTGGCTTTATTACCCAATACTGACACTGCAGGAGTAAAAACAAAATATTACAAGAAGAAACGATTAATTATCGACGACAGAGAGTCCTATTTCCATAGAAATTTTGGAAATTATATTGGAGATTACAGAAAAATAATAATCACCCTGGAAAATGATAAATTATACATGACGTATGATTTTTACTCCAAACAACAACTTATTCCCGATGCAATAGATTTTTTCCTCGCTGAAAAATTCAAATTTGTTCGATTCGTCAGAAATGAAAACAACGAAGTAGTGGAGATTCAAATCAAGCACAAGGATGGCTATTTAGAGAAATTTCGGAGGCTTTAAAAATCGCCTACTTCATGGCAAAGCTTAAAAATATACATCCGGGTG
>CAZJNY010000067.1:1604-16172 GCA_964547405.1 uncultured Flavihumibacter sp. | reverse complement strand
ACACTACAAAGCGATAATTCTGCGGATGGATACCTTGTTTCATAATTTCTATTTTAAAGGCCGTACGGATTTTGCCGTACTGTATTTATTTTAGGAAAGTGCAAAATTAGAACATTCCCATGGATTTTGAACAGTCTGTCCAAAAAAAGATCCTAATTGTATCTGGTTGATAATCAGCTCTTCATGTTTATATACTGAAGCGGAATGGGTAGATTCCAGGTTTTACTCGCCTGGATAACCGCCTGCAGGTCATCTATCTTTTTTCCGGTTATCCGCACAATGTCATCCATGATGGCTGCCTGTACTTTTAAACCGCTGTCTTTGATCAGCTTTACGATCTTTTTGGCATCCTCCTGCTTTAATCCATTGCGCACCGGGATTTCCTTTTTGAAATTTTTCCCGCTTTGGTACCCTTCTTTGGCCTCAAAATCATAAATGTTAGCGTCAAGCCCCTGTTTAATGGTCCGGCTAATCAGTACATCCAGTACCTGGTTCAGTTTCATTTCGCTTTCGACTTCGATGGTGAGCCGGTATTCTTTTTTATTCAGATCAATCTCAACCGGTGATCCCTTGAAATCGAATCGGTTGGTGATTTCCTTTTTTACCGTATTAACGGCATTGTCCAGGGTCTGAATATCCACTTTACTTACAATGTCAAATGATGCCATAGCTTACTAGTTTAATCTACCCGTCGGGTACCCGACGGGTACAAATGTAAAAAAACGTCCTGTAGAAACAGGACGTTTGAACCTTAAACTAACACTCATAGAGAAAAATATTGTTCACTACAAAAGTGAAACTACCAAAGACCTGAAAAAAGTGAATTGTTGGGAACGGTTTAAATCAAGTACGAAAGCGTACGTAATGAACTTGTCTTGATCGGCAGATTGGATCAACGTCCGCAGTACTGCAGACGTTGATCAGGAGAAAGGTTTAATGGTAATGGTTCAATAGGTTTAGTTGCTGCCTCCCATTTTTACGCGGTTCTGTTCATCGTTCGCTCCTCCGATTTTACGACGGGGCTGTGTTCCCTTAATTGGTTTTCCGAACCTGTAAACAAAGGAAAGGTTTACGACACGGGTATCACGAAGGTTCATAAAGCTGGCGTTGGTGGTCTGGAAATTGATGGTTCCTTTTACCTTTTGCGTGTAGAACATATCTCTCACATTCAGTTTCAATGTTCCTTTTGATTTCAGAATTTGTTTGGAAACACCTGCTGCAGCAGCACCCATCGGATCAATCAGGATTTGTCCTTCAACACCCTTGCTTCTGTACCAGCCGCTGAGCTCTGCGCTCCAGCCTTTTTTGAATTTGAACTGGTTGTTGATATTGGTCATGAGTGTACCGGCAGCAACGTCAATGGTTTCATTGTTTAATTCTCCTTTGAACTGGCTGTAATTATAATTGGTATAAAGAATGGCAGTCCACCATTTTTGAACCGGGATTTGTGCACTCACCGATACACCTGCATTCTGACGGGAGCCTATATTTCCCTGGCGAACAATAGTAGCATATTCGGGTTCATTGAATTGCGGGTTGCCCTGAGAAAAGGTTTCACTGAAGAAATCTTTGGTATAACTATAATTCAGGGTTGTTGTCAGGAAACTGTTATAGGTATGTGTGAATTCAATATTATGCGTGAACTGGGGCTGCAGATATGGGTTACCGCGACCATAGGTATATTTATCAAGGAAAAACAGGAAGGGGTTCAGGTCCTGGTAAGCCGGACGGTCAATTCTTCTTCCATACGACATGGCCAGCTGGTTTTTATCATTGGCAGCATAACTCACAAAAAGAGTCGGGAATAAACTACCATAACTGCGTTTGAAGCTGGAATCTGCCCGTTGCGGGTTGCCAAACTGAAACCCTTCATAACTGGTGTGTTCGTAGCGGAGGCCTGCCTGGATTCCGAATTTTTTGATCTGACGATTGTAATTCAGATAGCCGGCAAGAATATTTTCCTTGTAGTCGAAATTGTTTGATTTGTCATAATCAGGTGTCCAGCTGCCACCAATCAGATTCGTGTAGCCGGCAACGTTAGTCGTGTTGACAATGCTGGTTTTTAATCCGGCTTCCATTTTAGCGCCTTTTTTCAATGGCTGGGTATAATCCAGCTTGGCAGAATAGATATCAATATCGATCGGCAAACGACCCCGAAGATTTTCTACGGATTTAGCCGTCCAGTTCGGATCATAAATAGTATTCACAAAGAGTTGTTCACTATTGGATCCGTAGGTAATATAATCCAGATCTGCGGTCAGTTCTTTACCGGTTGAATCAAACTGATGACGCATGTTTACATTCACACTTCTGTTTTTCCAGAGATCTCTGTTTGAACTGGTGGCGGTAATGATGGAGTCTGTCTGGGAGCTGGAATTCATCATATAACTAGTATTCAGTCCGTTCTGTTTTTCGGGACTGAAATTGCCATTCAGCACCAATCCCAGAGTAGTTTTTTTACTGAGATAATAATCCGCACCAATCTTCATGTTGTAGTTCTTATTTTCATTTTTCATGAAAGAAGTTTGCTCAAAAATGGCATTGAGTTCTTTTGAATTGGCGTCGGAAAATTTCCGGTTGATATTCAATTCCTGGAAACTGTTCCAGATGCTATAACCACCATTGGCAAAAAAGTTGAATTTGCCGGTGCGGTAATTCAGGTTGAGACTGTTATTGGTTTTCCAATAGGCTCCCTGTCCGTAGTTTAAGGTCAGGGTTCCATTAAAACCCTTCTGTTTGTTTTTCTTGGTTTTGATATTGATGATTCCGGAATTACCGGCTGCGTCGTATTTGGCAGAAGGATTGGTTACCAGTTCTATCTGGTCAATTGAACTGGCGGGCATGGATTTCAGCAGGTTGGCTAGTTGTTCACCTGTCAGGTAAGTAGGACGGCCGTCCATCATCACCATCACACTCTGCTTTCCCTTCAGACTGATGTTTCCGTCTTTATCGACCATCACTCCGGGAGACTTTTCCAGTACTTCCAGGGCAGTGGCACCAACATTGGTAACAGCAGCATCTACATTGACCACTGTTTTGTCGATCTTCTGTTCGATGAATGCTTTGCGGTGTACTACGGTTACGGCTTCCATTTCTTTGGATGCCTGATTTAGCTGAATGGGGGGAAGCTGAACGGAGGAATTGGCAGCGCTCAGTTCAAAGCTTTCTGAATAGGCATTCTCATGACCGACTGATGAATAAAGCAGCAGAAAGCGGCCAAAGGACAGGTCCAGGAATTCAAAATTCCCGGACTTGTCAGTTGACTGCAGTTTCACTGCAGAGGAGTCTTTTGCCAGCAAAACGGTTACGGTTACCGCTTCTGCCGGTTTACCTTGCTTGTCCGTCACATTCCCCTTAACAGAGGTGTTGCTTTGGCCCATGCTGACGAAGGATAAGGTGGATAAGGCGAGTGTCAGCAGGAAGAGTGTCTTTTTCATGTCTAAGGTTCTTTAATTAGTTTGGTACCGTTTAAGGTTTATTACAGGTCAAAAGTAGGTACTATGCAATGCAATGTACAATGTTTTGTGTTGGATGGCTGATTTCACTGATTTTCGGTAACTGCCTACCTGAACATTGGACGATTAACCGTTCGTTTGGTTACAGAGAATGGAGGATTCCTGATGAATGGCTGTAAAACAGGAAGAGCGGCCAAATGGCCGCTCTTCGCAAAAAGGTTCCAAATATAGATTAAGATCTTAGCCGGGATGGGTGGTTTTGCTGGTATTTCCTGGCCCAGAACCAAATGATTATTCCGGTAATTACCAGCAGGGAGGAGATGATTTCCGCCTGGGTGGGTTGAAATCCGAAAATAGTGTATTTGGTATTCACTCTTATTTTTTCAATGAAGAAGCGTTCGATGCCGTTTACTACCAGGTAGAGACCAAACAGGCGACCCGGCACGGTAATTTTTTTACGCAGGCTCCATAAAAGACCAAACAGCAGGAAGCAGGCTACTGTTTCATAAAATGCGGTAGGATAAACGGGCAATGGTAATTCATTGCAGTAATTCCCTTCGCAACCGGGTATGGGTACACCGGCATTGATAACATTGTGCGGATAGGTATAGGACCAAATCCAGTCGGGCAACCAGGAATAGGGATTCGGCCGGTTATTCACGATGCCCCAGTCTCCATCTCCGGCAACCTGGCATCCAACACGTCCGATACCATAGGATATCATAAGTGCGGGAGCAGCGGAATCACAGAGGTGGCGGATACCAATTTTGTGTTTCCGGGCATACCAGATGATTGCAATAGCGGCACATATCAGGCCACCATAGAAGGTTAAGCCGCTGAAGGAGAGCAATGCTCCAATTGGATCGGCTATAAATTCATTCCAGTTTTCCAGGTTGTGAAAAATCTTGGCACCTGCAAAGCCGAACAAAGCCGCGAAAACCACAAAGTCTCCTACCCTGTCCTGCGGCCAGATTCGAATGACTCTCTTTTCCGGTTTGGGAAGGCGTTGCTTTTGTTTCTCTCTCCATTTCAGTCCCGCAAACAGAAGTCCCAGCAGTAATCCTGCACCTACTGACCCCTGTGCTGAAAAGATAAAGGCTTGCGGGTCTTCCGGCCCAAGCACAAAAGCACCGATGATTTTATAACCCAATAAAAATCCCAGGATAAAATTGGTCAGGAGGTCTGCAATACTTGCCGGCTCTCCTACTGTGATCGTAGTTTCTTCATATTGAAGATGGCCTTCCCTGCTTTTTCGTTTGAGCTCCAGGGTTAGTATCCAGGCTGCAACCAGAAATGCAATGGCAACAAAAAAACCAAAGGAATTGATGAAACGTAATCCGGGAAGGTCTATTCCAAACAGATCCTTAAAGGCGTAATATAAATTGGGATACATGTATTGTTGATTAATGGCCTAATTCTGCGCAATGATAAGAAATTAGAGGCCGGCAAAAAAATAACCCCTTCTTTTGGGAAGGGGTTACCGGTTATTTTTTAACGACTTAACAATAGTGCTCAAATGCCGCAATCAAATTGTGCGCGATCATTTGGGCCGACCGTCCCTCAATCATATGCCGCTCAATAAAGTGTACCAACTGGCCATCTTTAAACAAGGCAATAGACGGTGAAGAAGGAGGATAAGGCAATAAATGCTCTCTTAATGTCCGAACCGCGTCCAAATCAAATCCGGCAAAACTGGTAGCCAGGTAATCCGGTTTTTTGGCACTATTGTGTACGGCCATCAAAACGCCCGGGCGTGCCGTTCCTGCGGAACATCCGCATACGGAATTCACTACCACCAGGGTGGTTCCGGACTTCTTTAATTGCATATCTACTTCTTCCGGAGTCAATAACTCAACAAATCCCTGTTCAGTTAACTCCTCTTTCATGGGCATTACTATCTCTGCTGGATACATTTTGTTGTTTTTTGAAGTTGCAAAGCTAGTTTAAAAACATAAGAAAGGGGGAAAGGTTCGGATGCGTCAATATGGCGTATTAAAACAGGTTGGTTGTGTCATTATGGCTGATTGATTTAATTAAACTTGCCCGAAATGGTTCAGTTTGGCAGAAAAATTTGGCTGGTATGCCAATTGAATAGGATCAACTATAATTCATAAAACTATAAAACTGAATACGATGACAAGAGTAAAATTCAATCAGCCGGCACGTCCTTTCTTTCATTTACTGGATGATTGGTTCCAGGAGTTACCAACATTGGCTAACCGTGAAGCCGGCAGCGCCCCACATTCGGTTCCAGTGAATATTCTGGAAACCTCCGATGGTTACCATCTGGAGATGAGTGCTCCGGGCAGAACAAAAGAAGAATTTGCCATCCAGGTCGAAAACGGGTTGCTGACTATTTCCTATGAGCAAAAAGAAACAGCAAAGCAGGAAGGAGCGAAACAGATTCGCCGGGAATTTACCCAACATTCCTTCAAGCGCAGCTTTTCACTGGATGAAAAAATAGAAGAAAACGGGATTCAGGCGAAGTATGAGCAGGGCCTTTTGAAGCTCTTTCTTCCGAAGAAAGAAATTATCGCCCCTCAGCCCAAGCAGATCTCTATTCAATAAGTGTTTCTCATAAGCAGTTGGTTTTGGTATAGTCCCGATGTTTTTACACCGGGACTTTTTTCTAACATACTGTTAAACCGATCTCCGCTGAAAATGAAGTAATATTGCCACGATTTTCAGCATGATCCTTAAATAACCAGAGAATGTTAAGACGAATATCCGCTATAGTGGTGCTGAACCTTTTTTTCCTGCTTGGGAAGGGAGATTTGTACGCACAGGTTACCGATACCCTGCCAAAAAGAGACAGCCTGACCGCCCTTGATACTATTCCATCAGGGCCAGACAGTTTACCGGTAGCACCCATTGATACCACACTCAGGATTCTTAATCTGACTCCATACATGACATTGCATGTGGACTCCTCTATTAATTATCCGCTCGAAATCAACCGGGCGCCGGGTAACTATTTCTGGTATCTCCGGAATGCGCCGGTGGGACTGAAAATAGGAAAGGATGATGGCCGTCTTACATTTAAGGCCGAAAAGACGTTGTTCTTATCTGGCCGGCTGAAATACGACCAGGAATATAAAGTTCAGATGGGTGTTCAGAATCTGACTGATCCGAAAGAACGGATCGATACTTTTTTCACCCTCATGTTCTATAATACGGAAATTGTAATCTCCCGATTAAAGCCGGGTGTAAGTGAAACCATTTTCATCGATGAGGGCGACACGCTCTCCATTCCTGTTCAATGTGAACGTGGAAGTTTTCCGATTGAATCCATTTCTACTTTAACGGATGCCTCTATAAAAGGGTATGAATCTGTTCGCAAGTGTGATGATATTTTCACCTGGGCCATTCCCTATGATTTTGTAAAAGACGGCGATAAGGAAAAGCAAAAAACCTTCCATATCACATTTGTGGGAGCCGATAAATTTTACAACAGGGATACCGCAAAGATTACGGTGGTGGTTCGGGATGCACTCAACTATCCATTCCGGAAAGATGAATACAACCGCGTGGTGAAGGAAATTCAGCGATATATCCTGCAATTGAAGTTCAGCTTTAAAGAGCTCGATAAAAATGTAAAGCGCACAAAAGGAACCCGCACCGGTTTTGATTTGATGTCAGGATCCTCTGCTCTGGCGGGAACCGTACTGTCTACCAGTTCTGCAGATGCAGATAAAAACATCGGCAAAGTGATGCCAAGTGTTGGGGTGGCGTTGGTACCGGTGAAAGAAGCCGTGAGTCCGGTTAAAGCCTACGAATCCAATTCCGCCGCGCAGGTAAGAACCAGTATCAAGCGGCTTGAATACAGCCTGTCTGATAATGCACTGGTTGGAGAAACGGATCCAGAGATTCTAACCAAACTCGCCAAATTACGAAGCGATCTGAAGCAGGTACAAACCCAACTGATTGATGTACCCATGGTAGATACCGGTGGCATGAGTGAAGAAGAACTCAACCAGTATTTCAACAGTCCACGGGTAAACAAAAAGTATAAGCTGACCAGGAATTAATTACTGGCAGCCTTCTTTGCGCCTGGTGTCAATGATGTATTGAATTTTCCAGTTTCCATTCAATTTTACCAGTTGAAAGGAATTGACTCCGCAGTGGCTGAACTGGCTGCCCAGGTAAAACTGATAGGGCGTCCACACAGTGGCTAAGGGACCGTCTATCAGGATGGGTCCAAATTCTATACGTTCATCCAACAAGGCTTTACCCGGTGTTCCAACTGATTTGATGAAGCCATCAATGGATTCAGTACGTACCTGGATTGTACCTTCCTTTGTTTTACCAATGGTTTGAAGAACGGCAGTTGTTGCGAAGGCATCGCGCAATTGGATCGTATCACGGTCTCGCATAGCCGAAAAAAGCTGGTTAATGGTTTTTTTTATGGCGGTTTCCTCTCCGGATTGTGCATTCGCTGAAAAACTAACAACTGTTAATGCCAAGCCAAATAGCAGTTTCATGTTGATTGTGGTTTAAACGGTTATTCTTACTGGTGGTCTACTAATGTATAACCAAAAATGTTCCCTATGCTAAAAATTGTACCGGCGGTTATGATTACCGCAATCGTAGGCCTGATCAGTGTTTCTTCCCAGGCACAGGGGCCCCGCAATCCGCATCACTCCGGCACCACCGTGATTGTGATCGACGATGATGATGATGACTGGCGCGACCGTGGTCCGAACCATAAAAAGTACCGGAAAGGAAAGCATTCCCGATACCAGGAACATCCTGGGAATCGCCGGAGCAGAATCAGTCACCCTCCGTTAGTGATTATGGATACGCGTCATCTCCCGATCCGGCGATATAGTAATAACCGTTATTATTACCGCACCCAGGCCGGATTGCATTACTGGCTTGGCAGGAATGGAAATTTATACCTGGATGTAAAATTTGTAAATCGCAAGCAGTGCAATGACCGTGAGTATGCGTATTGGGAAAGAGGATATGGATGGTGAGTCCCTTCCTCCATCTTCCCTACCCCACAGCTTCGAGTTTGGGTCCTGTTTCCTGTTCCCTTGCAATGGATTTTTCAAGCTGGTGCATGGGCACCAGTTCTTCTTTTGCAATGGCAATATCATAAGGACCAACGGGCAGCAGCAGTTTAGCCAATATGGGGGCTGTTTCAAGCAGGATGATTAAAAGAGTAATCAGCAGATTGGCCAGTTGTACACTTTCTTCCCGCTCCGACAAACTGTGCAGGGCTTTATTCCTGGCCAGAAAGCCGATATTGGAATAGGCGGTTTTAGCATACTTGTCCTGTTCTGCTTTCAGTTCTTTTCCGGCATTCTCCAGAAATGCCTGTTGCCGGGCCAGCGAAGAATCTATACCAGGCAGTACGAGGTTGTATTGTTTCGCTGTTTGTTCATAAGCAGAAAGTTTTAGCTGGGTAATGCGTTCTATGCCCCTTCTGCCGGATCCACCTGTTCCATCCGCTTCCGTCAGGTAGGCCTGCTGGAGTTTTAACAGGGTATCCTGCATACCGGCCCTGCGCTGCAGCAATTGATTCCGCTCCAGTAATGCGGTAGCGATCCGTCCATTATGGATCGTATCCAGTTTCAGGTTATGTGCTTTGATTTGTTCCTGGATATGTGATTCGACTTCCAGATTAATTTCCTTTTCAAAAAGTTTGAGTTCAAGCGGACGGGCAATGGTAACCCCAATAAATATTGCCAGCAGCAATCTTGGTAGCGCTACTTTCCATTGGCTGGCAGATGACATTCCATATTTCCTGATGGTAGACACCATGAACCGGTCAAGGTTAAAAATGATGGCACCCCAAAGCAGTGCAAACGCAATAGCCCAGCCAACATGCTGAAATATGGTATAAAATGCATAACCCGAAGAAAGGGCTGCCAGCGCAAAAGTGGCCAGTAATACGCCTCCTAATGTATGGTATTTGGGATGTTCCGTCGGATATTGTACCAGGGTGGGTTGATGGACCCCGGCGCACCACCATAAAAAATGGGTGTTTTTCCCGTTACTACCTGAAAATGATTCATACCCGGAAATAGTTGTTTCCGGCGATTCTGTAGGCTTCGCCATAGTGTAAATGATTAAGGAATCAAAAAAAGGTAGAAGTGGAACGATACAAATAACGACTATTTGGGCATAGTATTTCTTAAAGCTTTGGTAAGACGCAGAAATTTCCTGAATTGGTATATTCGGTCTTATACTGTAAACTTGCAAGCACTGGAGCAAGTTTTTAAAACGATTTTTTGATACATGGCTAAGAATTTATTGATAGTGGAGTCGCCGGCGAAAGCCAAAACCATTGAGAAAATCCTTGGAAAAGATTTTGAAGTGAAGAGCTGTTATGGCCATATACGCGACCTTGAAAAGGGCGAAATGGGGATTGATATCAACAACCAGTATAAACCCCGATATATCGTCCCGGATGAAAAAGAAAGGGTGGTTAAGGAATTAAAACAACTGGCAAAAAAGAGTGAAGAAGTTTGGCTGGCAACGGATGAGGACCGTGAAGGAGAAGCGATCAGTTGGCATTTGTGTGAAGTACTGGGACTGGACCCAACCAACACCAAGCGGATCGTGTTTCATGAAATTACCAAGCCTGCCATTCAGAAAGCCGTTCAGTCGCCGCGCACCGTAAATATGAACCTGGTGAATGCACAACAGGCCAGGCGTGTACTGGACCGGATTGTTGGCTTTGAGCTAAGTCCGGTACTCTGGCGTAAAATGAGTATGGGCACTTCCTTGAGTGCAGGTCGGGTACAATCTGTTGCCGTTCGGCTGATCGCGGAACGCGAGCGTGAAATAAATGCATTCAAATCACAGAGTCATTTCCGGATTGATGCATTTTTTACAGCCAATGATGTTTCCGGCAAACCTGTACTTTTCAAAGCGGAGGGCCAGAAATACAACCAGCAGGAAGATGCGGAGAAATTTCTTGAATCCTGCAAAGGAGCCAGTTATACGGTAACGGATATTCAGGTTCGTCCGGGTAAAAAATCCCCCGCCGCACCTTTTACCACATCCACCTTACAGCAGGAAGCCAGCCGTAAGATGGGCTATTCCGTGAGCAAGACAATGCTGCTGGCGCAAAAACTATATGAAAGCGGTAATATAACATATATGCGTACCGATAGCGTTAACCTGAGTGAAACTGCCATGGAAGGCATTCGTCAGCAGGTTACCGGTCAGTATGGTCAGCGGTATTATCAGCCCCGTAAATTCAAGAACAAAAACGAATCAGCGCAGGAAGCGCACGAAGCCATTCGCCCTACATATATGGAGAATAGCACGGTGGATGATCCGGAAACCAAACGCTTGTATGAACTGATCTGGAAGCGCACGATGGCCTCCCAGATGGCAGATGCTGAATTGGAAAAAACAACGGCAAAAATTTCCATCTCCACGAATAAGGAAGAACTTACCGCAAGTGGTGAAGTGCTGAAGTTTGAAGGGTTTCTCAAAGTATACCGGGAAGACCGGGATGAAGAAGAACTGACCGAGGAGGATGGCAATGATAGTATGCTGCCTCCGCTCCAGGTTAAGCAGGTATTACCGCTAAAAGAGATGTCCGCTACGGAGCGCTTCAACCGGGCTGCCCCCCGTTATACGGAAGCATCCCTGGTGAAAAAACTGGAAGAATTGGGCATTGGCCGGCCTTCCACCTACGCTCCAACGATAACAACCATCCTTAAGCGCGGATATGTAGAGAAAAGGGATAAGGAAGGTATTCGGAGAGATTTCCGAATCCTTCGCCTTATAAAGGATCAGATAAAAAAAGAAATGTCTCAGGAAACGACCGGTGCGGAAAAATCAAAATTATTTCCCACTGATCTTGGTCTGGTTGTAACAGATTTCCTGAATCAATATTTCAATGATGTAATGGATTATGGGTTTACTGCGAAAATTGAAGAAGAGTTTGATGAAGTTGCCAATGGAAAAAGGCAATGGCATAAAATGATTGATGCGTTCTATAATCCGTTTAAAAAAGACGTCGAAAAAACCATTGAAACGGCAGAACGAATCAAAGGGGAACGGGAACTGGGTACAGATCCGGAAACTGGACGTAAAGTGGTGGCGAGAATGGGACGCTATGGTCCCATGGTACAGATTGGTGATGCCAGCGAAGAGGAAAAGCCAAAATTTGCCAGGCTGAAATCCGGACAAAGTATTGAAACCATTTCCTATGACGAGGCGATGGAATTATTTAAGTTGCCATTGACCATTGGAGAATACGAAGGGCAGGAAGTAGCCGTGAATCTGGGTCGTTTTGGTCCCTATGTGAAATGGGGAGAAGAATTTGTGTCCATCCCCAGAGGTGAAGAACCACTGACTGTTGATCTGGAACGTGCGATTGAATTAATCAATGAAAAGAAACAGGCCGATGCACCGATTGCTACCTATGAAGGATTGCCGGTGACAAAAGGAAAAGGACGATTCGGCCCCTTCATCAAATGGAACAATCTATTTATTAATGTTCCCAAAGCTTACAATTTTGATGCACTGAAACAGTCCGATTGCAATGAACTGATTCAAAAGAAACTGGAGAAAGAAGCCAATCGCTTTATTCAGCAATGGCCGGCGGAAAAAATTTCTCTGGAAAATGGCCGCTGGGGTCCATTTATCCGGTTCGGCAAAAAAATGCTGAAAATGGGCAGAAAGGCCGATGGCTCCAAATATGTTGAAGAAGAACTCACAGGAATTTCGCTGGAAGAGATCAAAAAAATGATCGAAGTTGAAATGCCCGGAGCTTTTGATAAAGCAAACAAAAAGGCACCCGCCAAAAAAGCTGCTACCAAAAAGGCGCCTGCAAAAAAGGCGGCTCCGAAGAAAGGCGCAGCCGGGAAAACAGCAAAAAAATCATCTCCGGGGAAAAAATAAATGGACCGACCAAAAGGTCTGTGCTTTCGCTTATCCACAGTAGTGGATAAGTATCATCGGCTGGTAGCTGCTTTCCTGATAAATTTATTGGGAGATTTCTAACAATATTTTGGGTGGTTTAAGCGTCCTTATTTTGTTAGTAATCTGAACCCACAAAAGGAATGGAAGAAACCCGTGAAATATCAGCCCTTTTTCATTTGATTGATGACCCCGACGTAGAGGTGTTTTCAACCGTGAGCGACCGGATTATATCACTTGGCACCAATATCATCCCCAACCTGGAACATCTCTGGGAAACAACTCCGGATGAGGCGGTACAGGATCGGATTGAAATGCTGATTCATCGCCTTCACTATTGCGATTTAACGAACGATTTTCAGCGCTGGAAAGCACAGCCTGCTCCTGACCTGTTGGGAGGTGCACTATTGGTTTGTAAATTTCAATACCCGGATCTCAATGTCAGCGGCATCTTGCAGGACATTGAAAAAATGCGGCGTAATATCTGGCTGGAGCTCAATAATTACCTGACTCCGCTCGAACAGACCAATGTGCTAACCACTATTCTGTATAATTACTACCATCTTAAAGGGGCCGAAATCAATTATTCGGAACCCAATGATTTTTTGCTGAATAAGGTATTGGAAGCCAAAAAAGGAAATTCCATCAGCAATGGAATTTTATACCTGGTTCTTTGTGATTTGCTCGACATACCCATCCGGGCGGTTCCCATCCCCCGGCAATTTATCCTGGCCTATTTTGATATGGAGCCTGGGGTGTGGCAGGAACCAGCAGCCAATCCTATGGACCAGATTCAGTTCTATATTGATCCGATGAGCGGGCAGGTATTCACACAAAAAGATGTGGATACATATTTCAAGAGAATTTCGGTTCCTCCTACTGCTTCTTTTTTCAAACCCATGTCAACGATCCGGATTGTACAATATTTACTGGAAGAGTATTCCAAGTGTTTCGAATCCGATAAAGACAGCTACAAACAGGAAGAACTGATGAAACTCTCGCAGCTCCTGGAGCCGTGATCCTCATTGCTTCACCGCAAAATCATACACTTTAGCCTGATTCTGCTTCCTGTATTCCAGGTTGGAACCCGCATACATAAAACAATATTCTCCCGTCTCCAGATCCTTGTCAAAATACACTTCATATATCCCTTCATCCAGTTTGTTCCTTTTGAAGTCGACTATGAATTTTGAATTGATACCTTCATCTCTTCCTGAATAATAACTTTCGGCTTTTACTTCCACTTCACGGGAAACTCTTTCTCCGCTTTTTTTATCATTGATGGCAAATACTTTGACCAGTGTGAATTCACCCGGATTGGAAACATTTCTCAACCAGCCCGATTCCTGGTCATTGAGACTTTTTTCAGTAGGATTAAATACAAAAAAGAAAGTTGGTCTCTTTAAGGATACCGATGTGTTGGCCTCTTTTCCGTTCAACTGCATGCGCGTAGTTGTTTTGGCGAAGCCATGCGAAATATCCCGAATAAAACGGGAGCTTTCTTTTTTGCCCAGGAATATGGTAGGCTCAATTTCCACATAACGATCTCCCTGTTTGATATAAATGCCGGATTTGAGCCGCTTCAGTTCAGAAATACTACCCGTGCCTGAAACGGTGGCGGTGGTACCCGCACCAGTTGTACTTGCAGCATTCTGTTTGTCCAGCATCTTGTTGATAATTTCTTCGCTTACTCCCGCTTTGCTGAGTTGCCCGATGGCTGCATCGGATAAGTCGAAATTTACATTCGGGGCCTCTGTAATCCGCCGGATGATCAATCCTGCAGGTACACCATTGGATTTCATATCCAGAATGGATTTGTTGGTAAGTGTAGCCGGTTTTGCCTGGCCATATCCGGTTATAGGTATAACCATACTACCAAGTACTGCGAAAATAAAAATCAGGAAGGAGTGTCTGGCTGATTGCAATAGCTGCATTGAAAAGATGGGGTGATTCATATCCTGGGGTTTAAGGTTAATGCGAAGGAGAAGAAGTGGAACCTTGAATCAGGATATTGAATCCGGTAAAGTTTCAGGAGGGAAAGGAGTTTGAATCGCTTCTTTAAAGTACTACAGTATTTTGAAATTACAATTTTTTTTAATTTTTCATCCGGAGCTCTTGTTGTTTCTTCCCTGATCCCGGCAATTAAAAAGGCTGCCTCCCTTACAGAAGCAGCCTTTACTTATTCTAACTATTTTCCCTTCTTCCTTCTTCCCTTCCTCCTCTCTCC
>CAZJNY010000067.1:0-1504 GCA_964547405.1 uncultured Flavihumibacter sp. | reverse complement strand
TGCCTCAAATCTCCCAGCCTTTTCTTCTTTCACGCTTCACAAACTGGTTGGCTTCTTCGAAGTTGGTAATCTTCATATTCTGCGCATCCCAGAGGAGTTTTTTACGGCCCAGGTATTTATCATTCCATCCTTTCAGGTTGGGATTCTTCATCATATAGCTACGGATGGCCAGGTTACCAATCAATATACTTTCCGTAAACGGACCAGCATATTCAAACGGAGAACTGGTTTTTCCTTTGCCATGACCCGCTATACAGGCATGTACCCACTGCGCATAGTGTCCTTCCGGAACACGTGGAATGGAAGGAGCCGGCAGGCTTTCTTTCATTTTAGCGCTTGGCAGCAGACGGGGATTCTCACCATAACAATCTGCCAGTAATTTTCCTTTGGTGCCTACAAAGAGAATACCGCCATCCCAGTTACCAAAGGCTTCACCTGGCAACAATTCATCCGGACGGTTCGGCAGTAATCCGCCATCGTACCAGGAAATTTTAATATTGCCTTTACCATCCGTTCTGGGGTAATCCAGGTGAATAATTGAGGACGGAGGACAGCCATCCGGGTTGGAACTTTCCACCCACATATCCTGCCAGATATTCGCAACAGAACATTCTACTGAACTTGGGTACAGTATCGGTAAAATGCGGAATGCCGGATCCAATATATGGCAGGCCATATCTCCCAGCGCACCTGTTCCAAATGCCCACCAACCTCTCCAGTTAAATGGCAGATAGGCCGGGTTATAATCGATATGCTGGGCTGGTCCGAGCCAGAGATCCCAGTTCAGTTCTTTGGGGATATCATGCTTACCGGATGGGGTTGGAATTCCCTGTGGCCAAACCGGACGGTTCGTCCAGGCATGCACGGTATGAACATCTCCGATCATGCCTGCATCAATCAGTTCCTTCGCCCTGCGAACACCATCACCACTTCCGCCCTGGTTTCCCATCTGGGTTACCACTTTGTACTTTTTTGCCGCTTCTGTAAGCAGACGGGCTTCATAAATATCGTGGGTCAATGGCTTTTGTGTATACACATGTTTTCCCAGTTGCATGGCCGCCAGTGTGGCATTGGCATGCGTGTGGTCAGGTGTGGAAATGGAAACAGCGTCAATCTGATTTTTGTGTTTTTCAAGCATATCCCGGAAGTCCTTATAATAAGGAGCTTTTGGATGGGCCTGGCGCGATTTGGCAGCTGCTCTGTCATCTACATCACAAAGTGCTACAATATTTACTTTGCCAGTTTTAAAAAACTCAGCCAGGTCACTCGTGCCTTTTCCACCGGCACCGATGCCGGCAACATTCAGCGTATCACTGGGAGCAACAAAACCTTTCCCCAAAACATGGCGGGGTACAATAAAAAATCCTGCGGCCGCTACAGAGCTGTTCCGAAGAAATTTTCTACGTGATGGCGATAAACGGGGCATAATTACAATCGGGTTTGATAAATATTAAAAGATGCCTGAATTTACGGTAGGTTTTTTTACCGATTGCGCATTGCATCA
>CAZJNY010000066.1:0-16290 GCA_964547405.1 uncultured Flavihumibacter sp. | reverse complement strand
TCTTCCTTTCCTCCATCTTCCATACATTTGCCCTATGACAAAACTCTCAGTCAACATCAACAAAATTGCTACGATCCGGAACAGCCGGGGAGGGAATAATCCGGATGTAGTGAAAACAGCAAAAGATGTACAGTTATTTGGTGCCGATGGCGTGACCGTTCATCCGCGGCCGGATGAGCGTCATATCCGGTATGCAGATGTGAGAGCCATCAAACCGATCATAACTACCGAGTTTAATATTGAAGGAAATTGCCGGGAAGCAAAATTCATTGAACTGGTGCTGGAAGTAAAACCTGATCAGGTGACGCTGGTACCGGATGCAGAGGGTCAAATCACTTCTGATCATGGCTGGAATACCATCGAGCACAAAGAATACCTGCAGGAAATGATCCGGGTATTCAAACAGGCTGGCATCCGGACATCCATCTTCGTGGACCCCGTGCTGGAAATGGTGGAAGGCGCGGTTGAAACCGGTACAGACCGGATAGAATTATATACCGAAGCCTATGCCCGGATGTTTACGGAAGACAAAGAAAAAGCCATAGCGCCCTACGTTCAGGCAGCGAAAAGGGCGCAGGAACTGGGACTTGGAATCAATGCCGGACACGATCTTGATCTGCAAAACCTGGGGTATTTTTCCAGGCAAATTCCTTATCTGGCAGAGGTTTCAATTGGTCATGCGCTGGTATGTGACGCCCTTTATCTGGGACTGGAAAATACCATTCAGTTATACCGCCGGCAACTGCAGCCATAATTTTTTTTAATCCACTAAATCCAGACTTCATCCTTTCTCGTAGGTATCTCAAATCATCAAACTGGATACCATGAAAAGGACAACAACACACATGGTTGCGTGCGCAGCACTCGCAACACTCTTCGCTTTTAGTTCCTGTAAAAAAGAGGATACACCGGGAATGGACCCGAAAGGTCCGGATATTGAATTCCTGGTACTGGATGCAGGCAATAAACTGGTATCATTTAATGCCAGTTCACCCAAAATGCCGATCAGCACGGTTTCGGTAAAGGGACTTCAGGAAGGCGAATCACTGATTGGGATTGATTTCCGGCCAGCTACCGGTCAGCTATATGCGCTGAGTAATACCAGTCGGCTCCTGGTTATCAATCCGGAAACAGGTAACACAATTGCTATTGGATCTGCCGCATTTAGTCCCGCGCTCGCAAGTACAGTAGCCGGCTTTGACTTCAACCCAACTGTTGACAGAATCCGGATTGTAACAAGCAACGGTCAAAACCTTCGGGTACACCCGGAAACTGGTGCCGTGGTTGCAACCGATGGTGTTATTAATGGTGTCAGCAATGCCATGGTAACCGGTGTTGCCTATACAGATAGTAAAGCAGGCACTACCACCACTACCCTTTTTGATATCGATACGGAAACCGATATGTTATACAAACAGGACCCACCCAATAACGGGACCCTGGTAGCAGTAGGAAAACTGAACAATGATTTCAGTGGTGAAATCGGTTTTGATATTAGTCCGGATAATGGTGCCGCACTGGCCGTATCCGACAAAAATGGCAAAGCACAATTGTTTCAGATAGATCTATCCACCGGCAAATCGGTGAAAATCGGTGAATTGATGGGCGTTACAAAAGCTATGGGCCTGGCAATTCCAACGGCACCGGTAGCCTATGCAATCAGCGGAGAAACCAACCTGCTGATATTTGACCCAACCAACCCAATGCCGGTTTCCAAAGCAATAACCGGAATGCAACCTGGCGAAACCGTACTAGGAATAGATTTCAGACCTGCTAACGGTGCTCTATATGCGCTTGGAAGTACCAGCCGGTTGTACACACTTAACACAGCAAGTGGTGCTGCCAGTGCTGTTGGAACCCTTCCATTGTCAACAGTACTTTCCGGAACGCATTTCGGGTTTGACTTCAATCCCACTGTTGACCGGATCCGGGTAGTAAGTAACAGGGGCCAAAACCTCCGCCTGAATCCAAATGATGGAAGTCTGGCAGCTACGGATGGCATGCTGAATCCGGGTACTCCATCTGTAACGGGTGCAGCCTATACCAATAATTTTGCCGGGGCAACAACTACCATCCTCTATGATCTCGATTGCGGAACCGGAAAATTATACCGCCAGGACCCGCCCAATAATGGCACCCTGGTAGAAGTAGGATCAACCGGCCTCAGTTTTGAAAGCAGTAACGGTTTTGACATCGGCGGACAATCAGGAACCGCATGGGCAATCCTCACTGTAAACGGAAGTACAAAACTCTATGAAATCAATTTGAATACAGGTGCAGCAGCACCAGCAGGAAACTACAGTTTTAGCGGAAAAATTAGCGGTTTCACGGTAGGACTGGGATTTTAGGGCGCTTACTCCTGATACCACAAACCAATGCCGGTTCATTCCTGAACCGGCAATTTTCATTTTGTACCTTTAAGCAACAAAGCAGGTATGAAAGAGATCAGAAGCATTGTTGAAGCATACGATAAACTGGCGGAGGAAAATAAATCGGCCGCCCTGGTAACGGTGGTGCAGGTGGAAGGTTCTTCTTACAGACGGGCCGGCGCCCGAATGCTGGTAACTGAAGATGGCAGGATGACCGGGGCTATCAGTGGAGGCTGCCTCGAAGGGGATGCGCTTCGCAAAGCGTTGCTGGTGATCCACCAGAAGGAAAGTAAAATCGTGACCTATGATACCAGGGATGAAGACGACAGTTATTTAGGCGTGCAACTTGGTTGTGCAGGAGTCATCCAGGTATTAATGGAACCCATAGCCAATAATTCGCCCAACAACCCGATACAGCTGTTCCGCAGGATAGCAGCACAACGGCAGGCTTATGTGCTGGTTACGCTTTTTTCCCTGGCAGAAAAAAATACTGCCCAGATTGGTACCTGCCTGCTGGTACAGGAAGACGGCAAACAATGGGGATCCATTCCCGAATCAATACCAGAAACGCTGATCCTGGATGCAGCAGCAGCGGCATTCGCGTCAAAAAAACCCGGCTGGATACAAACGGACCTGGAAGATTCCAACTGGAACGGGTTTATAGAATATATCGCAGCACCGGTATCCTTATTGATTGCAGGAGCAGGCAATGATGTGCTGCCCATTGTACATTTCGCCGAACAACTAGGATGGCCGGTGACCATTATGGATGGACGCCCCACGCATGCAAATCCAGACAGGTTTCAAAGTGGCTGTACAATTTTAGTTACCAAACCGGAAAAAGCATTGGAGGGAATGGTAATCGATCAGCGAACAGCCGCGCTTTTGATGACACATAATTACCAGTATGACAAGGCCATGCTGCAAAATTTGCTGACAACTGAAATTCCTTATATCGGATGCCTGGGACCCCGGAAAAAACTGGAGCGGATGCTGGATGAATTGAAAGCAGAAGGGGTCAGCTATTCTGAGGAGCAGAAAGAAAAATTATATGGCCCGGTTGGTTATGATATCGGTGCCGAAAATGCGGATGAAATTGCCCTGGCGATAATCAGCGAAATTCAGGGATTCATGGCGGGCAAAAAAGGTCCATCACTGCGTACTAAATCCACTCCCATACATACAGATTCTTCCATCCGATGAATACTGTAGCCATCATAATATTAGCAGCAGGCAATTCATCCAGGATGGGTAAACCCAAACAGTTTCTGGAAATCGGAGGAAAAAGTTTATTACAGCATGCAGTAGAAGCTGCCCTGGATGCAGCACTTGGACCTGTACTTGTTGTAACTGGTGCTGCGGATGAGCAGGTGCGCACCCATTTGGCAACAACACCGGTAAGCATTATCCGCAACAGGGATTGGGAAGAGGGAATGGCATCCAGTATCCGTATTGGAGTAAAGGCGGCTATAGATGCAGCATCAACAATCAACGGAGTGTTGCTAATGGTAGCAGATCAGCCCTCGGCTGATGCCGGTGTTTTGAAAAAATTATGGTTAACTTGGGTGGCATCCGGACAACCGGTTGCGGCGGCAGTATATGAAGGGGAAGCAGGTACTCCGGCAATTTTTGATGCCAGCATGTTCCCTGAATTGCTTCAGCTAAAAGGAGAAACAGGTGCAAAAAAACTGATCCGCTCCATACCCGGACAACTTGCGAAGCTGGAATTTCCGGAGGGCATCAGGGATATTGATACACCTGAAGATTATGAACGTTTTTTGGAGGAAATGAAATGAGTGAATTATTGAATGATAGTTTTGGCAGGTTTCACAATTACCTGCGTATCTCTTTAACAGATAACTGTAACCTTCGGTGTTTTTATTGTATGCCGGATGAGGAGTACTCCTTCACACCCGCCAGCCAGTTAATGCAGGTGGATGAAATTTATCAGCTGGCGGCGCAGTTTGTAGAATTGGGGGTCACAAAAATCAGGCTGACCGGAGGAGAACCCCTGGTTCGCAAAGATGCAGCAGCTATTATTACAAAGCTTTCAAAACTGCCGGTTGAACTTACAATCACCACCAATGGTACAAGGATACCTGCTTTTTTGCCGGTTTTGCAGGAAGCCGGCATACGCTCCATAAATATCAGCCTGGATACCCTCAACGCTGAGCGCTTTCAGCAAATCACCCGACGTGATCAGTTTAATCAGGTGATGGATTCCATTCAATTATTGCTGCAACAGCATTTTCATGTGAAAGTAAATGTGGTGGTAATGAAGGGGCTCAATGAACAGGAGATTCCGGATTTTGTGGAGTGGACAAAAACTTCGCCTATCCATATCCGTTTTATTGAATTCATGCCGTTCAGTGGAAATCAATGGAGTTCCAACCAGGTAGTCACCTGGCAGGAAATACTGACCCGGGTTGGTGCATTGTATGATATCGTACCCATTCAGGGAGCGCCGAATGATACGGCAAAAAAATATCAGATACCCGGGCATGCGGGAAGTTTTGCAGTAATCAGCACGATGAGTAATAATTTTTGTTCCACCTGTAACCGGATTCGCCTGACGGCAGATGGCAAATTGAAAAACTGTCTGTTCTCTACTTCGGAAACCGACCTGCTCGGACCAATGCGGCAGGGACAGGATATACTGCCACTTATCAGCCAGACCATCTTAAACAAACACCGCGAATTAGGCGGCCAGTTCTCTTCTGATTTCGAACACATCGATACGGCCCATCTGGTAAACCGGTCAATGATCACCATAGGAGGCTAATATGATTTCTGTAGCAGCAGCCAAAGAATTGATAAAAGACAGTTGCAGCACACTGGAACCAGTGGTTGTTTCGCTAGAACAGGCCATTGGAAAAACCCTGGCCTCCGACCTGTATGCACCAATTGATATCCCTTCCTTCCCACAGGCAGGTATGGATGGATACGCGTTTTTATTTGAAGGCTGGAAACCTGGCCTTGCGATGCCGGTAATTGGAGAAATAGCAGCCGGCAGGCATGAAAAAATTGATTTACCCGGAGGCATGGCCATGCGCATTTTTACGGGAGCCCCTGTTCCGGAGGGAGCAGACACGGTAGTTATGCAGGAAAAAACCAACAGACAGGAGAACCAGGTATATATCGATGCGCCTGATCTTAAACCCGGTGATAATGTCCGGTTACCCGGATCTGAAATCCGGAAAGGTTCACTGGCACTGCCTGCCGGCACCCTGCTCACACCGGCAGCCATTGGCTTCCTCGCAGGTATGGGCATTCGTTCCGTTGAGATTTTTCCAGCGCCCCGAATTGCCTTGCTGATAACCGGTAATGAATTGCAGGAACCCGGCCTTCCGCTTGCATATGGACAGGTATATGAATCAAACTCAATAGCACTGAAAGCTGCCCTGCAAACCTTAGGACTGGAAGCAGCCACTGAAAGCAGGGTTCCGGATACATTGGAGATCCTGACACCTGCACTGAGCGATGCATTGGAAAAACATGACCTGGTGCTGATCACAGGTGGAATAAGTGTGGGCGATTATGATTATACGCTGGCTGCTACCGAAGCCTGTGCCGTAACGCCCCTTTTCCATAAAGTTCAGCAACGCCCTGGTAAACCTTTGTATGCCGGGAAAAAAGGCAATACCCTTGTAATGGGACTACCTGGCAATCCCTCTTCTGTACTCACCTGTTTTTATGAATATGTAACCATTGCCGTTTCCGGCATGATGCAAAAAGAACTTATTCCAACAATAAAAACAGCAACTGTGTCGGGCGATTATAAAAAACCGGCAGCACTCACCGTATTTTTAAAAGGATATTATTCAGATGGGCAGGTTGCCATTTTGCCTTCCCAGGAATCCTATAAACTAAATTCCTTTGCAGTAGCGAATTGCCTGGTGGTCTTACCTGCGGAAACTTCGGTTATACGTACCGGTGAGCAAGTGGAAATTCATCTCCTAACCTGAATCAGCATGGACAGCTTAGCTATATTTTATATTCTGTTGTTTATTGTGGCATTTCTCTATGCATCGGTAGGACATGGAGGTGCCAGTGGATACCTGGCATTAATGGCAATCTATGGATTCGCGCCGGAATTAATGAAACCCACTGCCCTGCTGCTGAATCTTTTTGTGTCATTGATGGCTTTTTTACAATTTTACCGGGGTAAACATTTTAACTGGAAGCTGTTTCTGCCGCTGGCGCTTGCCTCCATACCAATGGCTTATCTGGGAGGTACCATTGGACTGGAATCCGGGCTTTATAAAAAGATACTGGGTGGCCTGCTGCTCTTTCCGGTTGCCAGATTTTTCTTTTTTTCGCAACAGCAGGAAGCTCCTTTACAGGCATCCCATACAACCGGTTCGGTTCTGATCGGTGCCGGGATCGGTTTTTTATCCGGTCTGATTGGCATTGGCGGTGGCATTCTGCTCTCCCCCATTTTATTATTGGCAAATTGGGCAAACCAAAAACAAACAGCCGCAATCAGCGCACTGTTCATTTTCGTAAATTCACTGGCTGGTTTATTCGGACAGGTAAGCAAGGGCATTCAATTCAGCAGCGATATGGTGGGCATGGTGCTCATCGCCTTTGCAGGCGGATGCCTGGGTGCCTGGCTGGGTTCCCTCCGATTCAGGCAGACTGTATTAAAGAATATACTGGCGGCTGTTTTATGCCTGGCTTCTTTTAAATTGTTATTTACCAACGCATGAGTTCACCAACTATTCAGATACAACTATTCGGGCAGCTGCAGGAAATAATAGGCGGAACGCAGCTTGAACTTCCACATCCGGCAACAGTGGCAGAGTTAAAGCAGGCACTTGAAACAAGGTTTCCTTTACTAGCTGGCAAGGCCTATGCCATCGCCATCAATAAAAAAATTCAGGCAGAAAATGTACCGATTCAACCCGGTGCTGCCATTGCCTTATTACCACCCTTTTCAGGCGGATGAAAAACCAGGAGCCACATATTAAAAACCGGTACCAGCGTCAGGAGATACTGAAAGGATTTGGCGTTGCTGCGCAGGAAAAACTGGCTACCGCAAAAGTGCTGGTGGTTGGAGCCGGAGGTCTCGGTTGTCCGGCACTGTTATACCTCGCTGCCGCAGGTACAGGAACTATTGGTATTGCAGACTTTGATCAGGTTCAGGCAAGCAATCTGCACCGCCAGGTGCTCTTTACCGAAGAAGACCTGGGTAGTTTAAAAGTAACCGCCGCAGTTTCACAATTGCAAAAAAGAAATAGTGAAATAGAACTGATAGCCTATCCGATCCGACTGGATGCTTCCAATTGTTTATCAGTTTTGGAAACCTATGATATCATCCTGGATGGCAGCGATAATTTCTCCACCCGTTATATGCTCAATGATGCCTGCGTGCTGCTGAATAAGCCATTAATAATGGGCGCAATTTCGCAGTTCGAGGGGCAGGTTGCTGTTTTTAATGCTACTGGAAAAAACCCGGTTCAGTACCGGGATCTTTTTCCAACACCTCCTGCGGCAAACGATGTTCTCAATTGTGCGGAAGCTGGGGTATTGGGCGTATTACCCGGGTTGATTGGCATACAGATGGCTACGGAAACCATCAAACTGATTACAGGAATTGGCAATGCCCTGATTGACCAGCTATTCACCTATAATGCACTCACCAATGAAACATCCGTATTTGGTTTGAGCAAACATCCGATGGGCAGCAAAGATCTGCCGGCAACAAGAGATGAATTTCAACAAACCGATTATGCATGGCTCTGTGGAGAAGATGCGAAGGGAATAGAAATAAAAGAGGATCAGTTTATCCAATTGCGGCAAGGCAAACTGGTGCAGGTAATTGATGTGCGTGAATACCATGAAACACCTGTTGTTACAGCTACCGATATTAGTCAGATTCCGCTGAGTGAACTTGCTGGACGCCTTAACGAAATCAATGGATCCACAGTACTATTATTTTGCCAGAGTGGGGTTAGAAGCAGGAAAGCTGCAACCCTGCTCACCGAACATTTTGGAAAAAGCCGGACTGTCTACAGTCTGGCAGGGGGGCTGCAACAGGCAGTCACTCTGACAACTTCAGCCTATGAAAGAGAAAAAAACTAAACAGCTATTTGTACAGGGACCGATTGAACCTTCCTTTATCGCAGAACAGGTTCAAAAGCATGAAAGCAAAACCGGCATTGGCGGACACAGCATTTTCATGGGACAGGTTCGTGCAGATGCTATCGATAATAAACTTGTAACTGGTATTGAATACAGCAGCTACGAAGAAATGGCATTGGAAAAAATGCAGGAAATCAGGGAATCCGTCTTTGAACAATACGAACTTAGCTGTGCACATATCTATCATAGTTTAGGGTTTGTACCTACCGGAAAAATCTGCCTCTTTGTATTTACTTCAGCCCCTCATAGAAAGGCGGCGATGGAAGCCTGTTCTGAGCTGGTGGAACGAATCAAGGCAGAACTGCCGGTTTGGGGAAAAGAAATCCTCGGAGAAGAGGGACATCAATGGAAAGTAAATAAATAAGCATGGTACCAATCACACATAAATCAGTGTCCCTTCGAAAAGCAATTGCTACAGCACGTGTTGTTGTTTCTGCTGATGCAACAATGGACGCCATACGAAACAGGAAGGTACCGAAAGGTGATATTTTTGAATTTTCCAGGGCGGCCGGTTTACTGGCTATAAAAAAAACCAGTGATCTGATTCCTGATTGCCACCCTTTACCGATTGAATTTGCTGCTATTTCATTTGAATTGGAAGAAAAGGCCATACTCATCAGAGTAGAAGTGCATACCATTTATAAAACCGGTGTGGAAGTGGAAGCCATGCACGGTGCCTCCCTGGTGGCGCTTACTATTTATGATATGCTCAAACCAATTGATAAAGGCGTTGAGATCAGCAATATTCGCCTGGAAGAAAAAAAAGGCGGCAAATCCGATAACCAATATCTACCTGCAACCGAACTGAAAACCGCGGTTATCATTTGTTCCGACAGCATTTCCGCAGGCAACAATCAGGACCTGACCGGAAAACTTATTGCAGAAAAAATAAAGGCGCTTCAGCTGGATCTCTGGATGGAAAAAACCATTCCGGATGACTTTCAGCTGATCCAGCAAACTGTTCAACAGCTTGCTTCCTCCGGTTGCAGGCTGGCCATTTTTGCCGGAGGCACCGGACTTTCACCCAGAGACATTACACCAGATGCCATACAGCCATTGCTGGATCGCGAGATTCCCGGAATCATGGAAACTGCCCGTCATTATGGGCAGCAACGGATGCCATATGCCATGTTATCGCGGGGAGTTGCCGGTTTTGCCGGTGATATGCTGATCCTTACCCTACCCGGCTCACCGGCAGGCGCAACCGAAACTATAGACGCCCTTTTCCCTGCCATTCTGCATGTCTTCAAGGTGAGAGAAGGCAATCGGCATTAACCGCATTTACAAACTGAACCAGTAGGTAAATTTCGCTACGAGGGCGCGGTTTTTTACCGACATGTATTCCGGCAGATAATTGTCTGTATATACAATGAAAAAATCGGAAGCGGGTTTAAACCTCCATTGTAATCTTGTATTCAGGTTGATGTTTCTGGTTTGCTCATTGTATTGTCCGAAGGCAGTAAAATAAAAGTTATTTGTAAGGGTAACATCTACGCGGGGGCCCACCAGCCAGAAACTTCTTCTGCCCCAGGTACCGGGTATCCGGATATCATTATATGTACTGCTCATGGTAATACCGACATAAGGTTGAAACCGGTATCCGAATTCACTTGTCAGTTGAAGGCGGCTTCCTTCATTGTAATAACCTCCGTACCGGATATTCGCCGCATAGGTGAACAGGCTTTTCGGTTTGGATATATATTCAATATAGGCAGTAGTAAACCGGTGTTTGGTGCCGGTTGCAAGGGAATCTGATCCTGTATTAGTAGGATCAAATGGCATCAGTAACTCAATATAGGAGTTTGATAAAAAGGCATTCAGAACAGACTGGTTTCTGAAATTGGTGCGATAGGTCAGGCTGTGTTCAAAATCTGTTTTTCGTCCCTGTTCATTTGTATAATAACTGGACTGCAACAGCGGGCCATGACTAAGTACGGGTGATTTTTTGGGGAAAAACAGGTATCCTGCCTGGGGGTTGAACCGGATATATCCGGTGCGGGGTACATACCCGACTTCTGCCTGGAAATCCTTCCCCACATATTCATGTTGCCAGGAAAGAAACAATTGCCTGCTGGTATAATTGAGATTAGCCGCCGTAGTTATGGTTCTGTTCCCGCCAACCGGACTGAAAGATTTTAAAACCAGCGCCTTACCTGTCCAGTAATTTCCGGGAGAAGCCAGGTTGTATTCCAACCCCAGTGTTCGGTTATATTGCCGATGCTCAGGAGTTTCCGGAAGTTTATCAGGCTCGTAATTGATAGATTGTTTATTAACGAACAGAAAACCAATATTGGAACGGGAAAATAGTTTTCGTTGAAGTGATACCACCGCAAAATTCTGAACCGGCAAATCCCTTTCAGCTACCGACCGGGTTTGCATATCCATGATACCGATCCGCCAATCCTTATTGAGCTTTCCACTTAGTCGCGCTCCAAACTGTATGGGCACATTCAGCCCGATCCTTCTGGAGAAAAACGGACGGATATTGGCATATCCAAAATTTCCAAAAATGTCTGCGTTCTCTAAAAAGAATTGTCTGCGTTCCGGAAAAAACAATTCGAAACGATCAAGATTGGTCACCTGGCGGTCTACTTCTACCTGTGAGAAATCAGGATTGACGGTAAGATCCAGATTAAGAGAAGAGGTAATGCTGATTTTGGCATCGGCGCCGATATCTTTTCGAAACTCGGTCGGGGTTCCCTTCTCATAATCTTTTGAAAGTCCGCTCAGCACATAGGGTATCAATGAAATATTCGCACCTGTTGAGGGAGGTGGTGCATCCCAGACCAGGTTGCCGGTATAGGCCAGCGAAACTGTTGGAAATTGCCTCGGAACCGGTGCCCAGCTGCTTTTCTCAAATGCCTGCAGATCATTCCGGCTGAAATTAATGCCCCAGTTGGTAATCCCTTTTTTATAGCGGATTGTTTTAAACGGAACGGCTGCTTCAAATACCCAACGGTCATCATAATTGACAACTTTCGAAATCCATTTATGATCCCAGCTCAGGTCCATCTTACCACCCTCATAAATAAATCCATCCCATTGTGCTCCGGCAGCATTGGCACCAAAAGAAAAGCCACTGGTCTGGTCTTCAAACGGATCAAAGAAAAAAAGAAAGTTGTCATTTTTCTGAAAGGCAAAATCACGGCGTAAGGATTCCACTACATAGTTGCCTTTTTTTCCATAATAACAGACAGCAACCAGATAGAGAAACTGATCGTCGTAACTCATCTGGACTTCTGTTTTGATATTGGCAAAACTGGTATCCATGGGGAGCACCATAAAAAAATCACGGGCTTTATCCGCTTCCTTCCAGGCTGCATCATCAACAATACCGTCTATCTGTACTGGTTGAGAAGTTTTCCGAATGGAGAGATTGTACTGGTTATTTACTTTCTGAGCGGAACTGGTAAAAGTCAATAATAAACAGCTGCCTGCTAACTGGAGCCACCTTAAAAATTTCATGCCGGGTTGTAATTATTCTGATACAGGATTCCCTGTGTGTGCAGCGTTTGCCTGAAATTAGGATAAATCCTGTAATTCAACAAGTTGAACGGATTTCAATGAACATATTCAAAAGCGGATTGTTGTTTGACTCTGTTTAGTAATTTTCTGACATGAAACGATCCTTTCCTATGCGTCTGATTCTGGGAATTTTTCTTTGCCTGCTGCAAAGCACCGAACTGTTATCACAAACTACCGGATCCATCAGTGGAACCGTGGTAGACCGCAATACGCAGAAACCCATACCCGGCGCTTCAGTGGCCCTTATCCCCGCAACCATCGGTAGCAGCACGGATTCACTGGGAAGATTCCGGATTTCCGGAATAAATCCAGGATCCTATTCACTTGTACTGACAGCCATCGGTTTTGCGGATAAAACCCTGTCGAACCTGGTGATTACCTCCGGAAATGAAAATAACCTCAGTATCGAACTGGATCCTGCAGGTACCAGCCTGAGTGAAGTGATTGTAAGCGGAAAACGGGCTACGGTAAGGGCAACAACGCTGGAATCCCCTTTAAGCATTCAACGCCTGACAACAGAAGAGATCAAGGCCAATCCGGGTGGCAATTTTGATATCAGCCGGGTTATTCAGTCCCTCCCTGGTGTTGGTGGTGGAGTTGGTGGAGGTGGCTTTCGAAACGATATCATTATCCGTGGTGGTGCACCCAGTGAAAATGTATTTTACCTGGATGGAATTGAAGTGCCCCTGATCAATCATTTTGGAACACAGGGTAGCGGCGGCGGCCCCCAGGGAATTCTGAATGTGAGTTTTATCGAGGATGTAAAACTCAGCAGTTCGGCTTTTGATGCCCGTTATGACAATGCACTTAGCAGCGTGTTTCAATTCAAACAAAAAAATGGCAACCCCAACCGGCTACAGGGAAATATTCGCCTGAGTGCAACAGAATTGGCTGCCACTTTTGATGGTCCCATCAGTCCGAAAACAACTTTCTTAGCCAGTGCCCGCCGCAGTTATCTGCAGTTGTTATTCCAGGCACTGGATCTTCCCATCCGACCTAATTACTGGGATTTTCAATTTAAGACCAACACAAGAATCAACGATAAAACCAGCTTTCAGGTACTGGGCATCGGAGCCATTGATGAATTCCGGTTTGCCGCACCAAAAGAAGCAACTCCGGAAAAATTATATGCTGTTAACAGCAGTCCTTTAATCAACCAGTGGAATTATACCATTGGAGCCAGTCTGAAACGGTTAACGGATCGCGGCTTCTGGACGCTTTCCCTGAGCCGGAACACCCTGAATAATCGGGCTGATAAGTACGAAAACAACGATGAACCATCAGAGGACAGCCGCACGTTCCGGATCAATAGCCAGGAAACAGAAAACAAACTTCGGTTCGACCAGACCGTTAGTATCAATAAATGGAAAATCAGTTATGGAGCTTCCGCTCAGTATGCGCAATTCAGCAACGATTTTTATCAGTTGTTTCGTCCGGCGCTCACAGATGAGCAGGGCAACGAAATACAACCAGCAGAAGAACTGACTACGGATACCCGGCTAAACTTTTTGCGCTACGGAGCTTTTGTACAAACCGGCCGGAGAGTATGGGAAGACCGACTGGCAATCAGTGCAGGCATGCGGGTTGATGGAAATTCTGCCAGCAATAGTGTTTCCAATCCGTTTAAACAGTGGAGCCCACGAATCAGTGCCAGTCTGGCTTTAGCTGCCAACTGGAATTTCAGCGCCAGTTACGGATTGTATTATCGCTTACCCAGTTATACGCAGCTGGCTTTTGAATACAGCCTGGCAGGCCGCTCAAATCCGGGCGATTATATTCGCAGCAGGCATCTGGTAGCAGGATTTGAGTGGCTGCCTTCAAATTCCACCCGTTTTACGCTGGAAGGGTTTTATAAAAAATACTCCAATTATCCCATCAGTATTCTGGATGGTATCAGCCTGGCAAACAAAGGCACTGAATTTGGAGCAGTGGGCAATGAACCGGTAGTGCAGGATGGAGAAGGCCGGGCCTACGGTATTGAATTTTTTGCGCAGCAAAAATTGAGTAAACGCTTTTTTGGTATACTGAGTTATACCTTTTCGCGTTCCGATTTTACCGGCCTGAATTCAAATTGGATTCGTTCCAGCTGGGACAACCGGCACCTTTTAAGTATAACAGCGGGATACAAACTCAATCGCAACTGGGAAATCGGATTGAAATTCCGGTACCAGGGTGCTGCTCCTTATACCCCTTTTGATCTTACTGCCAGTCAATTGAATTATTTAACATTGGGAACAGGTGTATTTGATTTCAACAGAACGAATTCGCTCGAACTTCCGGCCTTTCATGCCAGCGATATCCGGATCGATAAAAAATGGAACCTCCGCCGGTTTACGCTGGATTTATACCTGGATATCCAGAACTGGTACAGTTCTAAAAACCCGGGCATTCCTCAATACACTTTCCAGCGAACTGCTGATAACACTGGATTTCAAACCACCGATGGTCAGCCTATCCGGCAAAACGGCAGTAATGGCATCCCTGTCATCCTTGACAATAATGATGGCAGGCTATTGCCTACACTGGGTTTTATTGTTGAATTCTAAGTGCTTATTTTTCACATCCAAGCAGCTCACATAGTTTGGCCTGTAATTCCTCACCACGGAGGTTTTTGGCAATGATGATTCCGTTCGGATCAATCAGCAGGTTCTGTGGAATGGACTGGACCTTGTATTTGAGTGCAACTTCGTTTTGCCAGTAGTTGAGATCACTAACCTGGGTCCAGTCGAGCTGATCATCCTTTATTGCTTTCACCCATTTTTCTTTGTTATTATCAAGGGATACGCCCAGTACGGTGAAATTTTTATTTTTAAAGCGATCATGCGCTAATACCACATTGGGGTTTTCCTGCCGGCAGGGTCCACACCAGCTGGCCCAAAAATCAACCAGCACATATTTTCCGCGAAAAGAGGAAAGACTAACCGGAGATCCCGCCGGATCATTTTGGGTAAACTCCAGGGCAGGAGATCCAATCCGGCCGATTTTGCTGTCTGCAATCCGGCTCTCCAGGAACTGTCCATAGAAACTGGACTTCACTTCCGGTGTAAATCCGGCAAAGCTTTTTTCGACCAGATCCGGATTTTCAATTACCTGCATTATCGTTGCCCACATAAAGGGAGCAACTACCTGGTCTTTTCTTGCCGCTGCAAATTTTTCAGCTGCCGCCCCCAATTTGCTGACCAGTTGTTTGTAGGATTGCATCAGACTGTCCGTTACACCCGATTTATTGGCAGCTTGGGAGAGTTGTGAATATTCTTTAAAATAGGGCTCAAACTCCTGCTGAAAAGCGATAAAACCATCATGCGCAACAGAGCCCTGCAATTTCAGTTGTTGAATGGCATTGATGTCGCCGGAAAGTTTCATCTTTTTGTTTTCCAGAAAAAGCAACCCTTTTTTTTCAGAAGGAAGAAATGAGATATTATAGAGTTTCACCGCTTCAATGGCACCATTCAATACAAACTGATTTTGTTTTGATAGTGTTCTGGCCAATGTATCCGAAGGATTGTCAGGGTCCGTAATTACCACCAGTGATTTATCGGGCAAACCGGAGATGTTTCCGTCAATCTGAAAGCCCTGTTGAGCAAAACTGTTTGTGCTACCCATAAAAAGGGTTAGCGCAGCAGCAATTCGAAAAACTAGTTTCATACGTGTACTTTATTTAGCGTGACGGTCTTTCAGGATATCAATTACATCCTGCAATTTGAATCCTTTTGCATTGAGAAGAATCAGGTAATGAAATAGCAGATCCGCCGATTCGTTTAAAAACAGCGCATCGTTACTATCTTTTGCTTCAATCACAGTTTCCACTGCTTCCTCTCCTACTTTTTGAGCAATTTTATTCAGTCCTTTCGAGAAAAGCTTGGCAACATAGGAAGCATCCGGAGAAGCCTGTTTTCTCAGATCAATAATATCTTCCAGGTAGAACAAAAAATCTTCATGGTGATTCCTTTCGCTCCAGCAGGTATCGGCGCCGGTATGGCAGGTAGGACCTAATGGATTGGCTTTAATCAGTAAGGTGTCCTGATCACAGTCCACTGCCATTGACTTTAGTTCAAGGAAATGACCACTCTCCTCCCCTTTTGTCCAGAGACGGTTTTTAGTGCGACTGAAAAACGTCACTTTCCCGGTTTGCTCTGTTTTTTTCAGGGCCTCTTCATTCATGAATCCCAGCATCAAAACTTTCTGGGTAGTATGATCCTGAATGATAGCCGGAACCAGTCCATCTGCATATTTCTGAAAATCAACTTTCATA
>CAZJNY010000065.1:0-16376 GCA_964547405.1 uncultured Flavihumibacter sp. | reverse complement strand
CACGATCCAGCTTCCCATCATTGTTCGAATAAATCAACTCAACATTTACAGATGTCTTTTTATTTGGGATATAGCTGAAAGAAGGAGAGAGTAATAAATTTTTCTGGCCGATCAGGTCACGAAAACTTTTGGCTTCCTGATACGCGGCATTCAATCTGTACAGTAGTGTTTTTGATTCATTAAGCGGACCGGTAAAATCAAGAGTACCACGTATGGTACTAAAGCTACCAGCACTGACACTAATATTCTTTCTGGAAACATCCAGAGGCTTTTTGGTTACCAGATTAATACTGCCACCTGGATCCACGCTGGAGAAACTGGCACTGGCCGGACCTTTAATTACTTCTACCCTTTCAATATTGGTAGTAAGTGGTTGAAGAAAATAAAACTGTCGGGTACGCATGCCATTGATAATCTGACCCTCTTCATTCTGGCTGATACCGCGGATAGCATATTGATTGTAATAACTCGACGGAATTACTCCACTGGCAATTTTGACCGCATCCGCTAATTGAAAAGCCTGGCGGTCCTGTATTAATTCTTTTGTGATAGTAGCAATTCCAAGCGGAATATCTTTGTTGAGCATTGCTGTTTTGGTAGCTCCGAATGAATAATCGCTGGTATATTTTCTGGATGCCCTTCCGGTAACTTCCACCGCCTGCAGGAAGGAATGGGATTGAATTAAACGTACGTTCAGATCATTCAAAACCTTTTTTTCATCCAGTACAATTGTTTCAATATATTCTTCAAATCCGATTGATGAGACCTTTACCATATAACGGCCACCAGGAAGAGATGACAGTAAAAATATTCCCTGATCATTACTTATGGCTGTATAGCTGTTTTTCTTTGATCGAAGTTCGATGGTAGCTCCTGGCAGAGGTTCTTTTGATTCGGATTCAACTTTACCTGAAATTGAAAATTGAGCAAGACTAGACAAAACAAAAAACATGTATAAGGTAATGAGAACTATATATTTCATTAGATTAAGCTTAAATAGTTTCCAGATAAAGCTGTTGTAAAGCTTCCGCATTGATGGTTTTGGTAGAAAGTTCATGAACCAGTTTTCCTTCCTTCATAATTCCTATTCGGGTACCTAAACTGACTGCATTGAAAATATCATGGGTTGCCATAAAAATGGTGGTGCCTTCAGCTGATAAGTTTTTACACAAATGAGTGAATTCAGCGGTTGCTTTGGGATCCAGTCCACTGGTAGGTTCATCCATTACAATCAATTTTGCATTTTTCGCCAGGGCGATTGCAATACCTACTTTCTGACGCATCCCTTTTGAATAGGTGGCTAATCGTTTTGTATGGGCGTCCTTTTGCAACCCTGCTTTGGAAAGAAAAGCACTCAATTCTGCCTGCGGGTATTTTAAGCCCGCAAGCCGGCTAAAAAAATCAAGATTTTCGAGGCCTGATAATTGTCCGTATAACTGAACAATTTCAGGAATATAAGCTACTTCTTTTCGACTTTCAGTGCTGTTTACCTGAACAGGAATTCCGTTAATAGAACAAGATCCTGAACTCGCTTCCAGAAAGCCTAAAATAAGATGAATAGTGGTGGTTTTACCTGCTCCATTCTGACCAAGCAGGCAAAAAACTTCTCCCTCCTGAATACAGAGGTTCAGGTCGGTGAGCGCAGGCACATCATTATAGTGCTTGCACAGTCCGACCAATTCAAGAACTGGCATGACATGATTATTTTGTAATGAAAAAGAAAACTCCGTTAAGGTTGAGGATGAAATATGCACTTAAAGAGCAGGAGGTCCCCGATACAACCCATTTGCCCGCTCATAACGTGTTAGCTGACGGATCGTTGTAGCTGCGGCAGGTTGCCGGGATAGGACTACAGATATAAATCGGAAGCCATGCTCATCTGTATAGGTTGCATATTCGTGATCACATACGGAACAGGAAGTAGAGGCCGCTTCGTTTATTTTGAATTCAGATTGGGTAGTATTCTGCTTGCTAATGTTCTTCCAGACATCGGTATGCCCATGCTGATGCCACAATATTACAGGTAATGAAATAAAGCCATACAGGAGGAGCAGTATACCTGCCAGAAACGTTTTATATCGTGGGTAAAATTTCAAACCTTAGCGTGAATAATCATTATAGTTGTTCAAAAAGGTCAGGATCAATATCCATTAGTTCATAATTCTTTCCTGCAGTATAATTATAATGCCACCATTCTAGTGGATCCACTTCAAAGCCGTGTTTCCGCATAATGCTTTTAAGTGTTTCCCGGTTTCGAATAACCTGCTCGGGTAATTGTGGAAACTCCGGGTGAGCCGCATATACCAATGCATCAAAAGGAGTTGGCATTTCGAGTTCTTTGCCCGTTTTCAGATTGATTAATGTAAGGTCCAGCGCTATTCCGCGGTTGTGCTTACTCCCGGTTCGTGGAAGGCCCATGTAAATGGTATCCGGTAGACGCTCAAACATACGGCAGGTAACTGAGTAGGGCCTGTATGCATCATAAATTTTCAGGGCAAGTCTCATTTCCCGAAGTTCCTGCTGAACCGCTGCCAATGCTTTGGCCACCGGTAATCGTATATAAGCATGAGGCCTGGAGTATAGTTGTTCATAAAAGATATTAGCAGTGCCGGCATATTTTATATCCAGCTGTATGCCTGGAATAACATCACTAAGCCTGACCATTGTTTTGTTGGAGTCAGCCTGAATCGATAGACGCAAGTCTTGAAGGCTTGTTTGAATGGTAAGTGCATAAGGATTTGACTTCACCTGTGCAGTGATTGGCCAGTTGCCTAACAGAAGCTGAAGCAACATTATCTGTAATCCTATTTTTTGCAACATCATTGCAAATATAGAATTTCTTTTTACTGTTCCATATATTTTTTACAGCATGCGAACATGTTTTCCGGATTGCAGCAGTTGCCCGACTACAGGCTGCTCTTTATCAAAAGGAGGGGCGATCAATACCAGATCAATTTCCGGATCTGTAAGCAGGTCTTGTAGCTCATCAACCAGTTTTGCCTCCGGAAAAGCCTGCCGGATACTTTCTTCCAGACCAGTTTCAGCTGCCCATATCAGTCGAATACTTATTTCTCTATGCTGTTGTAAATCAAGCTTCCAGCTGGTTCCCAGGGGCGATTCCCCCATTATTATACCACCGATTAACAAATTTTTCATAGTCAAATGTGTATGTTATACACTAAGTTACGTAAATTTGTTGAAACGTTTCAACAGTAAACGCATTCTGACCCGAATTCTTGTTATGAATAAGTATATATTTCCTTTAACGCTTGGCGGACTTGGTATTGGCACCACCGAATTTGTGATCATGGGGCTATTGCCCGATGTTGCTGCTTCCATGGGTGTCAGCATTCCTACAGCTGGTTATCTTATTTCAGCCTATGCTCTCGGTGTAGTAATAGGAGCCCCGCTACTGGTAGCTGCTTCAACAAAATACAATCCCAGGAAAACACTGCTGGTGTTAATGGCCATATTTACCCTGTTTAACGGATTATCCGGACTGGCACCAAATTTCAATTCACTGATCCTGCTGCGTTTTTTATCGGGATTACCACATGGCGCATTTTTTGGAATCGGAGCAGTTGTTGCTTCACAACTCGCAAAAGAAGGGAAACAGGCACAATCCATCTCGATGATGTTCCTCGGACTGACAGTTGCGAATCTGGCCATGGTACCCCTGGTTACCCTGATTGGGCAGGCGCTTAGCTGGCGGTATGCATTCGGAATTGTTGCGCTCATTGGAGCAATTACCCTGTTTTTTATTCACAAATGGCTACCCGATCAGCAAGCCAGTGAAAACAGTTCCGTAAGAGATGAATTACAGTTTTTCAAAACAGGAAAGGCCTGGTTGATTCTGTTGATTACTGCGGTTGGTTTTGGTGGACTCTTTGCCTGGTTTAGTTATGTGGCTCCACTTTCCATTCATGTATCCCGCTTCTCTCCTTCCTTTGTTCCGTATATTATGTTATTAGCCGGACTGGGGATGGTGATCGGAAATATTTTAGGAGGCATTCTGGCAGATAAAATGCGGCCGGATAAAGCAGCCATTTTACTATTCCTCTTACAGGTAATCACGTTATTGGCTGTATTCTTCTTTTCGGACAATCAATATTTTTCGCTGATCCTTACTTTTCTGTGCGGACTATTGGCCATGGCCGTTTCATCGCCTATCAATATGCTGATGATCAGTACGGCAAAGGATTCCGCAAGAATGGGTGCAGCCTTCATGCAGGCAGCTTTCAACGTAGCCAATTCCCTGGGTGCATACTTTGGAGGATTGCCACTGGCCTTTGGATTAGGATTTAATTACCCTTCCCTTGCAGGAGCTATCATGGCATTGGGCGGACTAGTATTGAGTGTGGTCTTCATTGTTAAATACAAAACATCCGAAAACATGCAGGGTGTACAAATTGCAGTTCACTAACGGGTTGATAACTGTTTTGTATAACCGAAAATCAGGAAATCCGCAGCGGATGTTTTAAGATCAGTTCAGCCTGTAATTCCAGGAACTTAGGTTTTGCGGCACTGTTTAGTTTAGCGAGTAATTGCTGAATCGCGAGGTTCCCCATTTGCTGAATAGGTTGACGGATATAGCCATAGGGTGCATCAAACAGTTCAAAGTCATCCAGGCTGTCGAAGCCAACCAACGCAATTTTTTCAGGCACTTTCAACCCTTGTGCATGGATGTATTGCAAACTGTAACCAGACATCAGATTCGAAGCACAGAAAACCGCATCAACCGGTTTGGAGAGTTTCAACAATTCTTTCATGGCAGCCCTGATTTCCGCATAGGATACAGTAGTACCCAGTTCTTTCACCCAGTTTTTTTCTACGCGGATGCCGGCATCTGCTAATGCATCGCGGTATCCTCTTGTCCGCTCCTGCAGCGTATGTAATGGATTACTGAAAGCCAGCATGCCAATGCGCTTTTTTTGTTGTGAAAGCAGATGGGCAACAGCTGTAAATGCCGCTTCGTAGTTATTTATTCCAACATAATCACAGGCGATTCCCGGAAAATAACGGTCGATCAGAATAAAGGGCGCCTGGGATTTTTTTAATGTGCGGATATAGGATTCACTCCCGGCCGGGGCTGCAATGATCAAACCATCCACCTGCCGGGTTGACATAAAGTCGAGCACCCGTTTGAATTTAGCCGGGTCTTCATCGGAGCTTCCAAAAATAACAGCATAGCCCTGGCGATCGGCTTCATCTTCAATACAACGCGCCAATTGTGCAAAAAATGGATTGGCGATATCGGAAACAATCAGCCCAATACTCTGAGTTTTACTGGTTTTCAAACTGCGGGCTACAATGTTCTTTTGATAATTCAGCGACTTCGCGACTTTACGGATTTTATCCGCTGTTTCTTTTTTGATCCTGTTCTCGTGCTGGTTGTTGAGTACATAGGAAACTAGTGTTACGGAAACACCGGCCTTTTCAGCAATGTCTTTTAAGGAAACCGTTGGCATGCTTTAAAACTACTATAATTACGGTATTTTTAAGATATGCATACAGGTAATAGGTATACTCCCCTGGAGTTTTTTAAGTGGACCCGCAGAGATACGTACTGGATGATCGTGCTGGCATCCATTCCTACCCTCTTATATGCAGCTGGCATTCAATTTATCGCCCTGCCCTGGCAGCCCATTGCCATACTGGGAACGGCTGTAGCATTGATAGTTGGTTTTAAAAACAATGCCAGTTACAATCGCATTTGGGAAGCCCGTCAGATTTACGGGGCCATCATTAATGACAGTCGTAGTTTTGCATATACCCTACGTGATGCATTGGGAGGAAAATCATCTCCACAGGTGCAACAAATTTTTTATCGGCATTTTGCCTGGTTGACAGCACTTCGCTACCAGTTAAGGGAGCCAAGGCCCTGGGAAAATATGAAGAGAGATAATAACCAGGAGTTTCAGGGCGATCATTATCAGATACCCGAACGCCTGATGTCTTTGGAAGATGCATTGAAACCCTATCTCGAGGAATCCGATTGGAATTATATCATAACCAAGAAAAACAAAGCAACCCAGCTAAGCGCTATGCAATCTGCAGCACTGGCCAGGCTGCGTGATACGAATGTTATCAATGATTTCCAATGGACCCAGCTGCAAATGCGACTAACCCAGCTAACCGATCACCAGGGCAAGGCAGAACGGATCAAAAATTTTCCCTATCCAAGAAATTTTGCCTCCATAGCTACCTATCTCCTGTTGATTTTTGTGGTGTTGGTTCCGTTTGGTCCGCTGCGCGATTTCGAAGCCCTGGGCAATGGTACATTTATGGAAGGCTATACGATCTGGTTGAATATCCCTTTCTCTGTATTGGTAACCTGGGCCTTTCATACCCTGGATACAGTTGGCGAAAGTTCAGTAAATCCATTTGAAGGAAGTGCCAATGATATACCGATTACACAAATCAGCCGGGTCATTGAAATTGATATGCGGGATATGCTGGATGAAACCAATTTGCCGGAGCCCATTCAACCACAAAATAATATTGTATTATAAGTTGATATTAGTCTTCCCACCAGCTATTAAATGCCTGGTTTTCTCCGTGCAGCCGAACCAGTTCACCAATTCTGGGTGTTAGTAGATTAACCTGGTACGCAGCATTCAGGCGGGTAAGTTCTTTAAGAGGTTCATCCCAGCTGTGCAGGGCCAGTGAAAATTTGGAAGAATGTACCGGCATTACCTGTTTTGCATTCAGGTCCTTCGCTGCTTTCAGCACTTCTTCGGGCAAACAGTGAATCGCCTGCCAGGCAAGATTGTACTGACCATTTTCAAGAATCGCCAAGTCAATTGAACCAAAACGTTGACCAATAGCCGCGAAATGGGAATCATAACCACTGTCGCCGCCGAGGAAGATTTTTTTCTCTCCTGTATCCAATAAAAAAGACACCCAAAGGGTATTGTTCCGGGTAAAGGTTCTGCCACTGAAATGCCTGGCAGGCAAGGCATGCAGCTTCGTGCCATTGGATAAAGTGATGGAATCATCCCAATCCAGTTCAATTAATTGTTCTGGCGAATAGCCCCAATATTCCAGGTGAGAACCGACACCCAATCCGGTGATTACCTTTTTTACTTTCGGCTGAAGTGCAACAACGGTCCTATAATCCAAGTGATCGTAATGATCATGACTGATCAGGAGGTAATCCAGCTCCGGAATATCTTTCACCTGGTAGTCGTTGGCACCTGCAAAAGCTTTGGTTGTTCCGGGTATGGGTGAAGCATTTCCACTGAATACCGGATCCACCAGGATCTTCAACCCATTTACCTGCAGGTAGTAGGAAGAATGGCCGAACCAAACCAGCAGATTACTGTCTGCAGGAAGTGCGTGTAAATCCGTTTTAATGGAAGGCACCTTCCCGGAAGGAGTTTTATCCGGAATATTTTTAAAGAAAAAATCATAAAGCACACCTGTCATCGAATACCCTTTCGTGAGATTGGGAGTGAAATGGATATTCTGAAATTTACCATCCCTGTATTGCTTTGACAATTTGATTCGCTCAAGCCGTTTGCCTTCCGGCGCTTTACCAAAGATTGGTTGCTGCATATAAAACAATACAGCAATCAGCAATACAGCCAATATGGAGAAGAATACTATCATAATGCGTTTAATTATTCGTGGAAAGCGGTTAAAAATAAAATTGGATTGAATGTTCATTCCATATATAGATTAAATTTTTTATTCTTTAATGGCATCCCAAACCATCCGCCACTGTTGTTTGAGCAATGCCTCCCGATGCGATTTGGGCTGGTCCTGTACCCACCGGACAAAGGTCGTAATGGTGCCGGCTAAAAACTGAAGCAACGATTCAAGCTCCATTTCTTTTATAAGCCCGTCTTTTTGTCCCTGTTTCAAAAGGTTGAAAAGCGGTAAAAAATTGGCCTTGCCTTCTTTTCTTGTCTCCTCTGATATGATTGGAGAGCTCTGAAACTGATCCATGAAAGCAAAGCTCAGCGGGTATTTCAGGTAAAACTCCACAAAAGCAGTGTAAAAATGAAAGAGGCGGATCTTGAGTGATTTGGTTTCATCCAATGCAGTTCCCAACAGGTTGATCTCGGTGGCTTTTACATGCAGGTAAATGGCATTGATCAATGCTTCCTTGGTGGGAAAATAATTATAAATCGTACCCATTCCCGTATTAGCAGCTTTGGCAATGGCCGACATCGGTGTAGCCTGTACCCCATTTTCAGTCAGCAGCTTCATGGCCGCCTGGATGATCTGTTCTTTCTTATCCACGATGCAAAGATAGGAAATGGAATATTCATTCCAATATTGTACAAAAATATGTTTCATAAAATATTTTTATGCTATTCATTTTAAGTATATATAAAAATATATGTGCGATTCTTTTCAATTTCGTTCCCGAAAAAACAACTCAATGACAAAAATAACAGTAGCAAAAGGAGATGGTATTGGTCCGGAAATTATGGACGCCACTCTGAAAATCATCCTGGCAGCGGGAGCAGAACTGGATATTGAAGAAGTTGAAATCGGTGAAAAAGTGTACCTGGCGGGGAATCCGTCCGGGATCGCACCTGAAGCCTGGAACACTATCCGCCGCAATAAAATTTTCCTGAAAGCCCCCATCACTACGCCCCAGGGAGGCGGATACAAGAGTTTGAATGTTACTACCCGCAAATTCCTCGGACTCTATGCCAATGTAAGACCCTGCTTCAGTCTTCACCCTTATGTGAAAACAAAACATCCTGCCATGGATATTGTCATCATCCGTGAAAATGAAGAGGATCTGTATGCAGGTATCGAACACCAGCAAACCGATGAGGTTGTACAATGCCTCAAACTGATCAGCCGGCCCGGTTGCGAAAAAATCGTCCGGTACGCGTTTGAATATGCCAAACAATACGGCCGCAAGAAAGTAACCTGCTTTACAAAGGACAATATCATGAAACAGACAGATGGCCTGTTTCACCAGGTATTTAATGAAATCGCTGCCGAATATCCTGAAATAGAACAGGACCACTGGATCATCGATATCGGTGCTGCGAAAATGGCGGATACGCCGGAAGAGTTTGATGTAATTGTAATGCCCAACCTTTACGGAGATGTACTGTCTGATATAGCTGCACAGATTACGGGTTCAGTGGGACTTGCCGGTTCCGCCAATATCGGAGAAAGCTGTGCCATGTTTGAGGCTATCCATGGCTCGGCTCCCAAACTGGCAGGACAAAATACAGCCAATCCATCCGGACTTCTCCAAGGTGCCATCCAGATGCTGAATCATATAGGTCAGTCAGCAATCGCTGAAAGGGTACAGAATGCCTGGTTAAAGACCCTCGAAGCCGGCATTCATACACTGGACATTTTCAAGGAAGGCACCAGTAAACAACTGGTTGGTACGCGTGAATTTGGAAACGCTGTTATCGCACACCTCGGACAAAAACCGGAAAAGTTAACGGCTGTAAAGTTTCCGGTGGGAACAACCATGAATCTCCGCCCATACAAACGCAGGGAAGTTGCCAAAAAAGATCTGGTAGGTGTGGATGTATTTGTTCACTGGCCGGGACTCAATCCCAATGAACTTGCCGACAAGGTTCAAAAAATCGGTGATCATCAGGTAACCCTGAGCATGATCACCAACAGAGGCATCAAAGTATGGCCGGATGGATTTGAAGAAACCTTTTGTACAGACCATTGGAGATGCCGCTTTAAATCAGCCAACGGACATACACTCAGTAAACAACAGATTATACAACTGCTGAGCAGGGCTGAGGAACAGGGAATTGACAGCATCAAAACAGAAAACCTGTACAACTTCAACGGAAAACAGGGATACTCACTTGGCCAGGGACAATAAAATCAATCAACGTAAAAAAATAAACATGTCAACTACAAAAAACATCACACTTGTAAAAGGAAGTTTCACTGCTGAGGAAGCAAAAGATATTTTATTGACCCTGCTCAATAACAAGATAAATTTTCACCAGATGAAAAATTTCAGTCTGGTGGAAAGATTTGGTATGCCCGAATTCGGATCACAGAAAAGAATTGATGAATTAAAAATGAACCGGGAAGAATTAACCGATTTCTTCAAATCGGCAGATGCAAAGAACATGACATTCAGTATTGATTCCGTTATTCAGATCCGAATGAATGAATCGAACTAAACTGCACCCGTACCCGAAAACTCTCTGGGCTTAAGCAGTACTACCGCCAGCACCAGCAGGAAGGCCAAACGAACAAGACTGAGTGTTTCCCAGAGCTTTGCGCGACTGGTTAGGGAAGGATCAATGGTACCGGAATAGGTTGTACCGGTTATTGACAATAATTCAGGAACAAAATAAGAAAAGGTAATGCCCAATACCAGGACATAACAGGACAAGGTAATAAGCAGGCTTTTCCGATAGGCTGTTTTCCAGTATAGTAAAAGGGATAGCCCCATGAAAGCAAGCGTTACGGGGTGAATCATCATCCAGAAAGGGCCGGGACGAAGCCCGTATTCTCCCTGAAACATAGCAAGAGAAGCAGGTGCTGCCCTGCTCCATTGCGGCACCACTGCTATGTGCTCATAGATCGCGGCGCCAATTACTACTGAAAAACCAAGTCTCGCTATTGCAAAAATAATACCTCTGAAATCCATCTTGAAGGGTTTTGTCAGACAATAATAAAGCTGCCAAAACCCTTTTGCTATAGCATGCTTAATGAAATGCAGGTAAAACTTCCTGAACTGGAAAAATGCCTGCCTCAACCAGCCTTACTTTATTGCCTGTTTACTGGTTGCAACACCAATTTTGGAATCAGCCGTTCCATAATACAGAAACCAACTGCCCTTGAACGGTACCAGTCCCTCCAGGAAAATAACATTATTCACCTGTCCGGTAATTTCAAAAGGTCTGTCTGGCCTGATAAAATTTTCAGCTGACCGATCCAATACGGTTAGCGGATCCTTTGCATCCGCCAGGATTTGTCCACCTGCATAGGTTCCTTTTGCCAAACTCGTATCACCATTTTCCGGATCATTTCTGCTATTATAGATAAACAGAATTCCTTTTTCAGTCAGTATCGCCGGAGGCCCCGGCTCTACGAGGTAGCTGTCGAATTTGCCTTTTCTGGGAGTGAATACAACTTTAAAGGTTTCGTGTTTGCGTAAACTATCATAGGATCGTTTGGCCGGATCAGGTTCCGCTACAGGTGTCCAGTCGATCAGGTTATCAGAAGTGGCAGCATAAATATTTGACTCGCCCCAGTACATCCAGTACTTTCCATTAATGCGCGTAGCAACCAGCTTCTCTCCTACCTGTTTCGTGATGATAGCGCCTGATTTTGACCAGATATTTACATATTTACCGCCCTCAGCCTTACTGAAAACAGACCCGTGTTTGGTCCAGTTGATAAGATCTGTAGAACTGGCAACAAAGAGACGTGCTGTGGTACCATCATAGGCGGTATAGGTTAGAATATAGCGTCCGGATGAATCTTCCACAATCCGGGGATCTTCACAACCACCTTCCCATTCAAAGGATTGAAAGGCATCCTGCTGAGGAAATAGCACCGGTTCCTTCCTTTTGGTAAAATGAACACCATCTTCACTTTCTGCCAGACCGATCCGGGAGGTTCCATTATAACGACCGATGGTATCTTCGGCTCTGTACAACAGATAAATTTTTCCATCCTTAACAACTGCTGCAGGATTAAAGACATCCTTTTTTTCCCACTGCACCTGTTTTCCCAGTATCGGATCCGGAAAACTATCCGGGCCCGGGGTCAGGCAGGGATTCACACTATCAATCTTTTCAAAACCTGTTAGCATCCAGGAGCTATCGGTTATGCCTACCTTGCTTTCATTCGAACAGGCAACAAGTAAAGAAAGCAGTATGGCCGTGCTAATTGGCAGCATTTTTTTATACATCCTTAAAATTGCAACTAATTTCCCGGGATTAATAAAAAAAGGCTGCCTCTATTGAGTGCAGCCTTTTGGTTGATTGAGGGTTTAGGTTAGTCTTTCAATATCCACATCAGTTCATTCACATTGTCATTGCCTCCATACTGCGATAGTATCGCAGCATCCAGGTTTTGGGTATTATAACTCAACTCGTTGGACGGGTATAACCAGCGTACAGGAAATTTATCCGATGGAATATTCAGATTGGTTTGAGGGTTCAGTACAAAATCAGGGTATCCGGTTCTGCGGTGCTCATACCAGGCAGTAAAATTGCTGCCCTGTAAGAAACCTGCCAGGTATTTTTGTAAAATGATTTGTTTCAACTGCTCTTCCAGACTTCCTTCCAGTAAAACACCAGCTGTTGAAGGATAGGCACTGATATAGGCATCATCCATTTTCATGTTATGGTGGTAATCTGCAATATCCGGAGTATAAAAGGCAGTAAACTTCATGGCATCCATAATTCCAGCCGCATAATATTCCTGTGCGGAACCTGTACTAATCCATCCGCGCAAACGGGCTTCTGCAAGGGTAAACTGCAGTTGCGCAAAACTAAACTGGCTCACCGGTTCCGTATTTACGAGGTTGATATACCGGTTATTGAAATCGGAATAATCTTTCGAGTTCCGTTTTATCTGCAGAGTAGAAAAAGGATCCGAAGGTTCAGCGCCAACATAGGCATCCCAATCGCTTTGCGTTTTTCCTGCAGCCAGTTGAACGGGAGATGGTTTTGCGTAATAAAACAAGCGACGGTCGTTCAGCTCTTTTAGTGGTTCCAGCAAAGTGGAAGTCAGCATGGTGTAGTTGGAACGCACGTTGGGATTGGATCCGGCAGGCACATCGGACCAGGGGTAATTCTGATTGGCCGTAGCATTATAGGTCAGTGCAAAATTATCCGAATAGTTTCGCAGCAGCGGACGATTGGCAGCAATATCCTTAAACCGATTGATGACATTTAATTCAGCATCACCTGTTTTACGATACAACTGCAGCAATACATGCAACTGAAAACTATTCGCCAGCCTGCGCCAGTTATCTGTTTTACCACCATAGATCGGGTCGCCGCTAAAATTGCTTCCCTGTGCAAGCAAGGCATCTGCTTTATCCAGTTCTTCGAGTATGCCCAGGAAAACCGTTTTCTGTGCATCATAAGCAGGTTGAATAATACTTTCAGACTCCCCTTTTATTGCCTGACTATATGGAATATCTCCAACCTGCATGGTAGTATAAAAAAACTGCCAGGCGCGGATAAAATGCCCCAGTCCCTCATAGGATTTTTTAAGTCCTTCATCCGGCGCCGCATTTACCATTGGCGTAACATTACGCAACAGGGTAAGCCGGTTAAAATTTGTACGTCCGAACCGATTGAATTGAAAACTCTCCTGCCCTTCGCCCCAGGTCAAGTATTTACCGAGGAGATAAGGCTGCATAAATGCTTTGGTAACACCAATATCCGTTCTTGTTATGTTCAGAATCATATTGGTTGCCAGCATGGCTGAACTTACCTGAGTTGCCTGGTTGGGATTTGTATTGATGTCATCAAATTTGGAACAACCCATTACACCTCCGGCCAGTGCCAATCCGATTATATATTTATTGATAGTAGAAATCATTGCTGTAAATTTTAGGGTAATCAGAATCCGAGTTTGAAATTGATACCAATCATTCTTTGTGAAGGAGAGTTCAGGTTTTCGGTATCTACATCCGGGTCAGAAAACTTGAAATTGGAAAAGAGGAAAACATTTTGTGCTGTAAGTGCAACAGATGCCGATTTAATACCAGATTTTCCGAGTACACCAGCAGGTATGCGGTACCCCGCAGAGATTTCACGCAACTTAACAAATGACTTTTTCTGAATACCAAAATCTCCACCCCGGAATTGCTGGGCATAGGCCTGGTAGGATACAGGCTTGTCGTTGATCGCAAACTTGCGGCTATCACTTACAATATTGCCGAAATTATCATATACTACTTCACCTGATACCACCTGAACGCCCTGTCCAACATAATTGGTTAAGCCGTTAACAACCTCATCATAACGGTATTGGTTATCCGACTCAGGGTTGGTTCCGGTATCCCACATTTTGTCGTACACATAGTTATACATCAATCCACCGATGCGTCCATCTACATTGATCCCAAAGTTAAAATTGCCCCAGCGGATATTGTTTATCCAGCCAATACTGAAAGCCGGATCAGAGAAACCATATTTCTTCACATAATCACTTTCTCTTGGATAGCCGTTATTGTGAATGACATTTCCCTGTGGATCACGAAGCCAGTAGTAATCGAGGTAGGTATCCAGGCGCTCGCCTTTTTTCACCCAGGGATTTTTGGAAGAATAGACAGAATCAAGATCAACATAATAGCGGTGCTGATTAGACCAGTTGACCATTGTATTCCACTCCAGTTTTTTCGACTTGATGATGCTTCCACCAACAGTAATCTCGAGTCCTTTCCGAACATAGGTTTCTTTTGTATTCACCAGGGTACTGGCGAAGCCGGATGATCCCGGAATGGAAACATTCACCTGCCGGTTAAAGTAATATTTATTAAAATAGGTTACGTCAACCTGCATTCTTTTTCCAAAAAGATAAGCAGCTGTTCCTATTTCCCAGGTTCTGTGAGAACTTGGCAACAGATCCGGACTACCCAGCAGATTGGCTGGATAACTTCCAGAATTCATCGTGTTCCACGCAGCGGTTGTAGTGGAATACAACCTGTTGATGGCATATACATCAGCCGGTGTTTTAAACGTAGCCCAGGAAGCCCGCAGTTTCAGCATATTAATCTGTGCAGGCATTTGCATCAACTCAGACAATACTATACTTGAACCGATAGAAGGATAAAAATAATCGCGATTGGATTTTGGCTGAGCTGAGTTCCAGTCGTTCCTTCCGGTAAAATCGAGAAAAACAGCATCTTTCCAGCCTACTGAAGCTTTCCCGTATAAACTGTTTACCTGCCTGCGGGTGAAAGCCGGTGTAACAATTGGTGGTTCAACCGATCCATTTAAAGAAAAATAAGTGGGGGAGGTTAATCCGTTACGTGTACTGGCATCCAGACTTTCATCTTCCCAGTAGTAAATGGTTCCACCAGCCAGCAGATCAAAATTCCATTTGCCTTTCTTTTTGGTATAACTCAACATCAGGTCGTCATTCGTACTCCATCCCCAATCTTTACTGATACTGTAGCGGCCCCGGGCATTCCATCCACCTCTTGTAGAGTAAATATTTGCTGTCGGGTTCTGCCAGGTTTCCTTATTGCTGTAAACATCATAACCAACTCTGAGAATCAATTTCAGATCATTGGTGATTTTATAGTTGGCAGTCAGACTACCATTGATGGTATTCTGCTGAATGCCATTCAGTTTTTCATAAGCAATCAGGTAAGGGTTATCATACCAGGCCGTATACATCCAGTTCTGTGTCTGATTGGGTGTTTTCCAGTAATCGCGGTAATCACGAATATCATATTCCGGTCCGGTCCACATCATCAACTGATAGAGATAACCCTGGTTGCCATAACCACTTCCCCAGATCTGCGGCGCGTACCGGCGACTGATACCCATATGACTTTCGAGGGTAAACCGGTCACCTGCTTTAACCTCACCACCCAGTGTAATATTGAACATATTGGTTTTGGCATTGGGAAACTGGCCTTTATTGTGAATATGGTTAATAGAGGCGCGGAAACTTCCATTCTCACCACGTTGAGAAATGCTCAGGTTATTATTGGTGATCAATCCGAGCTGCATAAAATTTTTCAGGTTGTCTTTACCCAAAGAAAGCAGCGGGCGATCGTCTTCAAACTGTTTGGTTTCCGGATTCCAGTCGCGGGCGGTATTACCGGCATTTAATCTTGGTCCCCATACATAATCGTTTCCAATGCTTCCATTATCACCTCTTCCATAATTACCCTGTACTTCCGGAATGGCGAGAAATCCGGTCTGCAGCATGGTATTACTGTTAAGGTCAACCGATAATCCTTTGGAGGCGGCTCCTTTTTTAGTAGTGATTAACAATACACCACCGGAAGCTCTTGAACCATATAAAGCCGATGCAGTAGGTCCTTTCAAAACATCAAGACTTTCGATATCATCGGTTGGAATATCGCGAAGTGTCATGTTACCATAAGGCACCCCATCAATAACCAGCAAGGCACCTTCACCTCTTAATTCGATAGTTGGACGGGCAAAAAATTCAGTAGAGTTTTTGATTACCAATCCGGCAACCTGACCGGTAAGTGAAGTAGCGATATCCACCCCTTTTACTGTTTGCACATTTTCACCGGATACCCGCTGTACGGCATATCCGAGTGCTTTTTCAGAGCGTTTGATACCAAGTGCAGTAACCACGACTTCACCAATCTGGGATTCCGCCAGTTTCAGTACAATGGTCAGCTTATCTGCATTGTTCACTTTTATTTCTCTTGTTTCAAAACCGATATAGCTGATCAACAGCAC
>CAZJNY010000064.1:0-16429 GCA_964547405.1 uncultured Flavihumibacter sp. | reverse complement strand
ATTGCCCGAAATGGAACATATTCGTAGGGTAAGTTTAACGATTTAGTTAACTATTAAATAACCTGTTCGTAACGATTGCTCAAAACGTCCCTTCTACTTTTATACCCAATTCTTTAATTTTTCTAACATGACAACCAAATCAAAACTGCTGAGCTGGGGTCTTTGTTGCCTGTTTCTCTTTTGCACACTGGCACAAATTCAGGCCCAGTCTCCTGGCGGCGCCGTAACAGGTACCGTTCGAAATGCCAAATCGGAGCCTCTGGCAGGTTCAACCGTAACACTGGAAAACAGTTCCAATCGTTTTTCCAGGAGTACGCAGACAGATGTAAACGGAAATTTCCGGATAGAGGAGGTGCCCTATGCCAACGGGTATCGCCTGACCATTAGCAATGTTGGATATGCCGACAAAGTGGTAACCGGACTGAACCACAGTAGCGCCAATCCGCTGCGACTGCAGCAACTCCTCGACGAGGATGCTAAAAGTCTGGATGAGATGGTGGTAGTAGGGTATGGCCGAACCAGTAAACGCGACCTGACCGGCGCGGTTAAATCGGTAAAGGCTGAAGATTTCAACAAAGGCATCATCAATACCCCCGAGGAATTACTTCAGGGTAAAGTGGCTGGTGTGAATGTAACGGCTGCCAGTGGAGAGCCCGGTGGTACTCAAAGTATCACGATCCGCGGTCCGGGTGGTATCCGCACAGGTAGTACACCACTTTTTGTAATTGACGGGATGGCATTGGATAACTCAGGAACCGGTGGGGGCGCGAATCCGTTAAATTTTATGAACCCACAGGATATTGCTTCCGTTGATGTATTGAAAGATGCTTCTGCAACAGCCATTTATGGATCAAGGGGCGCCAATGGTGTTGTTTTGATTACAACTAAAAAAGGCAGATCCGGATTCAGTAATGTGAATTACAATTTCTCTGCCGGTGTAAGTAAAATTGCCAATCCGTTGCCGTTATTCTCAACGGAAGAGTATAAAAGACAGGTGGTTGCACTGGGTGGAGAACTGGAAGATTTTGGAGGCAGCACTGACTGGCAGGATGAAATCACACGTACCGCATTTACCCAAAACCACAATCTGGCACTTTCCGGTGGAGCCAATAAGTTTACCTATTATGCGAGTTTGGGAATGCAATTGCAGGAAGGTATCATAAAAAATAATGATCTCAAACGTTATAATGGACGCTTAAATATCACCCAGAAATTATGGGACGATCGCCTTACGTTTGAAGTAAACCTGAGTGCTAATAATACCGTTAACAAGCGTCCCAATATTGGTAGTTTGCTTGGAGGTTCCATTTCAACGAATCCAACCATCCCGGCAAGAAATGCGGATGGTACACCTTATGTATTTGATAATGGAATTAATCCACTTAAAACACTGGAGCTGGAAAAGAACTGGACTACTACCAATCGGGTTGTTGGGAATATTGCAGCAACATTAAGAATCATCAAAGGCCTTGACTACAAAGTAAATGTTGGTATTGATAATTCTGTAAGCGTACAGGATGTTCAATCCCTGCCCAATGATGTGCCTCAGCGAGATGGCAGATTAGATACTTATAATACGTCCAACAGAAATATTCTGATGGAACACTATTTCACGTATAATAAGGAAATAGACCGGCATAAATTTACAGCCCTGGCTGGTTATTCTTATCAGGAAATATTTTTACAGGGCAGGGCTACCAGCATTAACCGATTCCCGGTTGGTGGAATTGAACCAATTTATAACCCTGGTACCGGTACTGAACTAACGCTGGTGAACAACCGCCCAAGTGGGTATGCTACCCAAAATGAATTACAATCATTTTTCGGAAGGTTAAATTATTCTTTTGATAATAAATACATGCTGACCGCAACTGTACGGGCAGATGGTTCTACTAAATTTGGTGCGAATAATAAATATGGTGTTTTCCCTTCTGTTGGTGCCGCCTGGAATATTTCTCAGGAAGACTTCTTCAATGTCAGCTGGATTTCCAACCTGAAATTGAGAGCAGGATGGGGACAAACAGGTAACCAGGAAATTCCTTCCAAGTATTCACAGCCATTATTTGTGTCGCAGGTTTCGGGAACAGCAAGTTATCCACTTACTCCCGGCAATACATTTCCTTCAGGCGTTTTTTATCAGCGCTTAGCGAATCCTGATTTACAATGGGAAGCATCTGCACAAACAGATATTGGTCTTGATTTCGAATTATTCAATGGTGCACTGAGTGGTACAGTTGATTATTTCCGGAAAAATACCAATAATATCCTGTTGTCAATTCCTCCGGCGGATCCGGTACAACCGGCAAGCCAGACCTATGCCAATATCAAGGATATGGATATCATCAATAAAGGTGTAGAATTGGAATTGAATTATCGGAATAACAAAGGTCCTGTTACCTATTCTGTTGGTGGAAATATCACCTTCATCGATAATGAAGTTAAAAACTCTCCGTACACTGTAATTCCTTCCGGCTCCGCTTCCGGTTCAGGACTGACTTCTGCCACCATCAACGGATATGTAAATGGTGCTCCAATTGGTGCATTTTACCTGCTGGATTTTCAGGGATTTGACAGAGATGGTCTGAGTGTATACCGCGATGCGAATAACGATGGTTTTATCAATGACAGAGACCGCGTTGTATTAGGTTCTGCGCTGCCGAAAAAAATGTTCAGCCTTTTTGGAACAGTTGGGTTTAAGAATTTTGATATGGCTATCAATTTTAATGGAGTGTCTGGAAATAAATTGTATGATAATACAGAGAATGCAGGCTCCTATAAAGCGTTGATCGCAAAAGGGGTGAATACAACTTCTTCTGCAGTAAAATATGAAGAAGAGTCTACTACCAATGATGCCAGAGTATCTTCCCGCTTTTTGAAAGAAGGCAGTTTCTTTAGATTGAATAACCTGTCCATCGGGTATACCCTGCCCCTTACACGCATTGGTAATGGTCAATTGTTTAAACAGGTTCGTTTCTCCCTAACCGGACAAAATCTGTTTGTTATTACCAAATACGATGGGTATGATCCGGAAGTTAATACGGATCGTAGTATGGACGCTGTACTTTCCTATGGCGTTGATTATTTAAGCTATCCCAGAGCACGTTCAATCATCCTGGGTGTAAATGTTCAATTTTAAATTACCCGTTATGCGAAAACATATTAAAAAAGTAATGATAGTTGGTGCAGTCGCTTCTGTATTGGCGGGATGTACTAAATTAAATGAAGTTATCTACGATGAAGCTTCTGCCATTGGTTTAACTGATAAGGAAGCTGCTGAGGGCGCTATTGCTCCGGTATATGCGCTTCTGCCTTCCTTATTTCAGCATACACAGTATTTTACATTACAGCAAATCTCTTCGGATGAAGCGATACTTCCCTACCGCGGAGGAACTGATTGGGGTGATAATGGTATCTATCTGGGAATGCATACGCATAATTTTTCGACTACTGATCCTAATATTCGGAATGTATTTAATAACCTGGTTCAGAGTTTATCGCGTTGTGTAACGGCTATCAGTGCATTGCCATCCAATACAGATCCGGCAGCCCCACTATACCTTGCAGAAGCAAGAGGTATGCGGGCCTATTATTCGCTTTTATTACTGGATCTGTACGGTATAATCTTTGTTAAAGAAGATCCTAAGGCAATCTCCACAATCCTGCGTGGTGCAGAAGCTGTAGAATATATCAAGTCGGAATTACTGGCAGTTGAACCATTGCTGGGAGATGCTCCTACACACGGTCGTTTAAGCAAGGCCGCTGTTTGGGGACTGCTAACCAGATTACATCTCAATGCGCCGGTTTATTCCAATATCTATGCTTCTCAATTTAATTTCGATAATGCCAATATGGATAAAGTGATAGAATACTGCGATAAAATTATCAGCAGTGGTGACTATCAGTTTTCCCCTGAGTATTTTGATATTTTTGATGATGATAACAACACCAATAAAGAGATTATTTTTGCGGTGGATCAACGAGCCGAATTAAACGGACATAATCGGCTGGCTTATTTTTCTCTTTCGGGTGATCAATTCCCCCTCCCGCAATATCCGGGTGCAAATGGAACCGATGGTCCGGGTATTACCTCCGACTTTTATGAAACCTGGGAAGATGCCTATGGCGCTACCGATCCGGCTGAAGCAGATCAGCGCTTTTTCAAACAAAACCTGGGCATTTATACCAACCCGAATGATACCTGTGTTGCTGCAGCTGATTTTCATATCAACAGAGGTATTCTACGTGGTCAGCAGTACGGTTTGATTCGCAGGGAAGGTGTTTTTCTTCGCTGCGCCAATGGAAATTATAAAGTTGGGCCGCTTTTCCATGATACCCGTAACCGCCCAACATTAGCTGTTAATTTCACTAAAGAGATTGATTTCAGCACAGAAGGCAGTAACTACCCAACCGGTTACCGCGTTGAAAAGTATGAATTCAGTCGCAAGTCAGTTAGTGGCCGGAACTTTGGTGAAGCCAATATTGTGATCCTGCGCCTCGCTGATGTTTACCTGATGCGCGCAGAAGCCAAACTCAGAAAAGGTGATGCCGCCGGTGCACTTGCTGATGTAAATATTGTGCGTGCAGCTAGAACAGCGCGTGGTACTATTCCTGCACTTACTGAAATGAACCTGGATATTTTATACCGTGAAAGAGGTTTTGAACTGTACTGGGAAATGGTTCGCCGGACTGACATGATCCGCTTCGGTAAATACGAAGGAACCTGGACCGAAAAAACAGATAATAATCCGCAAAAAAGATTATTCCCGATTCCTCAAAATGCGATTGACGGAGCTTCTAACATTCCAAATTACCTGGTTCAAAACCCGGGTTATTAATAAAAAAGCAAAAGCAGCAGCAGTTAGGTTTACAAAGGGCAGGAGTAATTCCTGCCCTTTTACTATTTGATTGCTTCCCTGATTTTATGATGGATTGCAGTGTTCTCATAAACACCGGTAAATAAATAGGAGCGGGGTCCATAGGCGAATACCGGAACCGGTGTGGCGGTATGGTCATTGGTGCTGAAATGTCCGCTTACACTGCCTTTTGCGGGATCTCCATTGACCAGTGTTAGTCCACCTGTTTCATGATCAGCCGTAACAATTACCAGTGTTTCTCCGTCTTTATCCGCAAACTCAAGCGCTGCTTTTACAACCTGGTCGAAGTCGATCATTTCGGTTGCCAGTGTAGGCAGATGATTGTTATGTCCGCCATCGTCAATCTGCGCGCCTTCCTGCACCAGCAGAAATCCTTTCTGGCTACCGGATAAAAACTGGATTGCTTTATTGAAGGCTTCGGCTGCCCAGTTTCCTCTTCCCTGGAGCATGGATTTTCCGGCGCGTTCTTCCAAAACGATCCATTTTCCGGCAGCCGTGGGCGGCAAGGATGCCACCGTTTCTGCCAGTTGATAATCCTTCAGTTCAGTACGGATAATGGTTGCAAAATTTGATTGTCCGGCTCCCATCAGCAAATCAATCGGCTCTTTTGCCAGATCTCTCAATATGGCTTCACTGCTGTTGCGTTCTGATTGATGCGCATAGAAGTCGGCGGGTGTAGCATCTGATACATCTCCAGTGGTGATGACTGCCGTCTTTTTGCCTTTTTTATTCATTAATACAGGCAGTAAGGGCACCGCAACTCCGGTATGATCTACTCCCACTGCCCGATTATTGGTTTTTATACCCGCAGAGAAGGCGGTACTTCCTGGTGCTGAATCTGTTATATAACTGTCGTAGGAACTGGTTCTTGATAATCCCGTTGCTCTAAACTGATAGAGGTTCAGTTGGTTAAAATTAGCTGTATAACCCGCATGGATATGCGCTAATCCCATTCCATCTCCTATCAGCAGAATGATATTTTTGGGAGCTTTCTTCGAGCCGTCAGATTTATAACTGGGTTGATACATCGAACCGGGAGCTGATGTATTGGTGAAACTGGAGCTTTTATACTTTTCCATAAAACCGGCCAGCTCGGGAATATGATCCGTATTCATATAGTCCACGCCAAGTTTTCCGAGTTCATACCAGGCATTGATAAAGTCAGGGGCATTCCAGAACCGGATTTTTTTTCCCTTCTGATGTGTTTCAAGGATTACTTTTTTCAGCGCTTCCAATTCCCTTGCAGGGATGATTCCTTTCCCTCCCCAACTCGTATACTTGCGCAGGTTCGCACTTAACAGAGGTACCCGATCTGTAATATCCGCTGCATAATTTTCCCAGGGTAATCCGTCGTACAAAATGAACGAAGGATATTTTCCAAAATCTGCCACTGGTGGTTTATTACCGGATAATACAATTTGCAGCTGTTTGCTGTTTATTAGTTCAGGGTAGTTTTTTAATACAGCGATTAACGTATCGAGACAGGGATTTGTAGGTGATTTGATATCTACCAGTAACTGTAGCTCGTATGTATTGTCTGCAGCCAGCTTTCCCTGGTATTGCTTCATCTGCTGGCGAATCGGATCCAGGTAGAGTGCCTGGATGGTTCTTTCCGGCCGCAGGTCTTCTTTATCGTGCCCCACCAGTATCTGCCCTTTTTCCAGATAGATATCCACTTCTATGGATCCTGCTTTGGCATAATAGGCTGTCCAGAATGGAATCGGTTGTTCGTAATCGTTATGAGAATGGATTTTGTAAGCTGGAGCAATATCCTGGGATTTCGCTGGATGCGCGAAACATGCGGAAAGCAGTAGAAAATAAGCAACTGATTTTTTCATTTTGGTATACTTACGGTGTGGATAATCTGATCTTTATAATCTATGAACTGAACTAGGATTTCTTTACCCGTTATTGAAAAACTGGCGAAGCCCTGGGTGCCAACAGCAAATTTTCCGCCATTGGGATGCACTTGTACCGGTCTTGCTTCCGAACCTGCGCCGGATATGATATGATGTGTGGGGCCCGCTGGTTTGACATGCTCTAAATGATGTTCATGGCCTGCTATGTATAAATCCACTTTATACTGGTGAAACAAGGGCTCCAGAAATGCCTTCATGTTGGCTACGTCTTTTGAATCTTTTCTCCAGCCTCCTGTATAAAGCGGATGATGACCTACAACGATTTTCCATTTTGCGTTGGATTGGTACAATTCACGTTGTATCCATTCTTTTTGTTGCTGTACATATCCTTTCCGGTATTTCACAGAATCATAGCCATGCCCGCGCATTTCTTTTTCAATCGGATCGGTGTCCAGAAACAGAATCAATACCGATCTTGCTGTATCGGCTTCCCGGAATTTTTTGCTGTAATATCGGGAAGGCATTGTCCAGCGGCTGCTAATCTGGCTATACTCCACCTGTGCATCGGGGTTAGATGCATAATCATGGTTGCCAAGTACCGGATACCAGCGAACATGCAGCGATTGTGCCCGGTATATGGATTCAAACGAACTGATCCAGTGATAATCCCGGGTGCTGGCTACTCCATATGGATAAAAATTATCACCTGTAGCTATTACAAAATCTGCATCCAGGTCGTGGGCAGCTTTGCCCATGCCGGCAGCTACTTCTTTCTGGTAGTTTTCTCCATTGCGACCCCAGTCGCCAATGACCAGGAAGTGCAGGGCATTGGCCGGTTTTTGGATGCCTTTTATATGTCCGCCTTTGTATCCCAGGTCTTCAACCAGGGGTGCCTGTGCCTGAATTGTTCCTGCAAATGACAGCGCCAATGCAGCGCCGAGACAGGTGATGAACAGTTTTTTCATGCTCATTTTTTTATCCGTGAATGTAGTCGGTGATTTGGTTGAACAACAGGTATTGGTGTTATTTCTTTATTGTCAAATGTAAGTGATCTGCCCCCCATTAAGGTGTCAGAATGCAGTCTTTATAGCATCATTTTGCGTAAGATTTTCAACTAATACCGCAATAAATTTTCCCGATTTCGAAAACCTGTTTTCCCGATTTCGAAACCAACGTAGACTACTCCATCCGAATTTCGCAAACGTTTAAGAAATGGTTGTTTTCCATTTCAGATAACAAATAAAAATTTTAGATCATAGGTATGAAATTCAGAATAGTTAGAATTATAGGAATAATCGTAATAGGTATCATTGTTCCCTCTTATTGGACAGTCCTCAGCGCACAACAGGTAACTGTTTCGGAGGTTAAACAATTGACTGCAACTGGTAATAATCCTTCCAGTCTTTTTACGGAGGATGATTTTGGAAAAATTGAAGGAAAGATTTTTACCAATGATCAGCGCCCTGCCGCTATGGTTACTGTATTAATTCGTGAAACCGGTAAGTCTTATATCACCAGCGACAATGGCTCCTTTACAACCGGCAGATTGAAGCCGGGCCGGTATACTTTGGAAGTTTCATTGGTTGGCTATGAAACATTGGTTGAAACTGTAACAGTAGAGGATGGAAAAACTGCCAGCGTGCAAGTAAGGTTGCAAGTTTCCAATGCGCAACTCGAAGAAATTGTGGTGAAAGCGGCCAGGAATAAATTTGCGCCTCCGGCTTCTCTCCATGCTGCAAAAATGCCCCTGGCTACCCTGGAAAATCCGCAATCGGTCAGCACTGTAAACAAATTGTTGATCCGGGAGCAAATGCTGGTAAATGTGGATGATGCACTTAAAAATACTACAGGGATTGACCGCTTGTGGAGCGCAACCGGTCGCGCAGGGGATGGCGCCGGTTATTTTTCTTTGCGCGGATTTTCTGTTCAGCCTACGATGGTTAATGGGTTACCCGGACTAACCAACGGCGGACTGGACCCGGCGGGTGTTGAGCGGATTGAACTTATTAAGGGGCCATCAGGTACCTTGTTCGGAAGTTCCCTCATCTCTTTTGGCGGACTGATTAATATCGTTACCAAAAAACCATATGAACGCTTTGGTGGAGAAATCAGTTATACGGCAGGCGGTTTCGGACTACATCGAATCACTGCGGATATCAATACGCCTTTGGATAAAGAAGGTAAAACACTGCTACGTGTTAATACCGCCTATCATACGGAAAATAGCTGGCAGGATGCGGGTTTCCGGAAGAATTTTTATGTGGCCCCGGCAATATCACATAAAGTGAATGACAGATTGCAACTGAACCTTCATACGGAATTCTTTCAGGGTGAAAATACCAACCCCCTGATGGTATTTTTAAACCGGGCAAGAACTCTGCAGGCCAGCACACCAGACGAACTCCAGATGGATTTCTCCCGTTCTTATACCAGCAATGATCTTACCATTAAGACTCCAACAACCAGTTTACAGGCAGAAGCAGTTTATACAATCAATAAAAACTGGACTTCCCAGACCGTCGTTTCAACAAGTAACCGACGCACAGACGGATATTATTCTTACGTAATGTTCCTGGGAGCAGACAATGATTCACTGATCTCAAGATTGGCATCCCGCCAGAATGGTCAGGGAAATAGTCTTGACTTTCAGCAAAACTTCAACGGTGATTTTACAATTGGCAAGATTCGGAACAGGGTAGTAGTTGGTGTGGATTTTATGCAATTAAAAACAACCAATAACAACACCGGTTATGCTTTATTTGACGTGCTGAATGTAAAAACTCCTGGAGCACCGGGCTCATCATACGGTACATTAACCAGGCCGGCATTGGATGCCCGACTGGCAACCCAGGGTGGTATCGTTAAGAATGAAGCGCTGAATAATACCTACAGTGTTTATATTTCAGATGTCGTGAACATTACACCTGAATTGATGGCGATGCTGAGTTTGCGTTTTGATCATTTTGAAAACAAAGGCACCCGGAATTTTATGTCCAATGGAATCGCAACCGGCGCCTATTCACAAAATGCACTGTCTCCAAAATTCGGATTGATATACCAGGTAATTCCTTCCAGAATCAGTCTCTTTGCCAACTACATGAATGGCTTCAGAAATCTGGCGCCGGTGGTACAGCCATTGCCAGATATTGAGAATACGTTCAAGCCACAACAGGCCAACCAATTTGAATCTGGTGTAAAGATGGAACTGTTCAATCGTAAATTATTCCTGACAGCCAGCTATTACAACATACATGTAACCAATATTACCCGTCCGGAGAGTATTGAAAGAGAGGGAACGGTTTACAATATCACCGTACAAAATGGTGAGCAGAGAAGTAAGGGAGTAGAAGTTGAACTTCAGGCAAATCCGCTTCCCGGTTTATCAATAGTGGCAGGATATGCCTGGAATGATAGCAAAAATGAAAAAACCAATCCCACCCTGGATGGTCGCAGGGTAGTAGGTGCTGGTCCCGCCAGCCTGGGTAATGCATGGGCAAGTTATACACAGCCATCCGGCAAACTGGCAGGATTCGGAATGGGAATGGGGGTTAATTATGCCAGTGAAAATATCGTAACCAACAGCAGTACAACGGGACAATTCATACTGCCCGCCTACACTATTCTCAACGCCACCGTTTTTTACCAGGCAAAATTATTCCGCATAGGGGTTAAGGGGGATAACCTGGGGAATAGCAGGTACTACAAAGGCTGGACTACCATTGAGCCCCAGCTTCCGCGTCGTCTGCTGATGACTGTTAGCGTAGGTTTATAAATGCTGATTGTTAAGCAAACTTGCTTAACTTGAAGTATGGAAAAAATGAGCTTTGCCATCTCCCAGGAAAGGGGGAAACACAAGGACCTGCTGGCCTTTGCCGGTAAATGGAAAGGCATTAGCAGGGTATGGCTGGAAGCCGACCAGGTATCGGATGAATCTCCCATTGAAGGAACCATTGAGCCCATACTGGAAGGCCGTTTTTTACTACATCGCTACACCACTCGTTTTAAAGACCGTGATATCGAAGGACTTTACCTGATTGGTTTTGATTTGCAGTCCAACCAGTTCCAGGTTGCCTGGGTTGATACGTTTCACATGAGTACCGCCATCATGTTCAGTAAAGGAAATCCCAACGACCACGACTTTGAAGTATTGGGATCTTTTCCTGATCAGCAGGAGCCCCCTCAACAATGGGGCTGGAGAACCGATATGCATTTTGAAGGAGAAGAACTGGTCATCGTTGCCTATATCATAACGCCAACCGGACAATCAGGAAAAGCTACCGAGATCCGGTATCAGCCTGCCTGATATGACAACTTCAAGATCCTTTGATGCAGTAGTTGTTGGAGCAGGACCGAATGGACTGGCCGCAGCTATTACACTTCAACGGGCCGGCTGCAAAGTGCTTTTATTGGAGGCTAAACCAACGATCGGAGGAGGAATGCGTACTGTCGAATGTACTATTCCTGGGTTTAAACATGATATTTGTTCAGCTGTACATCCTTTATTGGCTATCTCGCCTTTTTTTGCTTCAGTTGACTGGTCGGATTATCAACTTCAAATGGTGAATCCTGCGATATGTGCAGCCCATCCGCTTGATCATCAAACCCCGGTCTTATTAAGAAGATCCCTGGAACTTACTGCTACGGGACTTGGTATGGACAAGGATCGATACATCAGGCTCTTGAAGCCGTTGTTGAATGATTTTGATGCGGTGAAGAAGTTTATACTTTCACCGGTGAATTGGCCAGATCAACCCGGTGCTATTTTGAAATTCGGATTAAATGCGATTCAGCCTTCCAGTTGGATCGCCAACCGATTTAAATCTGCAGAGGCAAAAGCATTGGTAGCGGGAATGGCAGCTCATAGCATGCAGCCTCTGTCGAATTGGGCTACAGGTGCTTTCGGGCTGGTATTGCTGGCAGCCGGACATACAGTTGGATGGCCTATCCCTGTCGGTGGTTCCCAATCCATTGCAGATGCCATGGCGGCTCATTTTCGGTTACTCGGCGGTGTTATAGAAACCAACTTTGAAGTTAGTTCACTGCAGCAATTACCGTCTTCGAAAGCCGTACTTTTTGATTGTACACCCCGGAAACTCCTGCAAATAGCGGGACATAAATTCTCTGATTTCTATAAATGGCAGCTCAATCGCTACCGGTATGGCATGGGCGTTTTCAAAATAGATTGGGCTCTGGATGCTCCGATTCCCTGGAAGGATGAAGAAATCAAATTGGCTGGTACGGTGCATATTGGTAATACATTTGAAGAAATCAGTTGGAATGAAGCGGCCACTTCAAAAGGTATTCACCCTGAAAAACCCTTTGTTCTGCTGGCGCAGCCATCCCTTTTTGATGCTACCCGGGCACCGGATGGCAAACATACTGCCTGGGCCTATTGCCATGTTCCCTTTGGTTCTGAAAAAGATATGACAGCAGCGATCGAAAAACAGGTAGAACGTTTTGCCCCTGGTTTCAGAGACCGGATTCTGGCCAGACATACCATGAATACAAAAGCCATGCAGGAGTATAATCCGAATTATATCGGCGGAGATATCAATGGTGGTGTACAGGATATTTTTCAATTGTTCACAAGACCTGCTTTGCGCTGGTCGCCCTACCGAACCAGTGCAAAAGGACTTTATATTTGTTCTTCTTCCACTCCACCTGGAGGAGGCGTGCATGGCATGTGTGGTTATCATGCAGCAAAACAGGTTTTAAAAGATATATTTAAACAAGGTTAATCATGGCGGAAAAAGTAGCAAAACCCCTTATTAATGAAGACTGGACAGCTGTTTGGCTGGGTGCCCTTATTATTCTGCTTGCAGTTGTCGGATTCACTATTCCCAAACCCGGTTTTTCCTGGTCAGACGCAGGCTCCTTTGGTACAAAACTGCTGAGTGCCGGAAACCTGCTTGCCATAGGCGGACTTTTTCTCATCATGTATGCCATTGCAGCTATCGGTACCTGGCTGGCCGGAAAACACATCAGCCAACTGCTGCGCAGCTTCCCGCTCGTTTTTTTTATTTCCATCCTGGCCATGGTTTTAGCCGGTAACAAACAGATTAAGGACCTTAATCTGGAAGCGGTAATTTTTAGTCTTAGTCTGGGTTTGATAATCGGTAATTTTTTTACGCTGCCCCAATGGCTCAAAAACTCCCTGCAAACAGAATTGTTTGTGAAAATCGGACTGGTATTATTGGGTACTAGCATCATTTTTGGTGATATGCTAAAAGCTGGTTCGCTTGGACTGTTACAGGCGTTGATCGTAGTTCTCTCTGTTTGGTATTTTGCTTTCTGGGTGTGTAAGAAATTAGGTGTGGAAGATGATATGCGTATGATGATCTCCAGCGCCGTTTCCATTTGCGGCGTTTCTGCAGCGATTGCTACTGCCGGTGCCATCAGCGGCGATACCAAAAAACTTTCTTATGTAATTTCCCTGGTACTGGTAACCGCCATTCCCATGATGATTGGTATGCCCTATATCGCACAATGGTTGCAACTACCCGAAGCAGTTACAGGTGCCTGGCTGGGTGGTAGTATTGATACTTCAGGGGCCGTGGTAGCTGCAGGTACCCTGGTAGGTGAGGAAGCGCTAAAAATCAGTACAATCGTAAAGTTTTCGCAAAACGTGCTGCTGGGTTTGGCAGCATTTGCTATTTCCGTATACTGGACATATAGCCGGAAAGAAAATCAGGTAGTTGAAAAACCAACGCTTTCCCTGATATGGGAACGCTTTCCCAAATTTGTGCTAGGTTTCGTATGTGCATCGCTGTTGTTTTCGTTTGTGCTTTCAGGTGAAACAATTGGTACCGTAAAGGAGCCTTTGAAGAATATTCAAACCATGTGGTTTGTGCTGGCATTTACGAGTATCGGTATGGAGACCAAATTTGCCGACCTCTTTCACCAGGACAATAAAAAACCCCTGTACGGTTTTTTAATCGCACAGGGATTTAATGTATTGGTTACGTTGGTTGTTGCCTATCTGCTTTTCCGCTAGAAAGCAACTCCGGCCAGTTCCAGACTTTTTTTCTTGAGTTGCTGTATCGCAACATCTTCAATTATGGGTTGTGGGGTAAGAATGAGCGAGGTATTGTTTTCCTTCCACCACTGATTTTCGATTAGTTCCTTTACGTGCAATACACCCACCAGGTACTTGCGCTCTTCTCTTGCATGCCATTCCTCTATCCACTCGAATTTTTCGCGGGGTACATATTTCCAGTCGGTAAAACTGAGGTATACCCGGAGGTAAAAGTCGTTGGTGAGGCTGTTTGGCTGATGATGGTAGAGTTTCTTGTATTCGTATTTATATTCATACCGAAGTGCCGACAGATCACTCAATACAGCCGATGCCGTAGGGAAACTTCCTGCGCCCTTGCCATAAAAGAATTGTTTGTCTGCAAATCCACTTTCAATGACAACGCCATTGTATTCATTTTTTACAAAGGAAAGATGGTCGTCCTGTTGAATGAATTGAGGCAGAATAAAACTCGCAACCTTTCCATTGTGTAGTTTCTGTGCCTGAGCAACCAGTTTGATCTGCTGGCCTTTTTCAGCCGCAACCCTGGCATCCATTGCATGTATGTTCTGAATCCCGGTAAATAACAAATTATCAGGATGTTCAATAATTCCATACGCATGCGTGAGCAGGAAGGTCCATTTATTCAGGGCGTCATATCCTTCCACATCCAGCGATGGGTCGGATTCCGCAAAACCCAATTGCTGCGCCAGTAGCAAGGCCTGTTGGAAATCCAGCTTATCCTCGAACATTTTGGTGAGAATAAAATTGGTGGATCCGTTTACGATTGCCTTGATACCATGCAGCAAATCATTATCGTAATATTCTTCCAGGTTGCGTATTACCGGAATCGATGCGCAGGCCGCTGCCTCATAGAGAAAACTGGTGTTAACATTTTTCTGTATATCGAGCAGTTCCGGCAAATGTTCAGCGATCATTTTTTTACTGGCGCTTACTACGGATTTACCAGTCTTTAATGCCCGGCTAACAATTTCAAAAGCAGGATCCGCTTCATTAATTACCTCTACAATCACATTGATTTCTTCATCATTCAGTATTTCCTCCCGGTCTGTTGTAAAGAGTTCAGCCGGCGCATTTCTTTTTTTTGTCGCGTCTTTAATACATACTTTTTTTATCCGGGCACTCAGGGAAGGGGTCTGTTGCAATACTTTGTACAATCCTTCTCCAACAACACCAAATCCGAATAAACCGATTGTTAATTGTTTGTGGTAACTCATGATGGGTTCTCTTGCTTAAAGTTAAATAGATAGTAAGGCTGATTTAGTTTTTTTTCTGGAGCTGCTGGTTTCTCCTGCTGTCTGAAAAGCATCTTCCAGGTCATTTACCAGGTCGGTGGCATCTTCCAGGCCAACACTCAGGCGAATGAGTCCGTCAGTTACTCCGGCTGCTTTACGCTGTTCCGGGTCAACCGTTTTATGAGTCATGCTGGCCGGATGACTCACCAGGCTCTTTACACCTCCCAGGCTTTCTGCCAGGTGAAATAGTTTGGTGGCACCAACGAATCGGACAGCCGCTGCATGGTTGTCTTTCTTCAGCCGGAAACTCACTACCCCGCCAAAACCCGGATAAAATACTTCTCCCACCTGCGGATGATTTTTCAGATAGGCAGCAACCCGGCTGGCAGTTTCTGTATGTTGCTTTAACCGGATATGCAGCGTTTCGAGTCCGCGGATCAGGAGGAAACTATCAAAGGGCCCCAGTACTGCTCCGCAGGCATTCTGGTAAAACTTGATTTGCTGGCCAATCTCCGGGTCTTTGGCAATTACCAGTCCGGCTATTACATCACTATGCCCGCCAATAAACTTGGTGGCACTATGAACCACGATATCCGCTCCCAGTGTCAATGGCTGCTGGTAAACCGGAGACGCAAACGTGTTGTCGACGGCAAAAAGCAGTTTGTACCGGTTGGCGATATCGGCAATAGCCCGGATATCAGCTAGTTTCAGCGTGGGGTTGGTTGGCGTTTCCAGCCAGATCAGTTTGGTCTTCAGGGTGATGGCCCGATGGATCGCGGAGAGGTCGGTCATGTCTACATAACTCACCCGGATGCCGAATTTTTTGTAGACTTTTTCAAACAACCGGAAGGCACCGCCATAAATATCATTTACGGCAATGATTTCATCTCCGGATTCCAGCAGCTTGATCACGGCATCGATTGCCGCCAGTCCGCTTGAGAATGCGGCAGCTACAGCACCTTTTTCCAGTTTGGCTACAATCTTTTCTAGTTCCTGGCGGGTTGGATTGTTGGTTCGGCTGTAGTCAAATCCTTTGTTGACGCCAGGAGCTTCCTGCACGAAAGTGCTGGTTTGATAAATCGGAACGGCGATAGCGCCAGTTTGTGCATCCACCGGGATGCTGTGCAATAATTGTGTTGTCGCTTGCATTGTTAAACAGTTTTAAAATTGAAAAACAGGTTGTTAGCGACACCACCTACCAAGTAAAATCGGGAGGAGCGGATATAAAAAAAGCTCTCCCGATAAATCATCAGAAGAGCTCTATGAAGAAGTTGTATTTCTGCAAAAGCCATTCATCTGACTTATCTATCCCTTTACGGGCTGGATTTGGCACCTTACTTCCCGCTGTTAAGCGGAAAACAGGTTGTCAAGGCTTCATCGGGCCATTTCCCTCTGCCTTTCTTGATAAGCGATGCTCTAAAGAACTGA
>CAZJNY010000063.1:0-16456 GCA_964547405.1 uncultured Flavihumibacter sp. | reverse complement strand
TTACTGCAAAGAAACAAAGAATTCGGGAGCTGCCCCACCCTAAATTGACGTAGGTTTGCAGTTTCAGTTAATCGTATAATGAAGAAATTTTCGCTCGTATTCAAATACCTCGCAGAAAAAAAGGCCAATATCGCGCTCTATTTTCTGTTCAACCTGCTCTCCATCCTTTTTTCCCTGGTTTCCCTGGCCATGCTGGCGCCGTTCCTGCAATTGCTGTTCGGTATGGAAAAACTGATGATTGAAAAGCCGGTTTTCGAATGGACAGCCTCAGCCGTACTTGATCAGTTGAAATACCAGCTCAGTGCACTCATCAATCAGAACGGGCCGGTGGCCGCACTTGCTGCCATCTGTATTACGGTTATCATCTCCATCTTTTTCAAGAACCTGTTTCTCTACCTCGGACTTCGCATGCTCACGCCTATGCGGAACCATGTGATGACCAAACTGCGTGGAGAGCTCTATTCCAAAATTCTGAACCTTCCGATCGGTTATTTTACAGAACAACGGAAAGGAGATATCATCAGCCGGATGAGCAATGATGTGAATGAAGTGGAATGGAGTATCATCGGGGCGATGGAAGTACTGGTGAAAGAACCACTCACCCTGATCCTGATCATCAGCTCACTAATTTTCCTGAGTCCGCAGTTGTCGTTGTTCCTGGTAGTGTTATTACCGGTAATGGGATTTGTGATCGGAAGGGTGAGCAGAACCCTGAAAAAACAATCCAACCAGGCCCAGATTCAGCAAGGTCTGTTATTGAGCGTGCTTGATGAAACCCTAGGAGGTATGCGCGTGATCAAAGCCTTTAATGCAGAGAAACTGATCTCCGGGAAATTTGGCAGCATCAACAAACACCTGAATCATATCCGCAATACCATGAATTTCCGCCGCGACCTGGCATCGCCGATGTCGGAGTTTTTAGGCGTGCTGGTATTATGTGCGATACTCTGGTTTGGCGGACAACTGGTATTGAAGAACCAGGCCGGGCTGGATGCTGCCGGGTTTATAACCTATATCGTTTTCTTTACCCAAATCATTAATCCATCGAAGGCTTTTTCCAATGCCTTTTATAATGTACAGCGGGGAACTGCCGCCATCGAACGGATAGAAGAAGTGATTAATGCACCGGTGAAAGTGGAAGAAGCCGCTTCCCCCAAAACACTTTCTTCGTTTAACCATAGCATTGAGTTCAGGAATGTTTCATTCGCCTATGATGAAACAACCATTCTGGAAGATATCAACCTGGTGATTGAAAAAGGCAAAACAATCGCATTGGTAGGTTCTTCAGGATCCGGTAAATCCACCCTGGCAGATCTGGTTCCGCGATTTCATGACGTTACCAAAGGAGAGATTCTGATTGATGGTGTAAATATTAAAGAATACTCACTGTCATCCATACGCGATCAGCTCAGTATTGTAACCCAGGAGCCGATCCTCTTCAATGATACGATCTCCGCCAACATCGCATTGGGTTTTCAGGAAGCAGATCAGTCGGCTATAGAGCAGGCTGCCAAGGTTGCCAATGCGCATAGTTTTATTACGCAGAAGGAAGCCGGTTATGAAACCAATATCGGTGATCGGGGAAGTAAACTCAGTGGTGGTGAACGCCAGCGACTCACCATTGCCCGTGCTGTATTGAAAAATCCGCCGATTCTAATCCTGGATGAAGCCACCAGTTCTCTCGATACCGAAAGTGAACGGCTGGTACAGGATGCAATTGATAACATGATGCAACACCGCACCAGTATTGTGATCGCGCACCGGCTGAGCACCATCCGCCATGCAGATGAGATCATTGTATTACAGAAAGGCCGCATCGTGGAAAGAGGTAATCATGAAAATCTTTTATCCCAACAGGGATTTTATAAGCGGTTGGTGGATATGCAGGAGGTGAAATAAATTTGAATCACACAAATACTTACACATGAGACAATTTTTCCTTGGCTTATGCCTCCTGGGTGGATTGAGCCTTGCACAGGCACAGCAACCCATCAGTTATGAGCAGGCATTCAAAGGGGCGCCTACCAATATGATGCAGCCCCTGCCCACGGTTAGTAAATGGCTCGATGGCAAATATTTCCTGGAAACCCGTATGGAAAACAATGTTCGCAAAACCGTGAAGGTGAATGCGATCAGCGGAGTAACGGAAGCCTATACAATTCCCGCGGAAGAAAAACCCACGGTAGCTGTTCCCGCCATTGCGGTTACAGGTGCCCGTAATCAAACTACTTCTCCTGATGGAAAGTATTTTGCGTACACCAAAAAAGACAACAATCTCTATATCCAGGAAATTGCAACCAAAAAGGAAATACAGCTGACTAAAGACGGAAATGATTCTGTTCTCAATGGATATGCTTCCTGGATTTATTTTGAAGAAATCCTGGGTCGTGCTTCCCGGTACAAAGCATTCTGGTGGAGCGAAGATGGCAAACACCTGGCCTTTATGCGCTTCGATGAAAGCGGTATGCCGGTCTTCCCGATTTATGTGGCGGATGGCCAGCATGGTTCACTTGAAAACAACCGGTATCCCAAACCCGGAGATAAAAATCCGGATGTGCGGATTGGTATCATAAATATTGAAGCAGGCACAACCACCTGGGCTGATTTCAATGAAAAAGAGGACCAGTATTTTGGTACACCGGTATGGACTCCGGGCGGACAGCTCTGGATCTCCTGGATGAACCGCGGACAGGACCAGTTGAAAGTCTACAATGTGGCGCTGAATTCCGGAGCCAAATCACTGGTGTATGAAGAAACTCAAAAAACCTGGATTGATCTGGATGATAGTGACCGCTTTGAATTCCTGCCCTCCGGTAAAGGCTTTATCCTTCGCAGTGATGCCAGTGGATGGAAACATTTTTACCTGCACGATATGAGTGGCAAAAGACTGGCAACACTTACCTCCGGCGATTTTACCGTAGGTGCGATTCATAAAATTGATGAAAAAGCAAAACGTATTTATTTTGATGCCCGCAAAGAAAACAGCGCCCGTACTGATTTGTACAGTGTAGGCATGGATGGAAAAAATATGCAGCGGCATTCTTTCGGGGATTATACCTTCCGCGGCATGACCATTTCTCCGGATAACAAATATTTTGTAACCACCTATTCCAATCTGCAGACACCACCAACCATGGTACTGGCAGATATGAAGGGAAAAATCATCCGGGAACTGGGAACAGCCAAAGGCAAAAATGCTGACAACTATGCACAACCGAAAAGAGAACTGGTTCGCGTGAAATCAGCAGATGGACTGTTTGATCTGCCGGTCTTGATTACCTATCCGATTGGATTTGATCCTGCGAAAAAATATCCTGTTATCATAAATATCTATGGCGGGCCGAATGCCGGTACCGTGTATGATACCTATCGTACAAGTCCAACCGAACTCTGGTGGGCACAGGAGGGACTGGTACAGGTTGCTATTGATAACCGCAGCAGCGGTCATTTTGGTAAAAAAGGAATGAATTTCATTCACCGTCAGTTGGGCAAATACGAAATCGAAGATTATATGAGTGCTGCCGGCTGGTTGCGCAAGCAGTCCTGGGTGGCAGGTGACCGAATCGGTATCACTGGTGGTAGTTTTGGTGGTTATATGACTGCCATGGCCCTAACCTATGGATCGGAGTATTTCACGCATGGAATTGCGAATGCATCTGTAACCGACTGGAGTTTGTATGACACCCATTACACGGAGCGCTTCATGGATACCCCGGCAGAAAATCCGGAAGGATACAAAGCCACTTCAGTAATGACCTATGCAGATCGTTTAAAAGGCACCCTTCGCATTGTGCATGGGACAACCGATGATAACGTACATATGCAGAACAGTGTGCAGCTGATCAACAAACTGCAGGACCTGGGCAAGCCCTTCGAGATGATGATATATCCGAATGAGCGGCATGGTATTGGGGCCAATGTTCGCGCCAAGCGCGAGCACCTGGTTTCGGAAAATGCCAGCTTTTTTTACAAACACCTGCTGAACAAGCCGGTTCCTGAAGTCTTCTGGAAAAAAGCTGAGCGGAAAGCATTTTAATAGTAGGATTTAAGCAAGGCTTCCTACTTTCTCAGGGAGGTGTAGTAACTTAGGTACTACACCTCTTTTTTTATGACCAATCGCCGCCAATTCATCACCAAACTCACCGCTCCTTTTCTGGCTATGCCGGTATTGTCGGAGCTCAGTCTTTCCTCCTGTGCCAGTTCCTACGATGGACCTGTTTTAAAGGTTGCCCTGATGGGATTGGGGGGTTATGCAACGCGGGTTGCAGAAGCCATGCAAGCCTGTAAAAAAGCGAAGATCACGGGACTCATCAGTGGCAGTCCGGACAAGTTGAAGTCGTGGCAGGAAAAGCACAATGTGCCTGCCAAAAACTGCTATAACTATGAGAATTTCGATGCCATCAAAAACAACCCTGAAATTGATGCAGTTTATATTTTAACGCCCAATGCCCTGCATCATCCACAGACCTTGCGGGTAGCAGCAGCCGGTAAACATGTGATCTGTGAAAAGCCAATGGCATTAAATGCCCGGCAGGGTAAGGAAATGGTGGAAGCCTGTAAAAAAGCCGGCAAACAGTTACTGGTTGGGTATCGTATGCATTTTGAAGCCAATACAGTGGATATCATTCAGCAGCGCATCGATGGCAATTTTGGAAAGATTCTATTTTTCCAGGGGCTCAGTGGTTTCCGGATTGGCAATCCCAGTCAATGGCGACTCAACAGGGAACTGGCAGGAGGTGGAGCAATGATGGACATTGGCATTTATTCGGTTAATGGAGCCCGTTATATAGTTGGGGAAGATCCGGTTTGGGTAACTGCACAGGAAACAAAAACCAATCCAGCTCTTTTTAAAGAAGGCGTAGATGAAACCATACAGTTTCAGATGGGATTCCCGGGAGGTGCAGTAGCTTCCTGTCTTTCCACATACAACATGAACAACCTGGATCGATTTTTTCTGAATGGAGAAAAAGGATTTGCGGAACTCAATCCTGCATCGGGCTATGGCCCCATCAAGGGCAGAACACATAAGGGGGAATTGAATCATCCTCATGTGATGCATCAGACCACACAGATGGAAGAGATGGCGGCTATCCTGCTGGAAAACAAAAAGCCTCTGGTACCGGTAGATGGCATTGAGGGCTGGAAAGACCTGGTGATCATTGATGCCCTCTACAAAGCCGCCGCCACTGGCACTAAAGTACCCGTCTCCTACACCTGATCGTACAGCTAAAAAATCAGGGAGCCGCCTTTTAGCAGCTCCCCAATTAAAAATCTACTATCCTGTTACCTCAATACTTGTAGATAATAAATTCAGCAAGGTGGGTAGAACGGTGTGATGGAAGTCTGCCTTCTGTCATGGTTAACCGAAAAAATCTCCATTGAGCAGGTAAAAGTTCATAAGTCTGTTGTGCTTTATCGGACGGATCAAAAACTGCATCTGTTAACAGATTCGTCCAATTCGTACCATCTTCGCTTCCATCCAGATTAAATTTGGCAAAGCCATTGGTGTTATTCTGGCGGGCAACCAATCCGATTTTATCAACATAATTCAACTGTTTCATATCAACCTGTACCCAATGCGGATAAAGCGGTTCTTCCGGCCACCAGCTGGAATGCCAATAGGTATTTATATCGCCATCAAATAAAGCAGCAACCAGTCCGGTATTTTCCCATTCTGTCTGCTCAGAAGAAGCGGTACCCTCCCATCCTTCTGTATCTGCCGGTCTGCCAGCCAGCTTATTAGCGACCAATAAAACCGTTTTTCCTTTTGGATTAATTGCATAGCCGCTCGCATCTGTAATAGTAAGAGGAAGCAGGTAATCCTTTGTAGGGTCAAACTTCTTCGGATAATAATTAAATGTTGCCAGATTAGAGGTAAGTGTGCCTCCTTCAATAATCAACTCCTTATCCGGAAACTCATATGCGTCTTCCGGAAACAATTCATACTCCGGCAGACCACCAGCAGATCTGATCTGGTTCACACTATCCAGCGCTGCAAGATCTTCCGAAAGAGTAATCTTAACATCTGAATCGGGATAACCAATTCCGCCAAAACCGGCATTTAATGTTATTGTTCTGGCATTATCAATAAATGGAAATAATTGAAGTTCAAGATTAGGACTGGTTGCCTGTTTAAGATAGATTACGACATTTTCCTTATCGTCACTACGTTTAGCATAAGCCGGATCCTTGACACAGGAACTCAGGGTATAACCACAGCAAAAAAGCAGCAGTACATATTTATATAAATGCATGTCTCAATTTTTTGGTTTCTATAAATTGATTGGATCAATAGCCCGGGAATTGTACCAGTTGTTTGTTCCGATCTACTTCTGATTGTGGTACCGGCCAGAAATAATTGCGGCGGTCCCATGCAGTTCTCGTTAACGCAACAGTACGCTGATGAAACTCTGAGCTACCCAGGGCGTTTCCTTTATCCATATTCATTCCATGAAATGCTCCGCCCTGATGATTTTCGGGTTGGTCTGCAATCTTCCATCTGCGTACATCAAAATAACGATGCCCTTCAAATGATAATTCAATCCTTCTTTCAGTTTGAATAGCGCTGCGCATTTCTTCTTTAGATAAACCAGGTTCAAGAGCAGGCAATCCGGCGCGTTGTCTCACTTTGTTGAGATAGAGCAGGATATCAGGATTTCCGGGCTGGTATTCATTCAACGCTTCCGCATAGTTGAGGTAGATTTCCGCCAGCCTGATCAGCATAGCTGGTCTTCCTACTGAGGTAACCGGATTGTATTGAGAACTGGGATGTATGTTTTTGCGTGCCGTATAGCCTGTTTTTGGCCAGTCTCTCGGTGCCCCCTGTTTACCAGAATTTCCGGATAAGTAAAACCCGACAAAGGATTCACCTGCTCTGGGCACAGTAGGCAGGCTGGCACCATTGAAGGTGATATGAGCATAAAACCGGGGTTCTCTGCCAACATACATGTTGCTTATATTATCTGCATAAAACCCATCTTTCCCGCTCGTAAAACCGGTTTCAGAATAGCCTGATGCCGGATGGCTGATATCCAACCCATTCTCCATCCGGTAGGCATCCACCAGCTCCTGAAAAACCGCGATACCATTCCAGGCATTGCCCTGGGTATTTCTGGGCGCGCAATGGCGTTCCCATTCATAAAAATAACTAGAAGAGGGACGCAACCAGATACCTTCCTGTTTCCAGCCATTCCAAAACAGATTACGTGTTGAATTGAACGCCGCTGTGAACGGATCAGCATTTGTTTCCTGGTATAAAGACCACCGGTTCATGTCTATCACCGCCTTTGCAGCATCTGCTGCTTTTTTCCATTTTTCCGCGTCATAGGAACTATTTATAAGTAAAGTACCATCCAGGTTTTTAAAATCAGTGAGATCTGAATTTCCATTGTAGAGCGGACTGGCATTAAACAATAAGACCTGTGATTTAAGCGCTGCAATAATTCCTTTAGTGATACGGCCGGTTTGCACCAGATCGGCAGCACCGGAACCAGTGGTATGCACTTCCGGAACATCTACAGCTGCTTTATCCAGCTCTTCCAATACATACTTCACACAATCATCCCAGGTATTTCTTGGCAATTGATAGTCGCTGTCTACAGTTCCTGAATTCTCCCCCATCAATACAACGGGACCATAAATTTTCATCAGCTGAAAATAATAGTAGGCCCGAAGAAACCGGGCTTCCCCTTTGTATTGTTTTACTAATTGGGGGCCATTACTCAATGCCAGCATTTCAGCATTACGATCAATATTTTCAAGAAATATGGCAGCCATCCGGATCGACTCATAATAGCTGTTCCAATATCCGCCAGACCCATCCGGAACCAGCGCGCCATTGTTCATAGGCAGGGCGATCCAGGTATAATCCACTTCATCAGTCATTCCGCTCCATTGTGTGGTATACGGCTGATTCCAGGGATCAGGAATTCGATTGTATATTCTGGCCAGCCATTCTTCACTCATCACCCGGTTGGTGAATACATTATCAAGTGTGGTGATATTATCCGGAACAGTGTCGAGGTAGCCTTTTCTGCAACCACTGAACACCAGTATTGCAAGCATACACCCGGACACCATATATTTTTTCAATGATGTTTTCATGATTCACTTTTAATAATTAATTGAAACTGATACGGAAGCCAGCATTGTACATAGAGGTATTAGGATAGGCAGCGCCATTTCCATCACCCAGTTCAGGATCCCATACTTTCCATTTCGAAGAAGTGAACAGATTTGTACCATTCACGAATAAGCGCATTTTACTTACACTGAAACGCTTCAGTGTTCTCAAATTGAAATTGTATCCCAATTCTGCACTTTTTAGCCGGATATAATCTGCCCGTTTTACCCACCAGGTACTGGTATTGTAATTGGATGTAACTGTCTGGTTAGTGGATAATCTTGGATAAAAAGGAGTCAGGTTCGAATTTTTTGAATCGGGTGTCCATCTGTCCGTTACCAGCGAATACATATTTCCGTAAGTTGCTCCCTCTGAAAACGGACGGGTTGCAAACCCACTGGCATAGTTGAAATCAACCTGGCCGGCACCCTGGAAAAACAGACTCAGATCAAATCCTTTATATCCGCCACCAACAGTAATTCCATACAGAATACGGGGTATGGAACCAATACCTATTGCCATCTGATCAAAGGAATTAATTACACCATCTCCATTCAGGTCTTTGAATTTAATATCACCCGGACGAACATCTCCTGATTGCCGGGCAGAGGCCATAATCTCTGTCGAATCTTCGAATAAGCCAAGTGCAACATATCCGAAACGCTGACCGATTGGCAATCCATCCCGATCCAGCCAGGGATACTGCCAGGGCGGCAATTCATCCCTGATAACTTTATTACGGTTATAGTTAAAGGTTCCACGGAATGTCAGGAACGCATGTTTACTGAGATACTTATTATATTGAAGAGTTACATCAATCCCTTTGTTCTCTGTAATACCAATATTTCCGTAGGGAATGTTATCGGATCGATATCCGGACGCATAGGGTATGGTGAATGCCTGTCTTAAAATTCCATCCCTGCGTTCTTTAAATAATTCAACTATCAGTTGCAGGTTGTTGTTCAGCGTATTGATCTCAATTCCCAGGTTCTGCCTGCGGGCAGTTTCCCAGGTCACATCCGCTCCAACCTGTCCTTCCTGTAAGCCATTGTATGTTATTGTACTTCCCGGCTCACCAAATACATACCCATCTGTATTGGCGATTTGAGTCAGGAACAGGAAACGCTGACTGGTATTGGAATTACCAGATGTTCCATAGGAAAAACGGAGTTTGAAATGATCAATCGCATTCGCCAATGGTTCAAAGAATTTTTCATTAGAAACCACCCAGCCCAGGCCAACAGAAGGGAAAAATCCAAACCTGTTTTTGGGTGTAAAGTTTTCCGATCCCGTATATCCGAAATTCGCTTCCAGAAAATAGCGGTTATCAAATCCATAGGTGGCTCTACCGGTCAGTCCCCGCACCCTAAAAGGAATGGATGACACAACATTACCGGCATTCCCATCAACGTAATCAGACTGGTTATACAATAACATTCCAGCAACAGAATGCAAACCAAAACTCCGATCATAATTGATACCGGTTTCGGTATAGAACCGGCGATTGGTAATTCTTCCGGATTCAAAACCTAAAACTTCATTACCGGGATCGGTCATATTTGTAATCAGGTTTCCATCAGCATCTCTTCCCGTTGCAAGAAAGGTAGGAAGTGTGCGGGTGCGGCGCAGGTTACTGAATGAATAATTATCAAAAGCAAACATCGAAGTAAAGGAAAGTCCTTTCGTAATAAAATCAAGATCCTGGCGTATTCTGATATTGGAACGGACGGTATTGCTGAACTCGGTCGCATATCCACTGGTTGTCAGAATTCCATACGGACTTGCCCATGCTCCGCCAACCTTTGGTAACTGTCCATTTGAATACATGGTAGGGACAGTATGAGGAGGAGTAGCAGTTGCATATTGAAACAACGTAGGAGTTGCTACTCCCGGATAATTTCCATTGGTAATAAAACCATTGATTCCCAGTTCCAGCTCGGTGGTTTTTGTTAGGTCCACATTTACATTGGAAGTGAAATTGAATCGTTCAAATTTCAAGGTGGAATTATAGGATTGAACCGCATCTCTTTTGAACATGCCTGTTTCGCCATAATACCCGGCAGATATATAATAATTGGCATTCGTGGATCCTCCGGAAACGTTCACATTGGCCCGGGTACTCTTGCCAAACTTATTAAACATCTCATCAAACCAGTTCACATCCGGATATAATTCGGGATCTACCTGATCGATATGTTTCTGAATAGTTTCGGCTGAATATTGAGCAGTTCTGCCCCTCATTGTAAGCCCTTCATTATACATGGTCATGAAATCCTCAGCATTGGCAAACTCAGGCAACTGGGTGAATTTTGAGACCGCCTGATTCACTTCTACATTTATCTGGGCTTTACCCGCTTTCCCTTTTTTAGTATTTACAAGGATTACTCCATTCGCTCCGCGTGTTCCATACACGGCAGTGGCAGAAGCATCTTTTAAAATGGTAAAACTTTCAATATCCTCCGGGTCAATATTATTGATGGAGCGATCCGGTACGCCATCCACCACTAATAAGGGTCCCTGCGGACTGGATGCAAAGGTTGCAATTCCGCGGATATAAATACTAGCTGCATCATAACCAGGTTCACCACTGCGTTGTACAGCCACCACACCTGCCATTCTTCCTGCCAGCGCATTGGTCAGATCCCGGACAGGTAATTTTAATTCAGCGGGTCTGACAGTTGCCTGAGAACCAACTACACTGATTTTTTTCTGTTTACCGAAACCTACCACCACAGCTTCATCCATGAGCCGGTTGCTGGGCTTGAGACGAACAGAATAATTTACTTTATCAGAAATTGGAAGCTCATAGGTTTCATATCCCACAAAAGAAACAGTAAGGATGACATCATCTGAGGGAATTTCAAGATAAAATTCTCCTTCATTATTCGTGGAGGTTCCCTTTTCTGATCCCTTTATCCTGATACTGACACCTGCCAGCACCTGTCCTGTTGAATCATCTTCAACCTTTCCTTTAATAATCCGGACAGGAGCTTCCAGTTCCGGTAGTTGGGTAAGGTTCAGAGAAACATTATAAGGAACTGCAGGTTTCTCATTATCCCGGGTTAACAGAATCTGGTTGCCATCCACTTCAAACTGAACCTGGAAAGGAGTCAGAAGCCTTATTAAAACATCCTTCAATAATTCATTTTTAGCATCGATAGAAACCCTGACAGAGGCGGGGATGCGCTGTGGGCTATAAATGAATTTGACATTTGCCTGTGTGCTGATCTGGTTCAGCACTTTTTTCATTTCGGTATCTTTCATTTTCAAACTGATCCGCTTTTCGGCAATATTTTGTCCATTACTGGTACGGGCATAACCCATAGCAGCAAAGAATAAAACCAGGAAAAGGGGCAGCAGTCCGACTCTCATACAATTAATTACATGCCTTCTCAGGCAATTTGAATATTGCATAACTTTAGTGTTCGGTTTAACAATTCGTTTTATCGGGTAATGCCTTCCTGCCTGAGAAACATGGGGCATTAGCAGGAACCGGTATTGAATCAGTCAATGCCGGTTTCATTTTTCAGGAGCTGTCGTTTTTCATTCTATGCAGTGTTTTGGTTTGGTTAATTACATCCCTTGGGATAGATATATACTTCTGAATTTATTATTTCATAATCTGCATTAATTACCCTGCAGATAAGATCCAGTTTTTTATAGATGGTTTCTTCGCTTAAATCAGCAGTGATGGAGCAACCCTTAAGCCTTTCGGCATCATAGTTAATATCCAGTCCATATGCTACTTTCAGCATTTCCAACACATCGGAAACGGGTCGGTCTTCAAATTTTAATTGACCGGTTTTGATATCCGGACGAATAATAACCGGATTATCAGTAAGTTTTTTGATTAGCGATTTTTTCTTCTTGCTGAATACTGCCTGCTGATTGGCAGTAAGTAATACACCTTCCTGTTGTAAATGAAAAACATTTACTTTACCTGATCGAACTACAACGTTGATGTCTTTTTCTGTTTCAAAAGCACGAACCAAAAAACTTGTACCCAATACTCGGGTAACAAGGTTATTACTGAATACACGAAAAGGTTTGTCGGCATTTTTTCTAACCTCAAAAAATGCCTCCCCGCTTAGATAAATATCCCTTGTTGCGGAATCAGTAAAACCGGAAGCATAACTAAATCTGCTTCCAGGGGAAAGCGCCACTGTGCTGCTATCTGGCAGAGCAAACCGAATACTGCTATCCGTACTATTTATATGTTCGATCAGCTTTTTGAAGGCCGTCAGTTCCGCGTAATTTTCAGCCGGCTTCAACTGTGACTCTTCCATCCAGCCAAACCAAAGTAAAACAAGTGCAGCCGCTGCAACAGCGCCAAGTATCCACCGCAGGATTTTGCTGCTCCCTTTCCGCTGAACCACTTCAGGTTGCACTGGCTGGATCTTATCAAAAAGTCTGTTTATTTCAGCATTGATTTCAAAATCATCAAGTTTAACAGGTGCAAAGCCAAGCTGCTGTACCAGCTCCCGGGCCTGCTCGATTCTTTCCCCGAATTCGGGAGTGGATTTGCTTAATTCCTTCCAGGCTGCATCATTTTTTCCGAGCTTTATCCAATCGATAAAGTCCTGATCCAGGCTTAATTCCAATTCCGTGTATTGCAGATAATGTTTCATTCGGCTATCCGTACTTACCTATAAGTACAGGTTGCCTGTCTGATCTACTGTAAAAAATGGAAGTTTTTTTTAAACTGCTTTCATGAACACACCAGGCACCCAAATGCTGCGTAACCTGGTCAAAGCTTCGTGTAACAGATTATACACTGATTGTGGACTTAACTGAAGGAGTTCGCTAATTTGAGCAGGGTCTAATTCCTGAAAATAGCGCAGGTATACTACCTCCTTCTGGCGGGTGGTCAATTTGTTCAGGGAGAGCCGGACTTGTTTTTGGCGGAATCCAGCATTTTCATCTTTTATAAGTTTCTCTTCGATTGAGCCATCAGTATGAAAATGATGTAATAGTTCCATGTCATCCAGGCCGCTACATTTCTTTTCCGCTTGCAAAAGTTTAATAACCTGATTGCGGGTAGCCCCCAATAAATAAAATGAAATCGATTGTATTATAGGCAGCCGTTCTTTTTTCTCCCATAGTCCTAAAAACACTTCCTGAATTGCATCTTTGACCAGTGCTTCTGAATTAACCATTCGCATGCCGTAATCATAAAGTGAGCGGTAATGAGCCTGCATTAAAGCTTTTAATGCACTAGCATCGCCTAATCGTAGCAGATCAATCAATTCCGTATCAGCAATTGGATTCTTCATATGCAGCAATCGTGGTTTTGTTATCGTTCTGTTAAACGATAATCAATCCAAATATAGTAGTCCTGATCAAACATGCACACAAACACGCAGAAATATGCGCAAACGATTGAGTGGTATTGTAAAAAAATAAAAGGGCCGCATTTCTGCGGCCCATATCTTAACTCTTACTTCTTAAATCTTAACCCTTAAATCTTAATTCTTAAATCTTAAATCTTAATTCTAAATTCTTAACTCTCACTTGTTCATCGTGTTCTTCGCTTCAATACTCAGCGTTGCATGGGGCACTGCCCTCAAACGTGCTTTATCAATCAGCTTTCCGGTAACCCGGCAAATACCATAGGTTTTATTCTCGATTCGCATGATTGCTTTTTCGAGGTGATCAATGAAGGTGATCTGTCTGCTGGCCATTTGTGCCAGTTGCTCACGCTCCATGCTCACACTTCCATCTTCCATGGTCATATAACGGCTCTCACTTTCATCTCCACCCATTTCGTCTTTACGGGTAATTAATCCCTGTAAGTAAGCCAGTTCTTTTTTGGCGGCATCCAGTTTTTTATTGATCAACTCTTTGAACTCTGCCAATTCTGCATCACTGTATCGCATAGTAGGTCCGGTTTGAATGGGAGCCTCCTGATCCAACACACTCTTTGTAAAATCAGGGTTGTACGGCTTCACGGTTTTTGTTTTAATTTCTGGCACTACCCACTTGGTAGGTCTTTTTTCAGGAGGCGGTGCCGGTTTTTTAATAGGAATCGGGGTCGTTTGCTTGGAATCATCCTTCACCGATGCCGGTTTCATAACAGATGGTTTCCCAATTGGTTGACGGATTGTTTTCACCACCGGCTTTTTTCCCTTCCCTGCAGGCTTCGCACTTTTAACGGGTGCCGCTGCGGGTTTTTCCGGTTTTGTAGTTTCTGTTTTTATGATAGGTTCTGTTTTTTTTGATTTATCTGGCTTTGCAGCTGGTTCCGCCGCTTTTGCCGGAGCCGCTTTTACAGGAGCCACCGCTTTGGGTACCGGAGCTTTTGCTGGGGCCGCTTTTGCTGGGGCAGGCTTAGGAGCAGGCTTTTTCGCTACTGGCGTTGCAGCCTTGGGTGCCGGCTTTGCAGGGGCTGCCTTGGCTGCTGCTTTTACGGGTGCTTTGGCTGCTGGCTTGGGAGCTGCTTTTGCAGGCGCCTTCGCAGGAGCCGGAGCTGCTTTTTTCGCAGGCGCTGGTTTTGCTGCTGCTGCTTTCTTTGCAGGAGCCGCTTTGGCCGCCGCTTTACTGCCTGCTGCCGATTTTGCTGGTGCAACTTTTTTCGCTGAACCGGCTGATTTACCAGCCGGCGCTTTTTTGTTGGTTGCCATAAATATTCCTTTTTCCGGTGATCAATGTCCTATTTACTTATCAGGATCTGCTTAATTTATTGACCCAAACGGTAACTTCCTGCTCGTTTACCTCTACAGGAATGCCCTCGTTTAGCTGATCTACCAACTCGAGCTCATCCGCCAAAACCTCTGTTTTAATGTAGGTTGCGAATTGCTTAACCGATGCTGCCAGGGTTCCGATACCTGCCAGTTTGATGGCAATCCGGTCAGTGAGATCATATCCATTGTCCTTGCGGATCTTCTGGATTCTGTTCACCAGTTCCCGGGCATTACCCTCCTGCTCCAGTTCCGGTGTCACTGTCACATCCAGGGCCACCGTCAGCGCTCCTTTGGAGCTCACCAGCCAGCCCGGAATATCCTCGCTGGATATTTCCACCTCATGGATTTGTAATATTAAGGGTTCGCTATCAATTTCCAAAGAATATGATCCTTCTTTTTCCAGCTTTGAAATGGCTTCCTGATCAAAGGCCTGAATTGCTGCTGATACAGCCTTCATTTTTGCCCCTACCCGCTTGCCCAGCGCCTTAAAATCCGGTTTGATCTTCTTTTTGATAAAGCCTTCCGCATCTGTCAGGTACTGCAGTTCCTTTACATTCACTTCCGACCGGATCAGGTCTTCCACCTTCTGCAACTGCTCTTTCATGGCCGGATTCAATACCGGGATTAGCACCCGCTGAAGGGGTTGACGAACTTTTATATTCACTTTTTTACGTAATCCCAATACCAGGGATGAAGCATCCTGGGCCAGTTGCATACGCTCTTCCAGGCTTCGGTCAATGCGGCTTTCATCCGCCTTCGGGTACAATACATGATGAACCGATTCTCCTTGAAGACGTCCGGTTACCTCATTCAGGTTGCCAAAGAGCCAGTCTGCAAAAAAGGGCGATACCGGTGCCATCAGTCTGGCGATGGTTTCCAGGCACTCATATAAGGTCTGGTAAGCGGCGATCTTATCCTGGCTGTAATCTCCCTTCCAGAACCGGCGCCTGCAGAGGCGTACATACCAGTTGCTTAACTGCTCATCTACAAAATCTTCAATCAGCCGGCCGGCCTGCGTGGGTTCATACTCATCAAAGGCAGCCGTAACTTCTTTTACCAGGGTATTCAGTGAGGACAGAATCCAACGGTCTATTTCCGGACGCTCTTCGAGCGGAATGGAAGCTTCTTTATAGGCAAACCCATCCACATTGGCATAGAGTACAAAGAACTGATAGGTATTATATAAGGTTCCAAAGAACTTCCGCTGTACCTCGCGGATACCCTCCAGATCAAATTTCAAACTATCCCAGGGTGAGGCATTCGTAATCAGGTACCACCTGGTTGCATCCGCACCAAAAGTTTGTATAGTACTGAACGGATCCACGACATTGCCCAGGCGCTTACTCATCTTGTTGCCATTCTTGTCCAGCACCAGCCCATTCGACACCACTGTTTTGTAGGCCACGCTATCATACAACAATACACCCAGCGCATGTAGGGTATAAAACCAGCCACGGGTCTGGTCCACGCCTTCCGCAATGAAATCAGCCGGATAATTCTGCTCAAAGGGTGCATTGAAAGGCTGCTCTGCTCCTGCTTTCAGTTTCTCCTGATCCAGTCCCCACTGCGCATAAGGCATGGCACCACTGTCAAACCACACATCAATCAGATCCGGTTCGCGATGCATGGGCTGTCCGCTTTCACTTACCAGCAC
>CAZJNY010000062.1:0-16522 GCA_964547405.1 uncultured Flavihumibacter sp. | reverse complement strand
ACCACTATCGGCCTCCTGCCTTACAGCTTGGACGGGCTACAGGGCAGGAGGGTACCGGATTTCAGGATCTGACTCTTTCGAGTCATAGTGGTTTTAAGGACTTGGTGTTTTCCACCGGACAATTGGATTCACCTGAAACCAGTATACTTCGTTTTGGACGTTGGTTACTGGACATTGGTTTGCACTGGCTTCAGATGGTGTTCGTTTTTCTTAGGATCTTTGGTGCTGATGTCGAATTCAAAAGTAGGTTGCTGCCAGACACTGGACAAGAGCGCATTTGCTTAATTTTAACAATTCGGTTTTTACTCCCGCACTCGTAACTGACACAGAATTGTATTCGTTAATATACCAGCATGAGTATCGTAAAACTACGAACAAGGCGCTCTTATTTACCGAGGGCCTGAAGCAAATCGTATTTGGTAACGATGTGATAATTGCCTATTTCATCTTTTGCAAGTACCGCGCCATTTTCCTTGTTGATCAGGCTGCTTAATTTTTCAATAGGTGTAGTGAATTCAACCATGGGAAATGTTTTTTCCATTACTTCTTCAATGGTTGCCTGCCGGATCTCTGGTTGTGCAAATACCTGCTGAAACAATCCTCCTTCTGATATGGATCCAATCATCTGGTCTCCATCGAATACAGGGATGTGTTCAATATCGTATTTGCGCATCAGGTCAACGGCATCTGTTACTGTTTTATCAGGAGATAAGGTTATTAAGCGCTGTTTGCCACCTCTTGCATTCACTACATCGCGAAAGGTTTTTGCATCCATAAATCCACGTTCCATCATCCACTGATCATTGTAGATTTTTCCTACATAGCGGCTGCCATGATCATGAAATATACAAACCACCAGGTCATCCGCTTTCAGGCGGTCTTTTAATTGCAGCAATCCCTGAATACAGGAGCCTGCACTGTAACCACAGAACAGCCCTTCTTCTTTTGCCAGTTTGCGCGCCATGATGGCACCATCCTTATCGGTGACCTGTTCAAAATGATCAATCACCGACATGTCGTAATTCTTTGGAACAAAATCTTCTCCAAATCCTTCTGAGATATAAGGATGCACTTCCTCCATATCAATTTCTCCGGTTCGGAAATATTTGGTAAGTAAAGAGCCATATACATCAATCGCCCAGATCTGTATGTTGGGATTTTTTTCCTTCAGGTACTGTGCGGTTCCGGTAATTGTTCCTCCAGTTCCAGCTGTACATACCAGGTGTGTGATTTTTCCATCGGTCTGCTTCCAGATTTCAGGTCCGGTTGTTTCGTAATGCGCCAGGCGATTCGCCAGGTTATCGTACTGGTTGAAATGATAGGAGTTGGGGATTTCCCTTGCCAGTCGCTGTGCTACTGAATAATAGGAGCGTGGATCATCGGGTTCTACATTGGTGGGACAAACAATCACTTCCGCACCAACTGCTTTCAGGATATCCATTTTCTCCTTGCTTTGTTTGTCGGTGGTGGTGAAAATACATTTATACCCTTTCACCACAGCAGCCAGCGCCAGTCCCATTCCGGTATTTCCACTGGTACATTCAATGATGGTTCCACCGGGCTTGAGTTTGCCCTCCTGTTCAGCTACTTCCACCATCTTGAGTGCCATCCGGTCTTTGATAGAATTTCCGGGATTGAAATAATCTACCTTGGCAAGGATGGTTCCAGGCAGTCCTTTTGTAATTTTGTTAAGTCGGATCAATGGCGTGTTGCCAATCGTTTCGAGAATGTTATTTTTAATATCCATAGCAGGCTGTTAGTATGCCGCTAAGGTACAATTTTAGCAATGGCTGCAATGACGGTTTACTTTATACCGGGATTAGGTGCTGACAGGCGTGTGTTCAAACATATTCAGTTACCTCCTGGTTATTCCATTCAACATATCAACTGGCTTCCTCCCGAACAAGGAGAAAGCCTGACACATTATGCACAGCGACTGGCAGCCATGATTCCGGAGAAAGAACCCTTCTGCCTGGTGGGACTATCCTTCGGTGGTATGCTGGCAACGGAAATCAGTAAATTCAGGCAACCTGAAAAAACGATTCTGATTGCCAGTATTCAGGCACCGGATGAACTGCCTTTTTATTTTAAATGGGCAGCACCGTTAAAGTTGCATAAAGTTCTTCCGGTTGGCTTGTTTCAGCAGGCATCCATCGCGAAGCGAATCTTTACAACCGAAACCAGGGAAGACAAGGAGTTATTGCGAAAAATTATCCGTGAATCAGATCCTGCCTTTTTACGTTGGGCGATGGGCGCAATCCTGGAATGGAAAACAGAACAACCGATTGGAAAAATTTATCATATACATGGTACAGGCGATCGGTTATTGCCTGTCCGGTATACCAAACCAACGCATCTGATACCCGGTGCCGGCCACCTGATGGTGATGAACCGGGCACAGGAAATCAACAACACCCTCGCCTCGATTCTGGCAGGGGATAAATAGCTGGCGTTTGCATGACACATCCGGCTATATTTGCGGTCCGAAAACAGTGCATATGGATCCAAAATATTTAAGTGTAATCGCCGGACAATTGTCCCTCTCCATAAAACAGGTAATGAATGTATACGGATTGCAGGAAGAGGGGGCCACTGTTCCCTTTATGGCCCGTTACAGAAAAGAAGCAACGGGTAACCTCGATGAAGTGGTAATTACCTCAATTGTCGAAGAAATCGCTTATTTCAAAGACCTGGAAAAGAGAAAAGAAACCGTACTGAAAACAATTGATGGACTAGGTAAACTGACACCGGAATTGTCGGCTAAAATAGAAGCCTGCATCAATGCTACCGAACTGGAAGATATTTATCTCCCTTATAAACCCAAACGTAAAACCAGGGCCAGCCAGGCGATTGAAAAAGGGTTGGCTCCACTGGCCGATTGGATCTGGGAACAGAAGGCCGGAAGCACGGAAGACGCGGCTGCGCCTTACGTAAAAGAAGAAGTGAAAACAGTTAAAGATGCGCTGCAGGGAGCCAGAGATATTATTGCAGAAAGAGTGGCAGAAGACCAGCAGGCAAGAACAGTAATCCGCGGCTTGTTTGACTCGTCTGCCATACTGGTTTCAAGAGTGCTGAGTTCCAAAAAAGAAGAAGCGGATGCACAGAAATACCGTGATTATTTTGATTTTTCCGAACCGCTTTCCAAATGCCCTTCTCATCGCATACTGGCTATTCGCCGGGCAGAAAAGGAGGGATATCTGCTGATGGATATCAATATTGAAAAAGAACTGGCTATTCCTGAACTGGAAAAATTATTTGTAAAAAATACAACCGAATCGGCCGGGGAGATGAAACAGGCTATTACGGATAGCTTCGACCGGCTGTTGAAACCCTCTATCGAAAATGAATTCCGGCTGACAACTAAAAATGCTGCCGACGAAGAAGCCATTCAGGTATTTGCAGAAAACCTGCGACAATTACTATTGGCTTCACCACTTGGCTCAAAGCGTGTGCTGGCACTGGATCCGGGTTTCCGGACAGGCTGCAAACTGGTTTGTATTGATGAACAGGGTAATCTGATTCATACCAGCACCATTTATCCGCACCCGCCACAAAATGACTGGCAGAAAGCAGTGGATACCCTGAAACAGCTCGTGAAGCAATATGATATTGAAGCCATCGGAGTAGGAAATGGTACCGCAGGCAGAGAAACAGAAACCCTTGCGAGGTCGGTTGATTTTGGTAAACCAGTCAGCGTTTTCCAGGTAAATGAAAGCGGTGCTTCCATTTATTCCGCCTCTGAAGTAGCAAGAGAAGAATTCCCTGATCATGATGTTACCGTACGGGGCGCGGTGAGTATTGGAAGAAGATTGCTGGATCCGTTAAGTGAACTGGTAAAGATTGATGCCAAATCCATTGGCGTGGGACAATACCAGCACGATGTGAATCAGGCACGTTTAAAAGAAAGCCTGGATCGCGTGGTAGAAAGTTGTGTGAACCATGTTGGAGTGGATCTGAATACAGCGAGTAAACATTTGTTGATGTATGTATCCGGATTAAGTGCCACACTGGCTAAAAATATTGTGGAGTACCGGCAGAAAAATGGTCCGTTTAAATCAAGGGATGAGTTGAAAAAAGTGAGCCTGATGGGACCAAAAACATTTGAACAATGTGCCGGTTTTTTGCGCATACGCGAGGCCGTTAATCCGCTTGATAACAGTGCCGTACATCCGGAAACCTATCCGGTAGTGGAAACCATGGCGAAAGACCTGAATTGCAACGTGAAGGATCTGATTGAGAAAGCAGAATTACGCCGGCAGATCAACCGTAAAAAATATATTTCAGAAACCATTGGTGAATTCACGATTGAAGATATTATAAAGGAGCTGGAAAAGCCGGGTCGTGATCCACGGGCACCGATTGAAGAGTTTCGTTTTGATGACAGCATCAAAACGATGGAAGATGTGAAAGTGGGAATGGTTGTGCCAGGCATCATTACTAATATCACCAAGTTTGGAGTATTTGTAGACATTGGTGTAAAACAGGACGGACTGATTCATATTTCCCAGCTAAGTGATACCTATGTGAGTGATCCGGCAGATGTGGTAAAACTGCAGCAGAAGGTGAAAGTAACCGTGACAGAAGTGGACCTTGCCAGGAAACGAATAGGCTTGTCGATGAAAACGGGAGAAAGGAAAACGGGAGAAAGGAAGATGGAGGAAAGGAGAGGGGGAGAACGGAGAGGGGAGGAAAGGAAGAAAGGGCCCGAACCGGTGAATGATTTTCAGTCGAAACTCAATGAGTTAAAGAAGAAATTCAAATAAAAAATACCACGATCAGGTGATGGGGAAAACACCCCCTAAAAGGGTGTTTTTCTTTACGTTCAGTTCATATTGAAGGGGTAGGTTTGCACTTCAACCTTATACCATGTTAGATTTATTGTTTACCCCTCCACCTGCAGCACTGGAAAAAATGCTGTATCCCGTTTTGCCTGCCTGCCTGCTGATGCTGGCATTGCTCATACTTGGTGTAATAATTTCAGTTGGTTTTAAAAACAAAATGAGAGCCCAAAGGTGATTGCGTTGTAAGTTTACCGGTCAAACGGGCAAGTATGTCGCAGGTTTTATTTGAAGACGGTCAATTTTTCCGGGATGATAAGTTATTAGTAGGCGCCAATAGCCGGGCAGTCCGATACGGAGACGGCTTGTTTGAAACGATGAAAGTCAACCAGGGGCGTATACAACTGGGCGACTGGCATTTTGAACGGCTGTTTAAAGGATTGGAATTATTGCAGTTTGATTGTCCTTCCTATTTTACACCTGCCTATCTCGAAGATAAAATTCTGCAACTGGCCCATCGTAATGGGCATAGTAACCTGGCGAGAGTCCGGCTGATGATCTATCGTGGAAATGGCGGACTTTATGATACAGTCAGTCATTTTCCGCATCATGTGATCCAGTGCTGGTCGCTGCCTCCGGCCAATCATCAGTTCAATGAAAATGGAATGGTGCTCGGTATACATCGTACTGCCCATAAAACAATGGATGTATTGGCGAATACCAAGTCCAATAATTACCTGCCTTATGTGCTGGGTTCACTGGAAGTAAAAAAAGAAAAATGGAATGATGCGGTGGTGCTGAACGCTGCGGAGCGGGTGGCGGATTGCACTATTTCCAACCTGTTTATGGTAAAAGACGGGGTAATTTATACCCCCGCTGCTTCGGAAGGTCCGGTGCTGGGAATAATGCGCAGATATATCCTGGATCACTGTGCCAGTGCGGGTTTGAGCACCAAAGAAACTGGTCTGAGTGAAGCCGATCTCTTGCAGGCCGATGAGCTATTCCTGACCAATACCAGTTATGGCCTTCGTTGGGTAGGGAGGCTGGGAGAAAAGCAGTTTAGTAATAATTTAAGTGCCCGGCTCTACAGGGATGCCATCCAGCCGCTCTTTCAGGGAAAGTTTTAGTTGAACCAAGCACAGAATTGCTTGTTACTACTCTAAATTCTACGTATGGCTGCAGGCAAAATCGCACTATTCTGGTTTCGCAGGGATCTTCGTCTGGAAGACAATGCTGGTTTGTATCATGCCCTACGTTCCGGATCGCCGGTACAGCCGATATTTATTTTTGACACTAATATCCTGGATGACCTGGAGGATAAAACGGATAAGAGAGTATTGTTTATTCACCAGGCGTTGGAGCAAATCCAGTCTCAGCTCAAGGAGCAAGATTCAGGTCTGGATGTTCGTGTAGGTACGCCAATGGAAGTATTCAAACAGCTTATCAGTGCCTATAAAGTTGCAGCCGTTTACACCAATCACGATTATGAACCCTATGCTGCTGAGCGTGATGCTGCAATTGCAGCCATGCTCAAAGAAAAAGGTATCGCTTTTCACTCCTTTAAAGACCAGGTGATTTTTGAAAAGGACGAAGTAGTGAAGGATGATGGGAAACCGTATACCGTATTCACTCCCTATTCAAGAAAATGGAAAGCCAAGCTGAATGCTTTCTATCTCAAATCGTATCCGACTGCTGATTATTTTAATGGGTTACATAAAAATAGTCCCAGGCCCTTACCCAGCCTGGAAGAGATTGGTTTCAAAGCAGGTGCATTTTCTTTTCCGGAACCGGAGCTGGATCCGAAAATCGCCAAAAAATATACAGAACAACGCGATTTCCCGGCTCTACGAGGAACAAGCCGGTTGGGAGTACATCTGCGATTTGGCACCATCAGTATCCGGCAACTGGCACAACAGGCTACCAAACTCAACGAAACCTATCTGAATGAATTAATCTGGCGGGATTTCTATCACATGATCCTCTGGCAGTTTCCGAGGGTGGGCAAGGGGCTCTCATTCAAACCGGAGTACGATCAGATTAACTGGCGGAACAATGAAAAAGAATTTGCTGCCTGGTGCGAAGGACGAACCGGTTATCCCATTGTGGATGCAGGCATGCGGGAATTGAATACTACAGGGTATATGCACAATCGGGTACGCATGATTGTGGCTTCTTTTCTAACCAAACATCTCTTGATCGATTGGCGCTGGGGCGAGGCTTATTTTGCAAAAAAATTACTTGACTTTGATTTGGCTGCCAATAATGGTGGCTGGCAGTGGGCTGCAGGAAGTGGTTGCGATGCAGCACCCTATTTCAGGATCTTTAACCCCTATCTGCAAACGAAGAAATTTGATCCGGATGGAGCGTATATTAAAAAATGGGTACCAGAATTAAATGAGTTTAGTTATCCGGGACCGATTGTGGATCATGAGCAGGCCAGAAAACGTTGCCTGGAAACTTATGCAGCAGCAATCCGTTCGTAGGTTGCTTCCAGTACTGCGACTGCTTTTTTTCCTGCTTCCCCAAGAGCAAGTGAATAGTCATTTACATAGAGGTTGATATGCTGGCGCATCACTTCTTCACTCATTTCCTGTGCATGATTTTTTACAAAGGCGGACAGTACAGGGTAGGCACTCCAACTATGTTGTATACTGGCCCGGATCCAGTTGTTCAATTGCTCGTCCATTTCAACCGGAATATCTTTTCGTACAACAATACCTCCCAGTGGTACTGGGCACTGCAATTGAGTTTCCCAATAAGCGCCCAGGTCGAGCAGTTTGACCAGGCCTTTTGCCCCGTAGGTAAACCGGTTTTCATGAATGATAACCGCAGCATCCACTTTTCCTGATAAAACAGCGTCTTCCATTTCATGAAAGATCCCAAAGCTTTTGTTTTGTGCATCGGGAAAAGCGAGTGAGAAAAGCAGGTGCGCAGTGGTATTTTTACCAGGCAGGGCGATGCGTTTTGAAGGAATATCTTCCAATGAAAGAGGCTCTTTGGCAATCAGCAATGGACCAACTCCAAATCCTAGTGCGCCACCTGCATCCAAAAGTCGGTATTGCTGCTGTACCTGCGGCCAAACCCCATAACTAATTTTACTGATTGGGTATTTTCCTTCCAGTGCCCATTCATTCAGGGTTTGTACATCTTCCAGCACTACCTCAAAGGACTGCCCTCCGGTATCGATTTTTCCGTTCACCAGTGCATCGAAAATGAAAGTGTCATTCGGACAGGGCGAAAATGCTATGGTCATCGGTTTGCTCATCGTTTCGGTTTGCTCATCGTTTCGACTTGATCAATTTAATGGGTTCTTCCACCCTCCATCTTCCCTTCCTCCATCTTCCCTTCCTCCATCTTCCTTTCCTCCCTCCTCCATTCCTTCATCCTCTACAGCGCTTCCAACAACCTGATCAGCACCTTGTTCAATTCTTCAATAGCCAGTGGCAGATTCCATTGTTTTTTATTGCGTACACCCACCGTATTGGATATGCTCCTCAGTTGCATAAAGGCAATATTTTCCTGCAGACATACATAATGAAACGCAGCCCCTTCCATAGATTCCAGTGCCGGTCCATATGCTTCCTGGTAACTCTCGATTCTTTTTTTAGAAGTGGTGATTTCATTCACCGTGATGGCATTGACTTTTTTAAGCCGGCTTCTTTTCAACAGAGTCGTATTCGGATTGGTCAGCCAGGATCGCTTGAAAGGGGCTTCATTCGGATGGATAAGTCCCAGTTCAAATGCATTTGCAAATCCTTGCTTTTCAGCTGCTCCCATATCTGCAATGATTTCTTTCTGAACTGCATAAACAGTACCCGCCGGAACCGACGGATCGAAACAGCCTGCCACACCCGCCTGAATAATGAGTTCCGGACGCTTGTGTTGCAGATACCTTGTCAGCGCATAGGTTGTAGCCACCGAACCAACCCCGGTTATCAGAATATCCACATCAAAATCGATATGGGTGAGCTTATCTGTTTCTGCCAGATGTTCTGTAAAAGGAGTGATTTCCGCAGCCGTTGCTGCCACCAGTAAACAATGCATTCCTAATAGTTTGGCGCAAATGTCGGTATTCCTGATAAATCCTGCCGATTGACTAGATTTGTAAGGCAGTCAGACCAGGTTTTTATCAATTTCTGAACAAATCGAATTCTGTTCTGTTAAACTTTCCAGCAATAATAATTAAACAGGTTGGGGATGTCAAAAAAAGTGGCGGTCTACAGGAAGGAACATTTCAATGCGGCACACCGGTTGTATCGGTCAGATTGGGATGATGCTCAGAATTTCTCGGTTTTTGGAAAATGCAGTTATCCGCATTTCCACGGACATAATTATGAATTAGTTGTGAAGGTATTGGGGGAGCCGGATCCGATTACCGGCTTCGTAATGGACTTGAAACTGTTGTCGGATATCATTGACAGGGAGGTTCTTCAATTGTTTGATCACCGCAACCTGAACCTGGACACGACCTTTTTCAAAGACAAAAACCCGACTGCGGAAAATATTGCTGTAGTCATCTATGAATTGCTGCTTCCTCATATTGATCCTAGGCATGAACTGGGTATCCGGCTGTATGAAACAGAAAGAAACTTTGTGGATTACCCCGGGATTTAAGAATTAAGAATTAAGATTTAAGAATTATGATTTAAGATTTGGGGAATGGGATGGGGATGAAAGAACCAGTGTTTAAATGTGAAAAAACTAAGTAATGGCATATCAAAAAGTTGAACAGTATGAAGACCGGATAACTTCCGGACTGATTGAAAATTACCGGGATTCGCTTACGCTGCTGGGAGAAGACCCGGAGCGGGAAGGATTGCTGAAAACTCCTGAACGGGTAGCTAAAGCGATGCAATACCTCACGCAGGGGTATCAGATGGATGCGAAGGCCATCCTGGAGTCAGCCAAATTTCATGAAGATGTGAGTGAGATGATCATCGTTAAAGACATTGAATTGTTCAGTATGTGCGAACATCATATGCTTCCCTTTTTTGGCAAGGCACATATAGCGTATATACCCAATGGTTATATAACAGGATTGAGTAAGATTGCCAGAGTGGTGGATGTATATAGCCGTCGCCTGCAGGTGCAGGAAAGGCTGACCTCACAAATTCTCAACGCAATTAAAGAATCGCTGAATCCTATCGGTGTGGCAGTCGTTATTGAGGCCAAACACCTTTGTATGATGATGCGGGGCGTACAAAAACAAAATTCGGTTACTACCACCTCCGCTTTCTGGGGAGAATTTGAAAAGTCGGAAACCCGGAGCGAGTTCACAAAATTGATTTCTTCCAAACTGAGCTGATCTGATTATTTTTGCGGTATAACTAGAACCGCCTATATGAAGCATGCTTATGTATTTCCCGGACAGGGATCTCAGTTTCCGGGAATGGGTAAAGAGCATTACGAAAACAGTGCCTTTGCTAAAAAGTTATTCGAACAGGCCAATGAAATTCTTGGCTTTCGCATCTCCGACATTTTATTTACTGGTACGGATGAAGATTTAAGACAAACCAGCGTTACGCAGCCTGCTGTATTTCTGCATTCTGTTATCGCGTACAAAGGTATTGAGCAGAATAAACCGGATATGGTTGCCGGACATTCGCTGGGTGAGTTTTCCGCATTGGTTGCTAATGGCGTATTGAATTTTGAAGATGCTCTTCAACTTGTTTCAATTCGAGCGCTGGCTATGCAAAAAGCCTGCGAATTACAACCTTCAACCATGGCTGCCGTACTTGGGCTTGAAGATGCAAAAGTGGAGGAAGTTTGTGCACGTGTTCAGGAGGAATCGGGAGAAATTGTAGTGCCAGCCAATTATAATTGTCCGGGTCAACTGGTCATCAGTGGTTCCATTAAAGGAATCGAGTTGGCCTGTGAACAGATGAAAGCAGCAGGCGCCAAACGTGCATTGGTATTGCCTGTTGGAGGAGCCTTTCATTCCCCGTTGATGGAACCTGCGCGTCAGGAATTAAAAGATGCCATTGAAGCCATGAAATTTCAAACGCCTGTTTGTCCGGTTTATCAGAATGTAGTAGCCAGGGCAGTTATTGATAGCCATGAAATCAAACATAACCTGATTCAGCAATTAACCGGTGCAGTCCGCTGGACACAAAGTGTTCAGGCTATGATCCAGGATGGCGCATCCAGATTTACCGAGGTGGGTCCGGGTAAAGTTCTGCAGGGTTTGATTGGAAAAATTGATAAGTCGGTTTCGGTGGATGGAATAAGCTGAGGCAGGGAAGATGGAGGAAAGGAAGATGGAGGAAAGGAAGAGGGAACCTGGAGATGATAAAATTCCGCCATAGTGAATACCACCGGTTCGGTGCTGTTCGCTATGGCGGATTTTCTTTTTTATACGGAGATAGAACAGTTGATCCATTCAGGATCAAAAGAGGCATTGTACTTTTTATAGAAATTGATAGCTGGTTCATTCCATTCAAGCACCTGCCAGACGATACCACTATATCCTTTTTCTTTCGCTTCTTCAATTAACCGGTCTAATAATAATTTTCCGATTCCTTTACCTCTCATGGCATCCGTTACCAGGATATCTTCCAGGTACATTCGTTGTCCTTTCCAGGTGCTATACCGGATATAATACAGAGCAAATCCCTGTACCACTCCATTTTCTTCCCCAACAAAAGCCCACCAGACAGGCTGTTCTCCAAACCCACTTTTTTTGAAATGCTCCAGCGTTACAGTTACCTGTTCCGGTGCTTTCTCATAGAGGGCCAGTTCCTTAATCAATTCCAGTAAACGCGGACAATCAGATTCAACAGCTCTTCGTATAGTGATCATCGTTATATATTATTTAATTAGTGTAATGCCTGTTCCAGATCAGTAAGGATGTCTTCGATGTTTTCAATGCCAACACTCATGCGGATCAATCCATCGGTTATGCCATAAGATTCTCTTTCAGCCTTTGGGACACCTACATGTGACATGGACGCAGGGTGTGATACCAGCGTGTCCAATGTGCCCAGCGAAACAGCCCTGGTACAAAGCTGCAACCGGTTAATAAATTTTACTCCGGCTTCTATTCCCCCTTTCACTTCAAAACTAAGCATGCCTCCGAAATTTTTCATCTGCTTTTTAGCGATGGCATGATCCGGATGTGATGGCAATCCTGTAAACATCACTTTCTCCACCTGCGAATGTTTTTCCAGGTACTCAGCAACAGCCATGGCATTGGCACAATGTCTGTCCATTCGTAATTCCAATGTTTTCATTCCCTGGATCAGCAGGTAACAGTCAAAAGGATTCGCATTGCCACCCAGCAATACATGCCATTTCCAGACTTTTGTTTTCATGAATTCCAGATCTCTCCCCAGCAAAACGCCCCCAATGGCAGAGCCATGTCCGTTCAGGTATTTGGTGGTTGAATGAAAAACAAAATCCACCCCAGGATATTTAAATGGTTGCTGCAGATAGGGACTGGCAAACGTGTTATCAACTGAAACAAGGAATCCCTTTTGCTTTGCCATTTCACTAATCAGGCTGATATCAATACAGCTAAGCGTTGGGTTAGCCGGTGTTTCAATATGTACCAGCCGGATGCCGGGAGTTTCCATGGCTTTCGCTGCCAACTCAGGATCACGTAAATCGGCAACAATTATTTCAATATTATTTTCTTCCAATACTTTGGTCAGCAATTCCTGGGTACCACCGTAGAGAGAATAATGTGTTAGTATTTTATCACCGGACTTACAGGTGGAAAGGAAGAGGGTTGTCATAGCTGCCTGTCCGCTTGCGTGCAGCAGGGCTTTTAATTGCAGCGGATTTCCATCCATACCGTTGATGCCATGTGCTTCCAGTGCAGCAATCTTTTGTTCCGCCACTTTGAAGCCCGGGTTGCCCAGCCGCGTATAGATCTGCGTTTTATCCTCGCCGGCAAATCGTTCCATGCCCTGCTCAGCGGTATCAAAATAAAACGTGGAGCTTGCATAAATCGGTGTAATATGAGAATACATCGGGTCAGGTTCATTACCTCCATGCACGGCAACGGTACTACTGCCTTTCATCTTAACATCTTTGCTCGACATATATGATTCTGAATTTAATTTTAGTAAAAATAACTGAAAACCATGAAGACCCTTTTACTGGAATTTGCTTCTTATCATATTTGGGCCAATGAACAGTTATATGCCACCCTTCGCAAACTGGAGGAGGACCAATGGAGAAGGCATATCAGCAGCAGTTTCCCTTCCCTGTTAAAAACCATGCTGCATATGTGGGATGCGGAATCGCTCTGGTGGCAGCGGATTCAGGGCCAGAAAGAAATGTCTATCCCCAGTAAAAACTTCCAGGAACACCCACAGAAGGGAATGGAAGCCTTATTGATGCAGGGACATGTATGGAAAGACTGGCTGCAAGCCCGAACAGAAGAGGAATTGAGCGCTGGTTTTTCGTATACCAACCTGAAAGGTCAGTCCTTCGAAAGTTCCTATTACCACCTGTTGCTACATCTGTTCAATCATGGTACCTATCACCGCGGACAATTGGTTACCATGCTGCGACAGCTTGGGATTACCGATATTCCCGCTACAGACTTTATTGTTTGGTCGCGTGGCCAGAAAAAATAGCCTGAAATTTTCGTACCTTATGGAGGCAAATCAGGTGTTATGAAAGGGGAAATTTTCCGGGTTGGGATGCTGGTATTGCTTGTAATAGGTATCGGTGCGAATCCGGTAGCAGCACAACGTTTCGACTGGCGAAGCAATATCGATAAACTGGTGCATCGAGCGGATAGCTTATCGCTGGTTTCACAGCAAACCTTTCATATACATAAATTTCTTTCCAACAATCAGCCGGTGCGCGAAACCTGGCATTATACGGTGGCTGAAGGAAGAGTGGTCATTTTTGAAATTCATTATTTTGTAGATACCATTGAGTACCTGGAAGTATATTACCTGGATCGCGACCAGGTGGTATGTACGGAACAATATGTTATAGAATACCCCGCTCAGCAGGATGATCGTATAAAATGGGGGGCGGTTGGATTTTTTCAGGGACCATCAATACGGCAATTTGTAACCATGGGTACTGTCCCGGATGCCTTCAGCAGGCTTTCTTCCTATGAGTTGTGGACGCGGTTTAAATCCAGGTACAAAGAACTGACAGCGCAGCGAACCTTGCAGGAAAAAGATAGCAAAGGCGTTATCTTCGCGCCATGACCGGAATTGATGCAGTTACATTAGAAAAAGCGATCGTTCATAAAGTAGGAAATCCCACCCGTGGGGAAGCGCTTCAGCTTTCGCCAAATACCTTAACACTGAATGATGAAATCGTAAGGGGATTATTAACCCGCTATTTTCTTGCTCCCTTCAATGAGCATGATGGTTATCATTTTACCCATATCAGTGATCTGGAATTAAATGAAGTGTATCAGTATGCCAAAAAGATATTTGATGATCCCGGAACTTTTCAAAACGTATCTGTTTTTCTGGCACAATTACTTTATCAAAAATCAACGCATGCAAGAGTGAAGGAAGGCGAGTTGTATGTGGTCCTGTTTGATAAACTGTTAGTGGAGGGAGAGGAGAAAAAAGCCCTGGGCTTATTCAAATCTGAAACCAAGGAAACCTTCCTGAAACTGTTTTCGCATGCGGGTGGCTGGGAGCTGGCAGCGGAAGATGGAATTAATATCAATAAGCTGGATAAAGGATGTCTGATCATCCGCGAAAATGAAGCGGAAGGATATAAAGTGCTGGTAGTGGATACTACGAACAAACAGAATGATACGCAGTACTGGATCACTGAATACCTGCAGATACAGCCGTATACCGATAGTTATCACCATACCAATCAGGCACTGGGATTATGCAAGCTCTTTATTGAGAAAGAATACGCCGAGAAGTTTGAAGTTAGTAAGTCGGATCAGATTGACCTGCTGAATAAATCCATGGATTATTTTAAAACCAAAGAGCAGTTCAATCTACAGGAATTTGCAGATGAAGTGATTCATCACCCCGAGGTAGTGGACAGTTTCATGGATTATAAGCGACATTTCGAATCCAATCGTAAGTATGTGATTGACGAAGAATTCGATATCCATCTGGCAGCCGTTAAAAAACAGCAGAAAGTATTTAAATCGGTACTCAAACTGGATAAGAACTTTCATGTTTATATTCATGGAAGGCAGGATCTATTGGAGCGCGGATACGATGAAACGGTAGGGAAAAAATACTACAAGTTGTATTTTGATGAGGAGGCTTGAGGAAGGGAAGAAAGGAGACGAAGGAGACGGGAGACGAAGGAGACGGGAGGCATGGAAGATGGAGGAATGGAAGAAAGGAGACGGGAGGAATGGAGGATGGAGGAATGGAAGATGGGGAATGGAAGATGGGGAATGGAAGATGGGGAATGGAAGAAAGGAGGCGGGAGACAAAGGAGACGGGAGAAATGGAAGTTGCGCAGTGCTTTTTCAAACGCAATGGGAGTATAGGCAGACTTAACCTGGAACGAACCTAAAGCGAAGCCAGAGCGAACGAAAACTTAAGCCGAAGCGAACGAATACTTAAGCCTAAGCAAATAAATACTCCAGCCGGAGCGAATAAAGAGTACGGTATGCATAGAGAGAGATGGCTGAAAGACTTTATAAATGAAAGGTGAAAAAAGTGAGATGTGAAACGTGAGATGTGAGAATGGGGGCGTCTCACGTCTCACATCTCACGTCTGACGTCTCACATCTTCCATTTTACCAACGTCGCGCCCCAGGTAAATCCACCACCAAAAGCAGCGAATACAAGCAGGTCGTCTTTTTTCAGTTTGTCCTGCCATTCCCAAAGACAAAGCGGGATGGTTGCAGCGGTAGTGTTACCATATCGCTGTATGTTAATCATTACTTTTTCCTTATCCAGTCCCATGCGTTCTGCTGTGGCATCAATGATGCGCAGGTTGGCCTGGTGAGGAACCAGCCAGGCGATATCGGCACCCGTCAGGTTATTTTTTTCCAGCAGGTCGGCACTAATATCAGCCATCCCTTTTACAGCGAACTTAAAAACTGTTTTTCCTTCCTGAAAGGCATAATGCTCACGGTTAGTAACTGTTTCGATGCTTGCCGGATAAGCTGAACCTCCGGCTTTCATATTCAGGAAATGCCGGCCGCTGCCATCTGTTCTTAGCAGGCTATCGAGTACTCCATAACCATCTTCATTTGGTTCGAGCAGAACCGCGCCAGCTCCATCACCAAAGATTACACAGGTATTGCGGTCGGTATAATCAACAATTGCGCTCATTTTATCGGCGCCTACTACTACCACCTTTTTATAGCGGCCACTTTCAATGTAAGAAGCTCCGGTAGTGAGTGCAAACAGAAACCCGGAACAGGCGGCGCTCATATCATATCCCCAGGCATTCACGGCTCCGATCTTATCACATACGATATTGGCAGTTGCGGGAAAAACCATATCAGGAGTTACGGTGGCAACAATCAGACAGTCAATTTCTGAAGCAGCCATCCCTCTTTTTTTCAACAGGTCAAGTACTGCCGGTACTGCCAGGTCGGAGGTGGCTTTGCCTTCCCCCCGTAAAATTCTTCTTTCGGAAATTCCAGTTCTGGTACGGATCCATTCGTCGTTGGTGTCAACCATTTTCTCGAGGTCAAAATTGGTTAACTTATCCTCGGGAACAAAACCGCCTACGGCTGTAATAGCGGCTGTAATTTTTTTGGTCATGCGTTTAATTTCAAAAGCGGCACAAATTTAGGGGTAATAGTTTATTTTGCAGCCTATGATCGCTTTTCT
>CAZJNY010000061.1:0-16944 GCA_964547405.1 uncultured Flavihumibacter sp. | reverse complement strand
CATGACAGCTATAGCTCATACAAAGCAGGTGGTATTCCAGGGAGTACCACTTGCATCCGCCAAAAAAGCAATGATTCTGCTGCATGGCAGAGGCGCTTCCGCAGCATCCATCCTGAGTTTACAGGAATACCTCAACCTGGAAGGGTTTGCCTTACTGGCACCAGAAGCCACTAACCATACCTGGTATCCGTACAGCTTTATGGCACCGGTTGAACAGAATGAACCCTGGTTAAGCAGTGCCATTGAACTGATCGCCGGAATGGTTGAGGATTGTAAAGCTGCTGGTATTGCAGAGGCGAATATCCATTTTCTGGGTTTTTCCCAGGGTGCCTGCCTGACGCTTGAATTTGCTGCAAGACATGCAGCCCGTTATGGATCTGTTACCGCCTTTACGGGTGGATTGATTGGTGAAAAAATCAACCGGCAAAACTATACCGGCAATTTCAACGAAACGCCTGTTTTTATCGGATGCAGCGATCGAGATATGCATGTTCCTGTTGAACGGGTTTATGCATCTACCAATATACTTACCGAAATGGGCGCTAAAGTGATTGAAAAAATTTATCCCGGAATGGGCCATACCATTAATGAAGATGAAATCAGTATTGTAAACAGCATTTTAAATGAAACAACATAAATTTCCCGCGGAAGAGCGCGGCACAAAAGATATCGGCTGGTTAAAATCAAAGTTCTGCTTCAGCTTTAGCGATTATACAGATCCGACCAAATCTGCCTTTGGCACTTTAATGGCCTTCAACGATGACCTTATGGAAGTTGGAAAAGGTTTTGGTACCCACCCGCATGCGAATATGGAAATCATCTCCATTTTACTGAAAGGTAAAATGAACCATAAAGACAGCATGGGATATAGTACCGAAATCAATGCCGGAGGTGTTCAGATCATGAGTGCAGGATCCGGACTTTTTCATGAAGAATATAATATCGGCGATGAGCAAGTGAATTTTCTTCAGATCTGGATCCAGCCAAAATTGCAGGACATCCGGCCGAGATATCAGTTGCGTCATTTTCCCCTAGAGAACAGGAAGAATAAACTGCAAACCATTATTTCTTCCGAAGAGGGACAGGCGCATTGCTGGATCAATCAGAATGCGGTTTTATCATTGGGTGCATTTGATAAAGGAAGCCTGGTGCCGTATCTGTTTAATTCGGTAAATAAATGTATTTACCTCTTTGTGATTGAAGGCTCCGTTCAGGTGGGTGATACTATACTGCAGGAGCGAGATGCCATCGGTATTTGGGATACCAATACGATAGAACTGAATTGTCTGACCAATGCCCAATTTCTTTTAATTGAAACACCTGTAAATCAGAAATAAGGATTGCTTAATTTAGGGCATGAAGGAAACTATTCCGGTTATTGAGATGGTGGATTCGAAGAATCAGCTGCTGCAATTTGAATTGCAGACCATGGACTATATTGATAAACATCGCCATAACCGGATTGATCATCCCCATAAACATGACTATTTTGTAATCATCTGGATGAAATCGTTGGAAGGAAAGCACATGATCGACTTCCAGGAATTTGTAATTGAGCAGCCTTCCATTTTTTTTCTTACACCCGGACAAATACACCAGCTACAAACAGGTCCTAACCCGGATGGTTATGTGCTTTCCTTCCACGCAGATTTTTTTTGTACAACCGAAAGTCAGCGGGAATTGCTCTTGCATACAGGTTTGTTTTATAACTGCAGCCATTTTCGACCACATACCGTTAGTTCGGAACAAGCAACAGTACTGGAGAAACTGATTTCGCTGATAAAGACAGAAATGGACCAGGTGGAATACATGCATTTTGAAAGTCTGCGTAGTATGCTGCAATTATTCCTGATTCAGTGTTCAAGGTTCTGGGGACAATCAGAAGCTTCGAGTGGAATTGCTTCCCGTCCGGCCTGGCTAACCCGAAGATTCCTGAACATGCTGGAAACGGATTATCGAACTCATGCAAAAGTCAGCGATTATGCCAGGAAGCTGGTTGTTACCCCTAACCATTTGAATGAAACCATCAAAAAAACAACTGGTTTCCCGGTCAGTGAACATATCAAAAAAAGAGTGATTCTCGAAGCAAAACGATTGGCGCTGGTTGAAAACAGCAGTGCCAGGGAAATTGCACGTGCTCTTGGTTTTGAGGACGAAGCGCATTTCAGTAAATATTTTAAAAACAATGCCGGACTTACTTTTTCCGGCTACCGGCAATTGATTCGGGAGCAGCAAGATTAAATCAGCTGATTGGCTATTTCCTGTATAATACCAGATAACAGTTTCCGGATGCAGCAAACTCCCCGTTTATGGAAGTCTGCAGGCGAATTCCAAGATTGATTTCTTTATCTGGCAGCTGATTGAACAGATTCGCGGTTTCAATAAAATTCCGTTCAGTATACAAATTATTGGTAGAAAGCAAACTGTTTGCTATAACTGCTCCATCTGTAAGATTGTACAATTCTACTTTAGCAGTATTGACTGATCTGCCTACATAGGGATTACCAATGAGGATGATGGAGTCAACACCGGGGTAGTAGAGTTTATTGAATTTAATAAGTTCTCCTCCGATTGCGGGTTGTAAATTGGAAACATTGGCGGAAAAATTAATGGGTAAAATTATCTGCTTGTCTGCCACTGAAGATTGTCCGTTGCAAACCGGATAAGAGCCATCCACTTCATTCGCATCCAGCATTCCATTCCGGTTTTTATCAATACCTGATTTTACTGTAATGCCACCACCCGGACAAGCAGCGCTAGCAGCCAGGTCTTCAATTTTAATCAGACTCTGGAACCCATCCGCTCCCTTTTTGGTACAGGAAAGAAAAATACTAAATGATGCAAATAAGACTAAAATTCTGGCTGCCATGTTTAGGGTATGAATTTGATGGTTGCAAAGATAAAATCTTTTAGTACACAAGAGCTGTGTACTTCTCCTAAACTAATTGAACGAATGGGTAGTTTATTTCCGGGAGCCAGATAAAACCTGCTGTCGAAATCCAAAAAGAATACTACTGCTGCTTTTTATGAGTATCTTCCCCGGCAATACAACTTGTGAATCTGTTAGCCATAGTACATATCATTTACCCGATTGTCGGATGGATTGGTACCATTGCCTACCTGCTGGGTTACCTGCTGCTTGCCACCAATAAACTAAAATCTGATCAGGTAAGTTATCATGTGCTGAATATTATTGGATCAATCGGCCTTACAGCAAACGCCGTATACTATACCGACCTGCCCAATATTGTGGTTAATGTGGTATGGGGAATGATCGCTGCCGGAGCTATTATCGTATTGCTTCGGAAACGCTCAGGTTGAGCTGCTGTAAGGCCTGCCCTTTGTAATATTCCAGTTTGGTTTTATATTCCTCCTTATTCACAACCAGGGTGAGATAATAATACGCGCCATCTACAATAATAAATACCATGTCTGCCGCACGTGCCGGATCTGCTACCTCTAAGCAGCCTGCTTTATTACAGGCAATAATCATTTCTTCCAGATTATGGCGTAGCTGATCCAATACCATTTTAAACTTGGCCTTCACTTTTTTGTCGCGGAATACCATCGAGTAACAGCTATAGGCTACACTGTCATCAAAAAGAATATTCCATTTTTGTGAGAATAACCGGTCTATAACTGCCAGTAATCTTTTTTGAGGGTCTTCCTCAGACACAGCGGGTGTTTTAAAGATTTGCAGGTATCGCTCAAGGATAAATTCAATCAGGGCGGATACCAATTGCTCTCTTGTCTGGAAATAATGAATGATCAGACTGGGATTAATATTTATCAACGCAGCAGTCTTGGCAATAGAAGCATTTTCCAATCCTTCTTTTTTTGCCAGCTTGTAAAATGCCCTGACAATCTCCGGTTGCCGGGATTCTTTTAAACTCTTTCTTCCCATGTAATTGCAGTATGATGGTGGTTACGAACAAATATAGGATTCCCTGTTCATTTCCTGAATGGAAACCAACCTGCGCAATCGTTTGTCTGATTTTCCCGCGTTATCTTATTGTAAAGCTATTATTATTTAATTTTAAATAAATTGAATGTACGTTCAATTTATTTTTTTCAGTTAGTTTTATTCTACATTTTTGAAACATCAATTATTTCAGCTTCCAAAACAGCTTATTTATGAAAAGAACTGCCATTAGCATCTTATTTCTTTTGCTGGCTTTTTGCGGCTTCACCCAGGAAGTTCCGGTCACCGGAACCGTTCGCTCAGCCGATGGTTCTCCTCTTACCGGAGTTACCATTCTTGATAAGTCTACCGGTAGGGGAACTAATACCAATACCGCTGGAAAATTTTCCATTCAGGTAGCTTCCAATGCCATACTCGAGTTTTCCTTTATTGGATATACAACACAGGAAATTTCGCTTAAGGGGCGTCGTGAGTTGAGTGTTCAGCTTGCCTTAAGTGATGGTACCGAACTGGGTGAGGTTGTGGTAACGACAGCGCTTGGTATTAAAAAGCAACAGAAAACATTGGGTTACTCGGTGCAGGAAGTTAGCGGAGAAACCATGGCAAAAACAAAAGTGCCTACTCCTCTTGCAGCACTTACCGGTAAAGTAGCCGGATTAAATATCACCAATACAACAGATCTGTTCCGTAACCCTGGGATCTCGCTCAGAGGCCGGACTCCCTTAATTGTTATCGATGGTATTCCTGATCCCGATGCAGATCCCTATAAAATCAATGCAGATGATATTGAAAGTATCAGTGTACTTAAAGGGCCAGCTGCCGGTGCGCTGTATGGTGCACTCGGAGTAAATGGTGCTATCATGTACACTACCAAGAAAGGTAAAAAAGGGAAGCTCAGTGTGGAAGTTAACTCTTCCACCATGTTCCAGACCAGCTATACGGTTGTTCCGGAAGTACAAACTGTGTATGGTAACGGTGATCAGGGCCGGTATGCCTATTCCAATGGCTCCGGTGGCGGTGCGGAAGGCGGTGGGTGGATCTGGGGTCCCAAACTCGATCAGCGCGATCCATCTACTCCCAGTGGCTTTTATGAAACCACCCAGTATGATAGCCCGATTGATCCGGTAACCGGACAGCGCATTCCTACTCCCTGGATTTCAAAGGGCAGGAATAATATCAAAAACTTTTTCAGAACCGGGATGCTTTCTACCAATAGCGTATCGGCTTCGGTAGGCACCGATAAAGGCTCTTTCAGAATTGCAGCCAACCATATGTATCAGAAGGGAGTGGTTCCTAATACCGGTCTTAACAATAGTTCTTTTTCAATTGGTGGCAATTACCAGCTGGCTCCTAAACTCAGTATGGATGCCAAACTCACTTACAACCGAGAGTATTCTGACAACTATCCTTCAGTTGGCTACGGTCCGCCTAACTATCTGTACAACCTGATTCTCTGGATCGGTCCGGATATTGATATCCGCGACCTGGAAAATTACTGGATGCCCGGACGAGAAGGCCTGCAACAACGCAACTACAATCTTTCCTGGTACAACAACCCGCATTTCATTGCCAATGAATTGTTGAACGGATACAGAAGAAACAACAGTTTCGGGCAGGCAACATTTGATTATAAAATCAACAAAGATTTATCAGTTAAATTCAGAAACGGTTTCAACCAGTATTCCAGTGTGGCTGATGTTCGCGAACCCTACAGCTATATTGCCTATGATTATATCTCCCGCGGAAATTTCGCCAGCGATCAGTCGAATTATTTTGATATCAACTCAGACCTGATTCTGAATTACAATCATGATTTCGGAAAAAATTTCGGTATCAATGTAACTGCAGGTGCTGCCAATGCGTATCGCCGCTTTGAATCTGTATATACTACTACCGATGGATTAACTATTCCCGAATTTTATTCATTGACCAATACCATCAACCCTCTCAAAGGTTCCAGCATACTGAGGGAAAGAAGAACAGGTAGTGTGTACGGAATGATAGATGCCGAAGCATTTGGATTCCTTTATCTCAACCTGACCGGTCGCTATGATAAAACATCCACCCTTCCCATTGAAAACAATGGATATTTCTATCCATCCGTTGGTTTATCGGCTGTATTGTCAGATAAATTGAAATTACCGGAAGTTATTTCCTTCCTGAAACTCAGGGGCTCCTGGGCAAAAGTCAATACCGGTTTTATTGACGCCAATAATCCCTATGCACATTTAACTACCTACCAGATTGGACCGAAATGGAATAATGTTCCTTCTCTTGTTTGGCCAACCACGTTTATCTCGCCAGACCTGGTTCCTGCTACAGTTGAATCGGCTGAATTTGGTGGCGTAATCGGATTATTCAACAACCGGATCAATCTTGATGTTACCTATTTCACCAACCGTGATTATAACAACTTTATCAATGTTACCCAATCGCAGGCCAGCGGTAATACCAGTGTTCTCAAAAATGCAAATGTCTTCCAGCGTCGTGGATGGGAATTTATGCTGAGTGGCTATCCCGTTAGAGGAAAAGATTTCAAATGGGAAACTACGTTCAACTTTTCCAAAGTACATCGCTGGTTAGTAGATGCTACTGACAATCCGGATGGTTATATCGGACAGATTAAGGAAGGACAGCGGATGGACAGAATATTTATTTCTGAATCCCGTGCTCCAGACGGTCAGGCGATTTACAATTCCAATGGGATGCAGGCCTATACTCCCTTCGGACAGTATTTTGGAGATCGTGATCCCGATTGGATCTATGGCTGGCAGAATACATTCACCTATAAGAATCTGAGTTTGTCATTCTCAGTGGATGGAAGATTGGGTGGACTCATCTATTCCACCACCAATCAGAAAATGTGGTGGGGTGGTACTGCAAAAGGAACGGTTACTCCTTTCAGAGATGATGCAAATGCTGGTAACAGTACCTATGTTGGTCCGGGTGTAGTGGTTACCTCCGGTAGTGTTGAATACGATAGCTATGGAAATATAGTTTCCGACTCCAGAAAGTTCGCTGCCAATACTACGCCGGTAAATTATATCAGCTTTATGCAGAGTACCAGCGGAGCCATGCTGAATAATTATTTCTATTACAGTGGTTCCTATTTGAAAATGAGGGAACTCGTGCTGACCTATCAGTTGCCTTCCAGATGGATGAAAGGAGTTTTCACTGGCGCATCAGTTTCTTTCATCGCCAATAATCTCTTTATTCTTGCCAAAATCCCCAATGTGGATCCGGATGCTGAGCGCGATGATTTACAAACTCCTTCTATGAGAAGTATGGGACTAAACTTTAATGTTCGCTTTTGATTATTTCACCGAACAGTAAAAATTACAATGATGAACAAGATAATTCTAACTACCACTATATTTGGCCTGCTTGCATTTGCTTCCTGCAAAAAGTATGATGCCTTCCAGGACAATCCGAATAATCCTACACAGGCAGATCCTTCCCTGTTGCTGCCTGCCATTGAACGTACCGCCTTTTCTGCTATTTCAGCAGATGCAGCACTCGCTTCCCGCTACCTGGTTTATACGCAGGGCGCCAGCAATTCACAATACTATGGATGGCAGCGCAGCAGTATGGGGTACAGTAATATTTCGCAGGTACTGAAAATGGAACAGGAAGCTGCCAGAACCAATAAACCCAATTATCGCTATATCGGTAAATTTCTGAAGTCTCATTTTGTATTGAACATGACTCAGACATTTGGAGATATTCCTTATTCTCAAATGATGCAGTCGATTCTGTACGGAAATTTTACTGATTCCAGTGCCATACGCCCGGCTTATGATAAACAGGAGGATATTTATCGCGGCGTACTGGATGAACTCAAAATTGCCAGTGATTCCCTGAATGCTGCGGGAGTGGCCATTGGAGGCGACCTGATCTATAATGGCAATATTGAAAAATGGAAGCGCCTGATCAATTCCTATACCCTGCGGGTATTGATGAGTTTGTCCAAAAAAGAAAACAATACAACCCTGAATATAAAGTCAAGGTTTAATGAAATCGTTTCCAATCCAGGCAAATATCCACTGATGACAGCCAATAGTGATAATGGTCGCTTACCGTATTATGATATCACCGGCAACCAATATCCGTATTTCAATAACAACTCCATGAAAACGGATTATTACCTGGATGTTTCCTTTGTTTCTATCCTGCAGGAACTGGAAGATCCACGGTTGTTTGTATTTGGAAAACCTACTCCTTCCAGCGGAGGACCAGCTACTGATTTTGATGCCTACGATGGATTATCAGGAAGTGCGCCATTGGCAGAGAATACTGCAAAACGCGGAGCCGGAAATGCCTCGCAGATCAATGACCGCTATGCCTATACAGCTACCAACGAACCAAGTCTGCTGATGAGTTATGCCGAACTTCAGTTTATATTGGCAGAAGCAGTGGTAAGAGGCTGGATCAGTGGAGACGCATCGGAATTTTATGCAAAAGGAATCCGTGCTTCCATGGAATTTTCAAACTATGGCAGCGCGTATTCAGCTGATCATATAGATGCATATATTGCAGGTGATGAAGTAGCGCTGGTATCGGGCAGAGAAATTGAACAGATTATCACGCAGAAATACATCAGCATGTTTATGAATACCGGATGGCAACCCTTTTATGAACAGAGAAGAACCGGTTTCCCCGTATTTGATGTGTCTGGGGCAGGTATTCTTAACGGCGGACAGATTCCCAAAAGATGGATGTATCCCAATGATGAATTTGTTAACAATCGGGTGAATGTGGAGAATGCGATCAAAAACCAATACCCGGGTGGCGATAATATTAATGGTATAATGTGGATATTGCAATAATATGAGAGTACTATTTCTTACGATTGCTGCCTTGCTGACACTAACGATTACGCAGGCACAAAAAACAAAAAAAGTAGTTTTTGTTATTGTTGATGGAATTGCTGCAGATGTGATTGAAACGCAGCAGACCCCCAACCTGGATAAAATTGCCAAACAGGGTGGTTATGCCCGTGCCTATGTTGGCGGGGAAAAGGATGGGTATTCTCAAACACCCACCATTTCTGCTGTTGGCTATAATAGCCTGCTGACCGGCACCTGGGTAAATAAGCACAATGTGTGGGACAATGATATCGCGGCGCCTAATTACAACTACTGGACCATCTTTCGGTTTTTCAAAACGCAATACCCGGATAAAAAAACCGCTATTTTTTCCAGCTGGCTGGATAACCGTACCAAGCTGGCCGGAGATGGTATGGAAGAAACCGGTAAGTTGAAAATTGATTACCAGGTGGATGGCCTTGAGCTGGACACGGTTCGTTTTCCTCACGACAAGCAAAAGGCATACATGCATCAGATAGATGAAGAAGTGGTGCAGAAAGCCAGTGAATCCATTCGTGAACAGGCGCCGGATCTGTCCTGGGTTTACCTGGAATATACGGATGACATGGGCCATATGTATGGTGATAGTGAAGCTTTTTATAAAGCTGTAGGATATATGGACCGGCAGATGGGCAAGCTCTGGGAAGCCATTGAATACCGTCAGAAAAAGTTCAATGAAGAGTGGGTGATCTATATTACAACGGATCATGGGAGAGATGCCAAAACAGGTAAACATCATGGCGGACAATCAGACCGGGAAAGAAGTACCTGGATCGTAACAAGTGCAAAAGGACTGAATACCTATTTCAAATCCGGAAAAGCTGGTGTAGTTGATATCATGCCTTCCATAGCCAGATTCCTGGATATCAAGATTCCCCGGGAACAGGCAATGGAGATTGATGGAATATCAATTACAGGGCCACTTTCCGCCACTAATTTCACCGCAAAGGAAGAAGGAGGGAAAATTTATCTGAGTTGGAAACCTGAATCCAAAAAAGGAGCAGCGAAGATATGGATGACTACCACCAACAATTTTAAAACGGGTGGTAATGACCAGTATACTCTTATCAAAACAGTTCGGTTAGCAGACGGGAAGGCGGTTATTGAGATGCCTTCAGAGCCTTCTGCTATTTATAAAATCGTATTGGAAACTCCTCATCATTTTATGAACAGATGGATCGTAAAATAGGCGGTTAAACGCCTATTTTCCCATCCAGTCTTTGAATTCAGCGGCTTTTTCCCTGCTGATTAAAACTTCTTTATCCGTCGCAGGCTGCAGATCCAGTTTCAATTTGCTATTGAAATAAGGATGGATCTGTGAAACGGATTTGATATGAATGAGAAAGGCCCTGTTAGCTCTGTAAAACTGTTGCGGATCAAGCATCTCTTCCAGTTCCTCAATGGTGTAATCCAGTACATATTTCTGTTTGTCCCAGGTGATAAAATAACTCAACCGCCCTTCCGCGTACAAATAGGCGATTTCACTGGTTTCAATACTCACCAGTTTCTGACCCTGTTTAACGAGAAACCGCGCGCGCCAGGATTTGGGCTGTTGCTGTTTAAGTCCATTGATGAGTTGCTGGATATTAACAGCTGGTGAAGAGAATTTTACCTGCCATTCCTGAAATTTATCAAGGGCGGTTTTGAGTTCTTCCTTTTTAATCGGTTTTAGTAAATAATCAACACTGTTTACTTTGAATGCCTGTAAAGCATATTCATCATAGGAAGTTGTAAAAATGACCATACTCTTGATAGACAAATGACTGAATATCTCAAAACTTTGTCCGTCTGTCAGTTCAATATCCATTAAAATTATATCAGGATGCTCATGTTCCATCAACCACTCGACAGAGGATTTTATACTTCTGGTATTTCCAACTATCTGAATCGATTCATCGATTGATTTGATGAGGCGAGCGAGTTTTTCTGCTCCCAACTGTTCGTCTTCAATGATCAGAATGTCCATGATTGAGCTAATTATTTTTTATAAGGGGTAAAATCACTTTGAATTGTGTCTCTGTTTCCTGAATTTCCACTTCCGGCATATTTAACAGCCTGTATTTGGAAACTATATTACTGAGACCAATTTTATTGGATACTACAGATTTGTTTTTCTTTTGCAGATTATTGGTAACAATCAGTTTATCCCCCTCCGTGTAAAGCCTGAGTACAAGTGGTTGATCAGGGTCAACTATATTATGTTTCACCGCGTTTTCGACCAGTAATTGAAGCGTCATGGGGGGAAGCAAATAATCTTTACGGCGTTCCTCAATCTTTATTTCGGGTTGAAAGCCATCTCCAAAACGGGTTTTCAATAGCAGGTTATAGGATTCTATAAATTCAATTTCTTTCTGAAGACTGGTCACCTGTTCTTCATTGCTTCTTAGCAGATACCTGTATACCCTGCTCATTTCTTCTACAAACTCTTCGGCCTTATCAGGGTTGGTTGCAATCAGTGAGGATAAAGAATTCAGGCTATTGAATAAAAAATGTGGATTTACCTGTTCTTTCAGGGAATCTAGCTGTGTTTGTAACTGTGCTTTTTTCAGTTGTTCTGCCTCCAGTTGTGATACCCTGATTCTGCCAAAAGAAGCTTCCGTTTCATATACGGCCTGGTTTACAATTGTACAGATCAGGGAGGCTAAGAGACAGCGGGACCAGCTTTCTATGGTAAAAGAATAATGAAGGATACTGAAATAGTCAAACACCCAGCAGGTAAGACTGATGGTCAGCGTAACAATCATTAAATTGATACTGGTAAAGGATAGTACTCTTTTTAAGTTATCCCGATGAGAAGGATAAATACTCATTAGTTTAATCGCCAGTTTACCCTGCAGGATCCAGATGCCTGTTAGTATCAGTAATGTTACTCCACTGGCTATTCCGAAATTTGTCAGACTGGCGAAATATATGTCTCCCAGCATGAAAAAATTCAGGATAACCAGCGTAATGGGAAGTAAAACTGCCATTAACAGAAATGTTGTTTTTTGTTGGGAGCGCTGTTCCATGAATCCAAAGATCCCGGAATTTTGGTGGATACTGCCAGTTGAGGTGATCAAACCTAAAAATCCATTCATGAAACGTAGAAATTGGAGCATGAAAGTACAGGACTGTGCTATTTTACCTGCAACACAAGCTGGTACTGCGTGCTTCCGGTATAACCTGATTTGAATATGCCTTCTACTGAATCGGCATAACTTCCGGTATTCCGCAACCTGATTTGTAGTGCTTTGTTGGTTGTTTTGTTTCGCGCAGTTACGCGGTATTTCGCTATGGGAATATTCGGTATGCCATCTTCACCTCCTCCTATATCTGTAAGGCTGCTGGTGATAATCGCACCTGTAGAACCATCTGCTAATAAGCCTACCGGTGTAAGGGTAATTTCAACATCCGATAATTCAAGAGAGGTTCCAGGTTCCGGATAGATGGCCACACCACTTCCGTAATAACCACCACCAGGTTTTGCCCCCTGCAGTTTCCAGGTGAAATTCCGGATAGCACCACTGGTTCCTGCGAACGCTGACGGATCATCCGGATGGAGATCAAATTTATAAGTTTGTCCATTGAGCAAAAGTTCCAGCTGACTGGTAACCTGCCAGCTTCCATTGGAAACACTTGTTTTATAATATCCATGTTGATCGGTAATGGCAAATACATAATTGCCATAATAAACGGTATGCTCAATTACCAGTTTGATATTGGGAATTCCATTACCTCTGGTATCTGTTACCCGTCCTTTTACTACCCCTTTTTCAATGACAGGATTGGCTGGATTGCCAGGAATGGATGGATTCTCCGTTGATTTCGTACAGGCAAAGGTTAAAGCTACCTGTGCAAGTAACAGAACTAACAATACTTTTCTGTTGCTGAATAATTTCATGATGGATAAGTTTTAATAGAATACAAAGATGGCTAGCCGAAATACCCGATAAAAGAAGAGAAGGCATCAGGTGTCAAAAAAGCTGTATGAATTAATCCGGGTTGTTTCGTGCAGCTTTTTTTCCGTTTAATAGCTGTTGTGATTGACATCGCTTCCAGGAACTGCTAGGTTGCATCCAATTATTAATTAAACAGGTATGCGAACGACTTTTTTTAAAAAAACAGCTATGATCGTTTTATTGATTACCACCAGTTATCTGGTAGTAGGGTATCTTTTTCACCTTGTTATTTTCCCTGAAAAAAAACCAGAAGTTGAAGGGTGGTTTAAACCGGGACAGGTATTCTACAGTAAAAAAGAGGGATTCAGGCAAATTGTAATCCGCCAGGAAAACGGATTTGTTCATTGCAAAACAGAGGTTGAACCATTTGCGCCTGGTCCGCCCAAACATATCCATACTGATTTCGATGAAGTTTTCCAGGTGGCCAATGGTGAATTGACAGTATGGGTGGACGGTGTAGTTAAGAAAGTGCGTCCGGGAGAAGTTTTGCGGATTCCAAAGGGTACACCTCATCAACCCTATAATGAAACCGGCCATACGATCCGGATAAAAGGCACCATTGCTTTTCCGGAAAAATTTGCCTTTAACCTTGTGCAGGTATACCGGGATATAGATCAGCGTCCCAATTTAAATCCCACTGCTGACCTTGCTTTTCAAATGATGCTCTTTCAGCAAAATGGTTTTGATGCGTACATGGTGGATGGTCCGCCGGTGGGTGTTCAGAAGTTCTCCGCATTTTTATTAGCACCGGCACTCAGGCTGGCCGGCTACAAAAGTTATCACCCGATAAGGGTATTTTTTGACCCCCTGTTTTAGAATATATTGGCAGGCATAATGGCAAAATATAAGTCGATATACCTTTGGATGTTGCTGCCAATGTTCTTCATGCAGGCAGGGATTTTTGAAGATTACTGGGGCGACTTTTCTGATAATGCCTGGTCGGTACATGTTCATTACTGGACGGGTACTGTCTGGTATTTGTTTATGATCCTGCAACCTTATTATGCTACCCATGGGCAACTGGTGAGGCACAGAACAGTTGGTATAATTGGTATGTTCATGGCGGGTGCTGTTTGTCTCACGGCTTTAAGTATGTTGCACAGGGATATTGCAACCACCGAATTAATTGCGAAAGATCCGGCCCGTTTTGGTCCCTTTGAGCCCTGGTTCTTTTTCGGAGTTGCAGCAGTTGAAATTGTAATGATGCTGGCTTTCGGATATGCAGTAATCTGGAGTATTCTTGAACGTAAAAAACTGGATCGTCATGCATGGTGGCTAATCTCAACCGTATTCATCATCATGATGCCAGCACTGGGAAGAGGCGTGCAAAATGTACATGTAGCCATGCAAATCAAACAGTGGCCCAATGTGGATATCATGTCTTCTCTTTACCTTACGCAGTTCATAATAATGGCCATGCTGCTTGGAGGCGCCTGGAAATATCAGCAACTCAGGCATCCTGCTACCTGGCTGGCGCTCGGTGTGAACCTTTTTATTTTTTTACTTGAACCACTTGGTAAATCGGCAGTTGTTCAGCAATTCCTGAAGTCCATAATTAAAGGATAAAGAAAGTATGAGTGGCGTACATATAGTTCTACTATCAACAGGAATCATTGGCATGTTGCCACTCGCCGCTATTTTATGGAAGCGCCGGCAGTTTCTCCGGCTTATGCGGGATGGTATCCCTGCCAATGCAAGGGTTTACGAGAAGCGTCGCGCCATAAAATCAGGGTATGAACTGATATACTATTCTTATTACGGATTGGATGGTAAAGTTTACAGCAATACGCTTGTCGCAAATCCGGGAAAGTATAAAAGGAATGAAGTGATCGAAATCCGGATGGATCCGGTAAAATACCGGAAGAGTGCGGTACCCGGACCCACCTATTCTTTCTGGATAATAAGTTTTGGAATACTGATAGCGCTGATTATCTGGGGAATGGTGTATAAATTAGCTGAGTTGGTGGAAGGAACAAATATTAGATTCAATGCGTAGATTATACATAGCCGTTATACTATTATTGTTTTCCGTTGCTGTTTTTGCACAGTTGAGTGAAATAAAAACGGATAGCCCGGAATGGATTTTATACGGACAGGTTAAATATGTTGGACCAGCTAAAGCCAGTCTGCAATATATTCCTCATGAAAAAGATTCTACTTTTTTGCTCCTTCTCTGGGATCAGCGGCCGGAACTGAAAAATTATTTCAGCATTCGGTTTAGCAGTCGCGGTAATACGGTTGAACAGTTATATGAAGTACTCCAGTCTTTTTTTGAAAAGGGAAACAGCCGGGATAAACAGGAGATCCGGCGTTTTCAACTAGGTACAGAACAGGTTTCCATTTATCGTTCTCCAACCATTGGCACCCAGGCAATTATCCTTTCCACTCAAAAAGGCAGAATCGAATTAAGAAAAGGAGAAATTAAAAAGCTTTTCAGGAAGGAATAGCTGTTCTGATTGTTGCTGTATTCATTCGTTTGTCCTTGTAGATATACGATACCGCCAGTATGATGCCTACAACCACTGGCATCACTATAAATCCTATGTTTTTATCAACTACAATATGGCTCAATACAGCAAAGAATAAGTTGAAACTCAGTCCTGCATAGGCCCATTCTTTAAGTTTGGCAGGAACCTGAGGTAGCAGAATTGCCAATGATCCAAAAAATTTGCAGATTATCAACGCTACAGCAAAATAATCAGGATAACCAAGAGGCCTGGTACCTGCGTTGGTATATTGCGAGGCGAAAAGCAGGGTGCTGATCGGCATGATACCTTCCATCAGAAAAATAAAGAGGGTGGCTGCCCAGAAAATGATTGCATTCTTTTTCATATTGATGTTTTTTATCAATACAAAATTCCGGAGTTGGAAAATACTTTTCAGGAGGTGGGCCCGACACATTTGGGGGGTAAATAAGACAAGCCGAACTCAAACGTTTGCGTAACTGACAGGATAAACTTTCTTTTTTATTTACCCTGAAATCTCTACTTTCATCGCTTAAGACCAAACTGCTGCTTGTACATGATGCATTTCATGACGGATAAGGATCTGCTGATTTCCCCTGATGAAGAGGCTGCTTTTCGCGTGCTGTTTGACCGCTATTGGGATTTACTCTATCGCAAAGCCTATAGCCGGCTAGGAAACAGTTCTGATGCAGAAGACCTGGTGCAGGATTTATTTGTAACGCTGTGGCGCAACCGAATGTCGATAGAACCGGCACCTGATTTGACTCCTTATCTGTTTACTGCCCTGAAATATGCAATCATTAAAAAAGTTTACCGGGAAGCCCGGAAGGGAATCGTTCTTCCACTTTCTGTGCATGAACTGGAAACAATCGGTGTAACTGAAGAAGATCTGCTGCACTACCGCGATCTTCAACTGGCCCTTTCCAAAGTAATCTCCACCCTGCCCCAACGAATGCAGCAAATTTACCGGCTTAACCGTGTTGAGCAGGTTCAGGTTGCTGAAATCGCTGCCCAGCTTAATCTTTCAGAACAAACTGTCAGGAATACTCTGCATACTGCTGTAAAACGCCTTCGCGAAAAACTGGCGGATTTCTCAACTGCCTGTTTTTTTCTATAATTTTTTTTGCCGCACTGGTATAAAGTTCCCCCTTCTGGTATAATACAGGTAAGCAAACCTGCATGTTAGAAAAAAATCCCATCCGGCTGCTCCGGAAATACCTGTTTGGCAAACCAGATCCGCTGGATAGCACCCGTGTGGATAAATGGTACGATGCTGTTGAAGAGGACCAGGAGTCTGAAGCAGCCGCTGACGCTGTAAAAGAATCAGTTTATAACCGTACATGGGAACAGCTTCAACAAGCTCCCAGGGTACTTCCACTATACAAGAGGTCTGCTTTCCGCTTTTCCATAGCAGCAGTTTTTTTGTTGGGAATGGCCGGCATCTGGTTTGTATTCAAGCCTGACCGTTCTTCAAAGCCTTCAATAGCGGAAAATAAAAACCTGACTAAACCAGATATTGCTGCGCCTTCAGACACCCGGGCAGTGCTGGAATTAGCAGATGGACGCATCATTGTGCTGGACAGTGCCGGCTCAGGGTCACTCGCTACACAGGGAGATGCCCTGGTTAGTAAATTGGCTGCAGACAAAATTGCCTATACCCCTCTGGATCAGGAATCTGGACCGCCAACCATGAACACGCTTCGTGTTCCTAAGGGAAGCAGACCCATCCAGCTGCAGCTCTCGGATGGCAGTAC
>CAZJNY010000060.1:0-17045 GCA_964547405.1 uncultured Flavihumibacter sp. | reverse complement strand
CGGCAGGAGACAATGATATTGTAAGTGAAGTGCGCCAGGAAGGAGAATTGAAATTTCTCTACAAGTTAAAAGTTGATGAGAATACGTTACGCAAACGGAATATCAATCCAAGACCAACTGATTTCCGGAAACGAACGGTGGACCAATTACGAATGGCAAGAGGAACAGCCACCCAGTTTCAATCCATTACACCGGTTGACACGGCTAAAAAAGTTCCTACGGTAGAATTTGAAACTGAATTCGCTGATGAACCGGTTGATTCAGCTGCCATCGCCAGGAACCGCCAGCAACGAAGAGAAGAGGAAGCTCCCACTGTGCTGAAAAAAGCAGGAAGATTTAATTACACCTGGAAGTTTTCCGTAGACCAGGTGACAGGTTCCCTGTTCAACAATGATGTACTGGTAACCCGGTATGAACCCTTTACAGGATCACTACCGGTAACCAATAGTGCCAATAATGGTTTTAACGGCATGTTTAAAGTAACTGTATATGATCTGATGGAAGATCTGCGGTTTACCGGCATGTTCCGTTCTCCACTGATCAATACAGCCGGACAGGGTTTCCCCATCAATGTAGGGCAGCCGAATGTGTTTATTCCAGGTTCTCAATCATTGTTTAATTCAGGATCAGAATACCTCGCAAGAGTGGATTACCTGAAACACCGGTTTGATTACAGTGCCCTGTATTATCGCCGTACCGATGTAGGTGCAGCCAACCTGGGTTCGGGTATACTGGCGCCTGCCAAGCTGTTTACCAATCTGTATCAGTTGGGAGTTCGTTATCCCTTTGATAAAATCAGAAGTCTGCGCATCAATGCAGGTGTGCGTGCGGATAAAGTAGTAATCAAAGGAATCTCTGATCTTCCGGAAACCCTGGAAATTGAAGATGCCAAACAGACTTATGGATTGTTGCGCCTCGAATATGTACATGATAACACCGTGCAGAAGACATTAAATATTCTCAACGGACTTCGTTATAAAGTGTATGTTGATTACAATACACAGTTAGCGAATTCCAACAAAACGATCGCGGGAAGGACGACCTTTAATGTGGGTTGGGATGCGCGGTATTATTATCCCATTTTCCAGAATTTTATCTGGGCCGGACGTGCAGCAGCGGATTTCAGCTGGGGTGATAAGAAAATCGTGTACTACCTCGGTGGCCAGGATGGCTGGTTATTCCCCAAGGCTAACAATGAAGTACAGCCGCAGGACCCTGACTACGCTTTCCAGGCATTGGCTGTGAATATGAGAGGGCATCGTCAGAATATCACCAATGGTAACAATGCAGTGGTGCTGAACAGTGAATTCCGTTTCCCGGTATTTACTACACTCCTGAAACGCCCGATCAATAATGCCTTTTTACGCAATTTCCAGTTGGTGCAGTTTGTGGATTTGGGTACTGCCTGGAATGGTAGTTACAATGGAATCCAGCGGCCTTCAAGAGTTTACCAGGAAGGAAACGTACTGGTTAAAATCAAAGCAGGTGGTGTTGGTCCATTTGTTGGTGGTTATGGATTTGGTGCGAGATCTACACTTTTAGGTTATTTCCTGCGACTCGATACCGGATGGGAAATGAATGGTGTATTCAAAGGAAAACCAATCTGGCATTTTGCGATGGGAATTGATTTCTAAACAAACAGTATCGTATAAACGAAGAGGCTGTATCCAGGTGGATACAGCCTCTTTTTTGTGGGTTCAGGCGGGTAATCAGGATCAGGATCCGACAGGATTGGGACCAGCCGGATACCAGTTGATTTTCCGGGTACCATACATCACCAGTGCGAGGATGATAAAGAGTCCGATGCTGCCAACCAGGAGTGCTGTATCCTCAAGGCGAACCAGTACAAAAGCAAAAAGGTAGAGGCAGCTCAGTACCAGAGAAAAGAGCGAGGCTGTTTTCCAGCTTCTGAAATGTGCCTGTGCATAGAGCGTAATCAACAGAATAGTAGCAATCGCTGCAATGGCATAGGCCGCATCAAAGGGCAGAAATTCCGAAACAGATAATAGGAGGGTATAGAAAACAGACAGCGCAATTCCGATTAAGACATACTGAACCGGATGCACAGGTTTTTTCTGCATCAGTTCAATTACCAGGAACAATGAAAATGTGAGTCCGATAAAAAGGATGGCATATTTCACACTGCGTTCCGTTTTACCATAGTGATCCGCCGGTTGAATCATGGAAACGCCAAAAGCAAAATCATTTTCGTTCAAGGAAGCTTCCCGAAGCAGGGTTCCAAAGGGCAGATTGGCTTTGCTGAAAGACCAGCGGGCAGAGAAGCCGCTGTCCTGTACCTGGTGTTCCGCAGGCAGACTGGTGCCATCGAAAGAAGGACTGGGCCAGGTGGATTGCACGGTGTAATTGCTGTTTCCTGCGAGTGGAATAAAATGCAGTTGTTCGCTGCCACGCAGTTTCAATTGGGAGGAAAAGCTGAGCCGGGTATAATCCATCCCCGTTAAATCAACAGGTACCGATAAACCTGCTTTCACGAGTGATTTGTTAGGCAAACCCGGCGACAATTCAAGTTCCTGGTTGCCAATTTTAACTAGCACTTTTTCTTCAATGCCTTTAATATCGGTAAGTCCCATATTGATCGTAGCATCTTTCCATACCACCTGTTCGGGTTGAATGTCTTTCGGCAACTGAATGGTAAAATGGCCGCTGAACCTGGTATCGGTACGGTATAATAATACTTTGTAAATACTGCGGGTACGAACGATGGGTTCCATTTCACTGTTCACCTGGAGGTCTTCCGGTAATACCACCAGTTCTTTGCGGATGGTAACCTGCTTATCTTTTTCATTCTTGACCAGTAATTCATAGGGCAACACGAGAAAGAGTCCGGATAACTGCTGTGCACCTGCCCAGCGCTTGCTGTCTTCTTCTACGATTTCGCGCTGACGGGCTTTTCGTTCCTGCACAAGGCTGGAGATAAACAGCGTAGGAATCATCATCAGCAGAATCAGTACTCCGGTAATGATGCCTTTAAAAAGAATGGGGGAATTGGTTTGTTGTTCCATAATTGGTTGGTATGATTGATTATTATTGAGCACTTTCAGTATGCGGTTCCGGGTGAGATAACTGCCAAGAGTAACCGAAACCAGCAGCGCGGCGCTGAGGGCCATCCATAATTCCCATTCCGGCGAACCGCCACCGCCAAAAACAACCAGCAAGGCAATGCCTCCTGAATGGACAAGAACTATTCCGGCAAGCAGCAGGATAAAAAACCGGTTTCTCGCAACGTAGGTATCCTGGGTTCTGGTAATAATAACTGCTCCCACAAAAAGCACGACCAGTGCAGGAATACTTCCCAGGATTGAACCCGGGATCAGCATCAGCAGACCGAAACTAAAATCCTCCTGGGCCAGCAACATAAATCCGGCAATCACCAGCAGGGCAAAGAGTAAAGCCGTACGTATCCAGATGTACAAAGCCATCAGGGCAAGAGGAGAAAACTTATATTTCAAAGTACTTTGCATTTCAAAGTTTTTAGACAAAAAAATTTACTGTATCGACCGGATCATTTTTTCCAGTGCATCCAGGTGTTGTTTAAAGGCTTTTTCACCCGCCTTCGTAACTGAATAAGAGGTATTGGTTTTACGGCCGATGAACCCTTTCTGCACTTTTATATAGCCGCTGTCTTCCAGCGTTTTCAGATGGGAGGCCAGGTTGCCATCGGTTACTGCGATAAGTTCTTTGAGCTCATTGAAATTCATCTTTTCATTCACCAGCAGTGAACTCATGATGCCGAGCCGGATTCGACTATCGAAAATTTTATTTAGCTGATCTATCGGGTTCATGTCTTTCGCTGCTTAATTCCTTTCGTATTTCATCCACATGGCAATTCCATAAATAATGTGCAAGATACCAAATCCAAAGGCCCAGGCCGCTAGTCCGTGTCCGGGAAACCAGAGACAATACAAACCGGTGATCAATTGCCCATATCCCAGGAAACGGATCTCTCCCACTGTGTACTTGCTTCCATTCACCAGTGCAAGTCCGTAAAATAACAGGGAACTGGCGGCTACCAGGGAATAATGTTGCAATTCCATCAACCGGAAGATGAAAATCGCACCAATTGCCATCGGCAGCATGGTGTTCCAGAGCAGTTTGCGGGCGGTAGTACCCCATATGGCCACTCCCTCTTTTTTGGAACGGGAATAGGTAAAAAAGAAAGCAAGGACCAGGGCACTGATAAATACCAGACCGGCTACCACCAGCAGGTCCTGTTTCAAACAAGCCGGACAGGCATCCGGGGTACCATACGCATGATCATAATAGGCATTGATGTAGCGATTGGCTAAAAATGCCCCAACCAGGGCAGAAATTCCGGCCGCTATCCCGCTCCAGCCACTGAGGCTGATAAAACGGCTGCTTTTTTCCATCATCTGGCGGATCTCGCGGAGGTCCTGATACGAACTTGTTTCCATATTGACTAAAGCACTTTGAAATCCAAAGTAAGTACAGGAAATCCGTATTTCAAAATTTTCCTTTTAACACATCTGTTAAAGTCGGGCAATCGATCGTTCTATATCATAATTTTGCCCTTCTATGGAATTGAGACCCATTCGCCAATGTGCAGTCGGGCTAGTGCTTTCCTTGTTAATGACCTTATCCACCCAGGCGCAAACCAAAACCATCCGGGGCTATGTGAAGGACAAGTTGAGTGAGGAAAGAATCCCCTTTGCTTCCCTGCAATTTCTTGCTGGTACCCAGGGAAAACTGACAGATTCTGCAGGCTATTTTGAATTTCGTGTTGCGGAGTGGCCCACAGATACCCTGGTGGTCACCTATGTTGGATACCAGGATCTCCGGATACCCATTCACCCAGGCATGAAACAATTGGCTGAGGGCGGCGAAGTACTGGAACTGGTACTGGGCCTCGAGCGGGGCAAATATGCACAGGAAGTTATCGTGAAGCGAAAAATAGACCGGGGCTACCTGATGTGGAAACGCATCAACAAGAGAAAACCATACAATGACCGCTACCGGTTCAACAATTTCACCTACGAATTATACAATAAGCTGGAGTTGGATCTGAACCGCATTAACAAGGAAAAACTGAAGGAATTAGGTCCGCTTAAACCCTTCGATTTCATATTTGACAATGTGGATACATCGGAAGGCCAGCCATTTTTACCGGTATACCTGACCGAAACCATTTCCGATTATTTTTATCAGAAATCGCCCTGGAGAACCCGCGAAATTATCAGGGGGGTGAAGACCATGGGTGTAGAAAACGAAAGCATCTCCAAACTGCTGGGAGGAACCGAACAGAATATCAATATCTACAACAACTTTATTCCTGTTTTTGACAAACAGTTTGTTAGTCCGTTGAGTGATAACGGTCCGGCTTATTACCAGTATACCGTACTCGATACCCAATATGTAGCCGGACAGCGGCTGATACATTTTGTTTTTCAACCCAAACGCCGCGGAGAAAACACCTTTGAAGGAGATGCCTGGGTGCATGATCCTACCTGGGCGATCCAGAAAATGACCCTACACCTGAGCCGGGAAGCGAATATCAATTTTATCGACAAACTTTCCCTGATCCAGGAATTTGCACTCATTAGCGACAGTACCTGGTTTTTGTCGAAAGATAAATTTGTGGCAGATATCGCACCCATCGGCAAATCGAGGTTTGGGGTAATTGGCCGGAAAACCACCACCTATCGGGATGTAAAAGTGGATCAGCCCTTCATCCGTGACAGTATTGCAAAAAACAAAGTGCAATCAGAAATCCTCTTTGCAGAAGGCGCGATGAAAAAAGAGGACAGCTACTGGTCTGATTCTAGACATGAATCGCTCACCAAAAATGAGAAGGCGATTTATGACATGATCGATACCCTGCAGAAAATGCCCCTGTTCAAACGGTATGTGAATACCATCAATTTTCTGGCAACAGGTTATCGCAATGTGGGCAATTTCGAAATCGGTCCCTGGTATAACTGGTTCACCGGAAACTTATGGGAAGGCTTTCGTACCCGCTTTGACCTGGGAACCAATACCAAGTTTCATAAAGATCTCTACCTGCATGGATACCTGGCTTATGGATTTGGCGACCGGGTTTTCAAATACAAGGCGGAAGCCAAATATTTATTCAGCAGATCTCCCCGTTCGTATATACATGGTAGTTATACCAAGGACCTTGATAATGGCCAGGTATATTATGATGAAATAAGCACGGACAACATTTTTGCACTCGCCATCCGGAAACCTGGCATTCCGATCAAGTTCATGCAGATCAAGGAAGCCAAGCTGGAATACTTCAAGGAATGGAGCCCGGGATTGTCAGCCACAGTAATCGGCACGCATAAAAGTTTTGATCCGCTGAAAAATATTCCACCAAAAGAAATTTTTCAGACAAACGGACAGAAAGGCACCCCTCTGACCAATTTTGAGATGGCAGTAAAATTGCGGTTTGGCTACAATGAACGGTTTTTCGAAACCAACTTCAACCGGTTCAGTCTGGGTAGCTCCTACCCGATTGTTGAATTCATGTATGCCCGCGGATTCGCCGGTGTATTCAACAGTGATTACCAGTATGATAAATTTTACCTGAGTGTATCCGATTATGTGAAAGTAGCACCACTTGGTACGCTCTACTATAATATTTTTGGAGGAAAAACAACTGGTACCCTCCCCTATATGCTGCTGAATGTTGCTCCCGGTAATGAAATTTATTATTACAATAAATACGCCTTCAACCTGATGCAGCGATTTGAGTATATCCATGACCGTTATGTAGGTTTCAATGTGGAGCATAATATCGGCAATGGCATATTCAGGCTGATACCGCTCACGCGAAAATTAAAGTTCCGTCAGTTCTGGACAGCCAAAGGCATCAGCGGAGATTTGTCAGAAGCAAACCGTGCGTTGAATTTTGATAATACGTTCAATCAGTTCCAGAATCTGGATGGCAAGATGTATGTGGAACTTGGTACCGGGGTGGATAATATCCTGAAAGTATTCCGGCTGGATTTTGTGTGGAGAGTTGGTCCCCGGCCCCTTCCTGCAGAAAGAGTGGGACGCTTTGGAATTTTTGGCAGTTTCCGTTTGGCATTCTAGTCCCGAACCAGTATATTTTGCTTATCTTAAAAAGCAAAATTCGATGCATGCCGGAAAAATACATTTTAGCACTCGATCAGGGAACCACCAGTTCCAGAGCAATCCTTTTTGATAAATACGGGCAGATCTGCCATATCGCACAAAAGGAGTTTACTCAATTATATCCCCAGCCCGGTTGGGTGGAACATGATGCGGAAGAAATCTGGGCAACACAGTTTTCCGTGATGGCTGAAACCATCGCAAAAGCATCGCTCAACACAACCGATATTGCTGCCATAGGAATAACCAACCAGCGGGAAACCACGGTAGTATGGGATCGCAAGAGTTCCAAACCAATATACAATGCCATAGTATGGCAGGACAGGCGTACGGCCGGATATTGCGATCAGTTAAAGGCAGATGGACTGGCTCCGCTAATTCAGCAAAAAACCGGGCTGGTACTGGATGCCTATTTTTCGGCCACCAAACTCAAGTGGATCCTGGACAATGTTAGTGGTGCGAGGGAGAAGGCAGTAAAAGGAGAACTGGCTTTTGGTACCATTGATTGCTGGCTGAACTGGAAATTAACGAATGGAAAAATACATGTGACAGATGTTTCGAATGCAAGCAGAACCATGCTGATGAATCTCGAAACCTGTGAGTGGGATGAGGAATTACTCCGCCTTTTTGATATTCCCGCCTCCGTATTACCGGAAATCATTCCGAGCAGTAAAGTATATGGAGTAACTGAGTCGGTAGTTAGAAATGCCAATATACCACTTGCAGGCATTGCGGGTGATCAGCAGGCCGCTTTATTTGGCCAGCAGTGTACCACACCAGGCATGGTGAAGAACACCTATGGAACCGGTTGTTTCATGCTGATGCATACCGGAGATAAGATTGTACACTCTTCCAATAAGCTGCTCACAACCGTTGCCTGGAAATTGAATAACCGGGTTGAATATGCAGTGGAAGGCAGCATCTTTATAGGAGGCGCTGTAGTACAATGGTTGCGCGATGGCCTGCATATGATCCGTTCATCCGCTGAAATTGAAGACCTGGCAGGAAAGGTTGAGGATACGGATGGTGTTTATATTGTACCTGCATTCGCCGGATTGGGCGCCCCGCACTGGAATCAGCATGCCAGGGGAACTGTATTCGGACTAACACGCGGAACAACAAGGGCTCATATTGCCCGGGCCTGTCTGGAAAGTATCGCCTACCAGACTATGGATGTACTCAAAGCAATGGAATCGGATGCCGGCTTGCCTATAAAAGAATTGCGGGTGGATGGAGGAGCAACGATCAATAATATGCTCATGCAGTTCCAGTGTGATCTGCTGCAGGTTCCGGTAATCAGACCGGAAGTGTATGAAACCACAGCCCTGGGTGCTGCCTATCTCGCCGGACTGGGAGTGGGTTATTGGGAAAGTACAGCAGATATACAGCAGCAATGGAAGGCAGCCAAAGAGTTCTATCCCCAACGCACAACCGAAGAAATGAGAACCTTCACCCGTGGATGGGAAAGAGCCATCAAAGCGAGCATTGCCTGGGCAGATGAACGATAACAATTCAGGGATTGAACCGGAAAAAATCAGCTTATGTTAAGAACCGAGATGATCGGCCAGCTAAAGACGACAAGCCATTGGGATATCTGTATTATTGGAGGAGGGGCAACCGGACTGGGCATTGCCATTGACGCAGCTTCCAGAGGTTTTAAAACCATCCTGATTGAGCAGGCAGATTTTGCTAAAGGCACTTCTTCCCGTTCCACCAAACTGGTGCATGGAGGGGTACGGTACCTGCAGCAGGGAAATGTAAAACTGGTGATGGAGGCGCTGAAAGAACGGGGCCGCTTACGAAAAAACGCTCCTCACCTGGTGAAAAATCAATCCTTTTTATTACCCAATTATAAATGGTGGCAGGGCCCCTTCTACGGACTGGGTTTGAAAATATACGACTGGATGGCGGGAGACCTGGGATTGGGACCCTCCCTGTTCCTTTCGCGGGAAGAAACGCTGGAAAGAACGCCTACACTGGATCCCGAAGGATTAAAAGGAGGTGTGCTTTTTCATGACGGACAGTTTGATGATGCCAGGCTGGCCATCAATATGGCACAGACAGCCGCGGAACAGGGAGCAGTGATGCTGAATTACATGAAAGCAGGCCGGTTGCATAAAGAAGGCAAATTACTGGTAGCCATTGATGCGGTTGATCAGCTTCACGGTGATGCCTACACGATACATGCCTCCTGCTTTGTAAATGCGACAGGCGTATTTACCGATCAGTTACGCAAAGCGGATGATCCTGCTAAGGAACCGGTATTGTCTCTTAGTCAGGGTACTCACCTGGTAGTAGATAAAAAGTTTCTGCCGGGAGACACCGCTATCCTCATTCCGGAAACATCAGATGGCCGGGTTTTATTTGCTGTTCCCTGGCACCAGCATACCATTATTGGCACTACTGATATTCCGGTTGACCGGCCCAGTATGGAACCGATTCCAAAAGAAGATGAGATCCAGTTTATCCTGGATAATATCAAACTATACCTGGCCAATGATCCGCAACGCAGTGATGTATTATCGGTGTTTTCAGGTTTGCGTCCATTGGTGAAAGGCAATGCCAGCAGCACTTCCGGATTATCGAGAGATCATTTTATTGAAACCAGTGAATCCGGACTCATCAGCATTACCGGTGGCAAATGGACTACCTACCGGAAAATGGCAGAGGATGCCATCAAGGTGGCGATACAGGGTGGCAAACTGGAAGACCGGCCCTGTGTAACGCAGGATCTGCCGATACATGGTGCCATGAAAGTAGCCAACTATACCGATCACGGATATTATTATGGAAGCGACTGGGAAAAGATCCAGGCACTAAAAAAGGAAAATCCCGACTGGGCAGAAAAAATTCATCCCGATCTTCCTTATTCAAAAGCGGAGATCATCTGGGCGGTGCGGGAAGAAATGTGCATGACAGTAGATGATGCGCTTGCAAGGCGCACCAGGGCCATCCTGCTCAATGCCGGAGCAGCGATCACAGCGGCATCAACTGTAGCCCATCTGATTGCAACAGAATTAAAAGAAGACCTGCAATGGGAGCAGGATCAAACGGATGCATTCTGTAGTATTGCAGCCAACTATGTAGCCAAATAAACCAACGCTTGCTATATGATGAATCCTTATTTAGCCGAATTCATAGGCACCGCCATTTTGCTCGCATTCGGAAATGGTGTAGTAGCCAATGTATTATTGAAAGATTCCAAGGGAAACAACGGAGGCTGGATTGTGATCAGTTTTGGTTGGGCCATGGCCGTTTTCCTGGGCGTATTGGCAGTTTCCAAATTCAGTGGCGCTCACCTGAACCCCGCCGTTAGTATCGTACTTGCACTGACCGGAAAATTTGCCTGGTCAGAGGTACCGCTCTATATCCTGGCACAGGTGGCGGGTGCCTTCAGTGGGGCCGTCATAATGTGGCTCTGTTATAAAGATCATTTTAAGGCAACTGAAAATGAAGGATTGAAGCTGGCAGTTTTTGCAACGGGACCAGCGATCCGGAACCCGGTCAGCAATCTGATAACAGAAACAGTGGCCACTGCTATTTTCCTATTACTGGTATTACTGATTATCGCACCTACCAATAGTTTAGGCGCGCTGGATGCATTGCCGGTTGCCTTACTGGTGTTGGGTGTTGGCTTATCCTTAGGCGGCCCTACCGGGTATGCCATCAATCCGGCACGCGATCTTGGTCCGCGTATTGCTCATTTCCTGCTACCTTTAGGCCGCAAAGGCAACAGCGATTGGGGATATTCCTGGGTACCCATACTGGGACCTGTTTTGGGAAGCTTCATCGCCGCAGCAATCTATAATTTAATTAAGATGTAAGATTTAAGATATAAGATTTGTACTATGATCAATTTTCCACCATAAATCTTAAATCTCACATCTTAAATCTTACATCTTAAATCTTAATTTTCCCATGCGTTATCTTTCCTTACTCCTCTTAACCCTAATCATGTCAACAACACAAGCACAATCGCCCGAAGAAAAGCTGGCCAAGGCTGGTATTCAACTGCCTCCCGTTTCGAAGCCAGTAGCCAACTATGTAAACATTGTACAAACCGGTAAGCTGCTGTATCTCTCCGGCAAAGGCCCAATTGATGCCGCTGGAAAAGACATCACTGGCAAAGTAGGCAAAGACCTTACCATTGAAGAAGGGTATGCAGCCGCCAGAACAGTAGCATTCAGTCATATTGCGGTACTGAAAGATTATCTGGGGGATCTTAAAAAAGTGAAACGGGTCATTAAAGTATTGGGCATGGTCAATTGCGAAAGCAGTTTTACCCAGCAGCCCAAAGTGATGAATGGTTATTCTGATACGATGGTAGAAATTTTCGGTGAAAAAGGAAAGCATGCGCGTTCCGCAGTAGGATTTCACGCATTGCCTAATAATATCGCCGTAGAAGTGGAAGTTATTGTTGAGATTGAATAAAGGCTTCCAGTTGCTCTTCCAGGCGGGATTCATCCAATTCCTCCTCATAATATACACCGAGCAGCTCTCCGGGTGTGGTATCGATCCTGTTTTTAGATAAATAGGGACCTGCCACACCCAAATAATTTTCTACTCCTTCCTCTGTGTTGAATGTTACTTTATACAAAAAGAAATACTGTTTCTTTCCATCCATTTTGAGTGTATGGGTTTTCAGCCATTTTAGCTGGTAAGATTCTGTACCATACCAAATTTCCCTGAACAACAGGGAGGCTGCTATTTCAGTTTGGCTGGCAAATGCTTTCGGAAATTTTTTAAGCTGGCCGGCATCTTTGAGCTTATCGTATATGGTTGACCGATAGAAGGGATCAGCTGCGATCTTATTGATCAAATCCTGCGGAACGGTTTTTTTCTGTGCCAGCAATAATTTAACCGTACTGTATTGTACGTCTTCATTCGGATGGTAGGAAAGCTTTTTTAACCGTTCGGAAAAAGCAGGTTCCTCGTAGATTGTTAATAGTTCCAACAGCTCTTCAAAATGAATCGGCAGTGGCAGGTCTTTGTTCTCCAGAGTCAGCATGTATTCATCGGCCAGTTCCAGGAATACAGGTCGCAGTTCCTCCAGCAGGGAACCAGGCTGTTGTACAACGGTTCGCATATCAAGCGTAAATCCGGGAAGTATTTTTCGAAGCAGGGAATCCTGCTTATATTTTTTCACTACTGGAAACAGTTGCCGGGCAAGTTCCATACTATCTGTCATGGCAGTATAAAGGATTCCGGGATTACCCGCTTTGGGGCGACCAGACTCCAGCAGGGAGGCAATCAGCTCGTAACTCTGTTGGGTTTGAAAACCTGCCAGAAGAGCAAGTAATGGATATTGCAGCACGGCATTTCTATCGGTAAGCTCCGGATAAGCCTGTTGTATAAAACCAAACGTGCTGGTATCCTTCATTTCAAGAACCCTTTTCATTAGTTCATCGTGTGTGCAGGCAGAACGGTCACTGAAATCGATCAGTGGGTTCAGCAATGCCGCATGCAGGGAAGGCAGGTCCTCTTTCGTAATATCAACCCATTTCACTGCTTCCTTTGCTTCACTGAAAACCAATGAATCCGGCAAGAGTAAATCCTGAAATAATTTTCTTGCTTTCGATTGTGTATAACTGTTAGATGAAAATTCCTGTACGCGGAATGATTCAAACATTTGTGTGTAGGCAGCAGAACCCGCTACTTCCGGTGACAAAACACCGGCAAGCGAGTACAGTGTATCTCCACTTGCCATAAGTTTAACCCGTTTGATATTATGGGTTCCTTCCAGGCTGATCCAGCCCTGGGCAGCAGGTATACCATCGATGGAACTCATTTCAAAACGAATCAGGCTATCCATTTCCGTTTTGAAATAATCCATGGAGGATCGGAGAAAAATACTGTCGGTTGCCGCGCGGTAGTATTTATTCAACGGTTCCTTCTGTACATGCATGGTAACTGCAGAACTGGAATCATACATCACAAAACGGCTCACACCCTGCTCCAGCACTTCACTGGTATCGGTTTTATAAAGTGCCGGTGAAAAAAGACTGAAATTTTCGTAGGGCACTTCTCCTTTCAGGGTAGCTGTTGAAATATAGGGCAGCAATTGAATACCCTTCATGAACCGGTTGGCATCTACACTATTTTGCAGGGATGGATAATACCCAACCAGGTAAGCATAGCGCCTGTTGCCACGGTTAATAACAGAAAACAGGTAATGAATGGAATCATTTCCCAGTTTGGTGCCCATCTTCATGGCAATACCCGGAAATCCATCCTTTTTAAAATAATTGTGTTCGAGAAGCCGGTAGGTACTGTTTTCTGTGTACTGGCCTTTGATTTCTTCAAAATATAAACTGTCCAGGCTGGAATACAATCCGGGTACAGTTTCCATAATATTAACGGTATAAAACACCTGGGTATTGGGGTCCATGGCAGACCAGGTTTGTGTAATCCAGGAAGAATCATTTTTCGTTGCCGTCAGTGCCAATTCAACTGGTGTTTCGAAACTGATCTGTTTGGGTGCTACCTGCATTCTTCTCCAGCCGGCAACAGGAGGCGGACCGGCTTTTTTATTCACCACGAAGGATTGAAAAAATGTTGCGGCATTATTCATTTTCAATCCGGCTTCAGACATGGAAATGATCATATTCATGACAATACCTCCCGGTACCGGGTTCACCATCATATTCAAAAAACCATCTTTCGTGATTGCCTTGATCTCATATCCTTTACGGCCATTAATCTGCCAAACCGAATCGTGGGTAACCTTTCCCTCCGTTGCATAGATACCCGGCAATAACCTGCAGGTAGAATCGATTTCAGCGGCTGTTTTATTGGCCATCGGAATATATCCACACATAAATCCCGACATACTCAGGGGATCAAAAAATATACGGGCATGTTCAAAACCACCCAGGGCATCCAGACTGGTGGATGTACCTGGCATGCTGATGGTAAAATCTCCATTTGCCCAGTTGAATTGCTCCCAGTTATTGGCTGACAATTTCGTCAGGTAGGTATCGGGTTCAATTTTCTTATCAGAAAAAACCGGCTCTACGGTATATCCTTTGCTTCTGAGTAATTGAATCATGCCGGAATCTCCTGGCAGGTGGGCAGCTCCTACCGCATAAAAACAGGATCGAATCGCAGCAAGGCTATCCATCTTTCTCACCATGTTTACATTGCGTGCATTCATTTTCCGGTTGCCATATTCACCACTTGCTTTCAGCACAATCTGATTCATCTTTGAAAGATCCTGTGAGAGATAAATGGAAATAAACTCATCCATCATCGCACGTCGCTTTTTGTCATCTGTCAGCGCTGCTTCAATAATTGCATCCAGGTCGAGTGGCTGCGGAGCATCCGTTTGATCAGCGATGGTTTCCAATGCACCTGTCCATTTTCCCTGGTTGCGCGCCATTCCAAACAGGAAAGCATCTACAAACGTGGGCATATCATCTTCTCTGCGAAGTGAATGACTCCATTCATCTCCTTCATCCTCCAGTTCTTTCAGCGTGATCAGTTCAAACTTCTTTTTGAATCTTTTTTCCAGTGCCGCTTTGTAGCGCTTTTTTTGAGCAGCCGTACTGATGTCTTTTAGCAAGACCTGTTCCTGCTCTTCTGCTGCTTCATTTTTGATCCAGTCAGTGATCAGTTCATTCATGTCGTTCATGTCCAGTTCACCGGCAAATCCTTCCACCGCAGCTATGCTTTCATACAAGGAATCGGTAAAATGAAAAAGTCGTTTGTCCTGCAGGTGCATGGTACCATACAGATAGGAAGATTGCTTCAGTTTTGGGCTGCTGATTCTCCAGAGCAAAGTGGAAGTACCCGGCTCTTTTTGTTGCGCTACCAACAATAGCGGATATACAATGACAACATACAGCAGATAAAAGGTTCGCTTCATAAGATCATGTTAGCACACCAAAATACTTCGAGAATTCCTGTATCACAAGCCTTCTGCCAGAATAGCGTCCAAAATAATGGAACAGGCTTTCTTAATTTCTTTTTTGGTAATGCTAAGCGGAGGTGCAATCCGAAGACAATTAGAACCGAATAAGAACCAGTCGGTCAGCAGGCCATTGGCAATACACCGGTCAATTACCCGTTTATTTACCTCAAAACTTTCAAATTCTACTGCCATCAGTAATCCTCTTGAGCGGATTGAACGAATGGATGGATGCACCAGCAATTCCCGGAACAGGGATTCTTTTTCCTGCACTTCTTTAATCCATTTTTCACTGAGCATGACTTTAAAGGCAGCTAATCCCGCTGCGCAGCTAACCGGATGACCGCCAAAGGTAGTGATATGACCCAGTACCGGATTGAGAGTGAACTGGTCCATCAAGGATTTGTCTGCAACAAATGCACCCAGGGGCATCCCGCCTCCAAGTGCTTTGCCGAGTAATATAATATCCGGAACTATATCAAATGGTTCAAATCCCCATAAATGACCGGTTCGGCCAAAACCTGTCTGGATTTCATCCATAATGAGCAGGGTACCCGTTTCCGAACAGCGTTTACGCAAGGCTGTTAGCCAGGATTTATTGGGAGCATGAACGCCTTTTTCTGCCTGGATGCTTTCCATCACTACACAGGCTGTTTCTGTTGTAATGGCCTCCAATACGGTTGGATCATTGTATTCCAGGTGCAGGATGCCAGGCAATAAGGGACGGAATGCATTTCGCCAGTACTCATCTCCCATCAGGCTGAGTGCACCCTGGGTAGAGCCGTGATAAGAATCGCGGAAGGCTATCATCTGCGTTCTGCCGGTTACCCGTTTAGCCAGTTTCATGGCACCTTCGGTTGCTTCTGCTCCGGAGCTGGTAAAATACACCGAATTGAGACTGGCAGGCAGGTGTTTGGTCAGTAATGTGGCATAGGCCACCTGGGGTGTTTCAACGAATTCACCATAAACCAGCAGGTGCAGGTAATCACCGGCCTGTTTACGGATTGCTTTCACCACTTTCGGATGGCAATGCCCTACATTACAAACACTGATACCGGCAATCAGATCAATATAGGTTTTGCCCTTCCGGTCGGTAAGACGGGTTCCTTTGGCTTTCACAATCTCAAGTGCCAGCGGTGCGGGTGAGGTCTGAGCAACATGCTGCAGAAATAATTGTCGTTGATTCACGGAGCAAAAATAGTGAAACGTGAGATGTGAGACGTGAGATGTGAGACGTGAGACGTGAGACGTGAAAAAATCCGATCTTTCGGGTTGGAATGTATTTATTCACCATAAACAATTGAAATCGTGCCAACAATCCTTCATGTCAACGGTGTTTTTCCCGAATTTGGGCAGGATTGTTTTATTGCCCCCAATGCCACTATTGTTGGTGATGTTGTAATGGGAGATCAATGCAGTATCTGGTTCAATGCCGTCATTCGCGGTGATGTGAACAGCATTCGTATCGGGAACAAAGTCAATATCCAGGACGGGGCCGTGCTGCATGCTACGTTTCAGAAAACAAAAGTGCATATCGGGCACAATGTTTCCATCGGCCATAATGCCATCGTTCATGGCTGTACCATCCACGACAATGTATTGATTGGCATGGGATCCATCGTAATGGATAATGCAGTGGTCAACAGTAATACTATTATTGCAGCCGGCGCAGTAGTGCTGGAAGGAACGGTTTGTGAACCCGGCAGTATCTATGCAGGCATCCCGGCAAAAAAAGTGAAAGAAATCAGCCAGGAGCTGATCCAGGGGGAAATCAACCGCATTGCCAATAATTACCTCCACTATTCCAGCTGGTTTAAAGACCAGGTTTGACCATTCGTCGAACTGGCCTGATAGTTGGATACTAAAGGTAATATTTGCCCGTTATAAGCAAAAAGCCTTATGAAACTGTTCCGCTGTACATTCCTGTTTGCGTTGCTTGCCGTGATGACCCTGCTGGTTTCCTGCAGTGCCTCTAAAAAATCCGGCTGCCCCTCAAACGGCAAAAATGTTGGTGCAGAGCGAATTC
>CAZJNY010000059.1:0-17132 GCA_964547405.1 uncultured Flavihumibacter sp. | reverse complement strand
CCTGTCAGCGATTCGCTGTATAATTCCATTGGTGCGATTTTAGTCAAAGATAACAACCGAAACCCCATGGTTGTTACCAGTCTTTTTCCGGACGGGTAGGACTTCCGCCTTTTTGCTGCATTTTTTTCTGTACTTCTTTTTCCTTCTGCTCCAATGCCTTCAGCAATTGCTCTACCTGCTTTTTATTCAGTTTACTTTGCTGAGGTTTGGGCTTCTCCTCTTCTTTTTTGTTTTTTTGTTGCTGATCCTGCTTTTTTTCTTCCTGTTCCTGCTGCTTTTTCTTTTCCCTCAGCGCTTTCTGCAGATTTTCCCTGGCCTGAACATCCTCCGGGTCCAGTTTCAACGCTTCCATCCAGGAAACTATACTTTCATCCAGTTGCTGCTGTTGCTGATGAAGCACCCCTTTATCATAATAGGCTTTTTCAAGAATTTTGGGATCCTTACTCGCCTGGATTAGCTTTTCATACCCTTCCATAGCCGCTGCCTTGTCTCCTTTTTTGGCCAGTACATTCGATCGGTTGTACATGGCCGTAAGGTCACCCGGATTTTCCTTCAGCGCCTTGTCGTATTGTACCAATGCCTCCTCTAATTTGCCTTCTTTAAATAGTTTATTTCCTTCTCTTATAAAGGAAGATTGCGCCCCTGCCTGCAGGTAAAAAAACAATGCGATCAGCAACAGATTCATTCCTTTCATTGCACCACTTTTTTACGTTCTGAAATAAAACTTTCCAGCAGCAGTAGCAACAATGCCAGCAGCAGCAACCAGTAGAAATAGCTGTTGTATTGGACAGTATCTGAGTTTTCCAGCTGTTTTTTCTCAATGCCCTCTAATTGATCCGAGAGCGTTTGAGCAGCTGCAGAAGGATCCTGCAGGTAAACATAGGTTCCATTCCCTTTCACCGCCAGATTTCGCAATTGTTCTTCATTCAGTTTACTGATTACCACATTGCCATTCGCATCCTTTTTGCTCTCTCCAGTGGAAGGATCGGTAATACTGGTTCCTTCTACAGAACCAACACCTACGGTATTAATCATAACCCCTGATTCCACCAGTCGCTCTACCACATCCAGCGCTTCCGGGTCATGATCTTCCCCATCGGATATCAGGATCACTGCCTTGTATTTCTGCTCCTTGTTGTTAAAGGAACTACCAGCCAGCCGCAGCGCCTCCCCAATTACTGTACCCTGGGTCGGAACGGCATCCGGACCGGCATTCTGCAAAAAAAGTTTGGCTGCCGATAGATCTGTGGTAAGCGGCATCTGAAGATAGGCCCTGCCGGCAAACCAGATCATGCCCAATCGGTTGTTGGATAATTTATCAATCAACAGGCTCATTAACTGACGAGATCGCTCCAGCCTGTTAGGTTTGATATCCTGCGCCAGCATGCTTTTACTGACATCCATTATTAACATGACATCCAGTCCCTGACGCCCCTGGTTCAATCCCGTGCCTTTCAACTGCGGGTTGGCGGCAGCAAGCACCAGGCATACCAGCGCCAGCAGCGCCAGACTGAATTTTCTCAGGTAACGGACCGGAGAAAAATTACCCATTAATGACTTTACTAAAACCGGATCACCTACCAGGGCCAGCTTCTGTTTTTTAATGCGTTGCGCATAAGCAAATACTGCTACCAATACAGGTACCAGAACCAGGCCAGCCAGCCAGAAAGGATGTTCAAATCGAAACAAGGGTTCGGTGTTTTATAGCAATTTAGGGCAAAAAGCCGGCCAAAACCTGGTCCAGAATTCTTTTTCCGGCCGCCTTCAAATCCACTGCCTCATCCCTGGTTCTCAATTGAATAACGAAAAAATGAGGATGCTGGCGGATTTCCTTCCACCCCTGTATCCAGCCTATACGGGCACCATCCGCATTGCGCCCTTCAGAGAATTTATAAGCCAGCTTAACTTCTGCAGAATCCTGCACAAGCATCAGATCGCTCACGATGGTATGGGTTCTGCGCTGAAAAGGCAGCTGATCGAAATAGAGTTTTTTGACGATACCAAGTTGTTCATCCGCCGTAATCCGGATTGAATTGTCCGTCCAGAAACGCTCTGTCGTTACAATTCTGGGCGTATCATACCGGCGTGCATACCCCAGCGTATCAATCCATTTTTGCAGGGTATCCTTCCCTATTCGGGTCGCCAGTTCCTGAAAAAAATACACAGAATCTCCCTTGAACGCCTGCTCCAGGCTGAGGCCATTGATGTCTGCCTGCGCATCTTTCAACCGGCCTGTTTCAACTGCAACCAGCGACTCAATAATAGTAAAACTCGATCCCGGAACCACGGCCGAATCGCGGAATACCTTCCGGTCACTTAACACGAAATCGCCACTCAGGTTATGAAATACCCCAATCACCCCTTCCAGTTTCTCAGCCTCCAGGATTTTTTTCAAACCGGCGTCTTCAGTAACATTATTTGGCGAACAGGATGCCATACAGATGGAAACCAGTAACCAGAAAGGGAGATATCGCATAAATCAAATTTGTGGCGCAAAGTTAGGTAGTTTTGCTGCATGAGATTTCGAATCACCCATTCCAACCTCAAAGGCATCCAACTAATCCACCTGCACGACGATGAATTGTCCTGCACGGTTTCCATTGCCCCTGAACAAGGCGCTATGTTGCATGCCTTTATGGTACAATCCTCCAACGGACCGGTAAATATTATTAATAATTATTCCAATAAAGCAGAACTGGATCAGGAACTGGCAAGCAGTTATAAAAGCAGCAAATTATCACCCTTCCCCTGCCGTATTGAAAATGGCAGTTACCAGTGGGAAGGACATCAGTACCAGTTTGCCAACCGGTTCCCCGATGGGTCAGCCATCCATGGCCTGCTCTTTAATAAAAATTTCACGATAAAGGAGCAAAAAACCACCGAATTCTTTGCCTCTGCCAGTTTTGAATTCCAGTACGAAGCCACTGATCCGGGATATCCATTCAGGTACAGTTGTCAGATTATATATACCCTTTTGCATGGCAATACCCTGCAGATTCAGACCATCCTTCATAACAAGGACGAACAAACGATTCCTATTGCCGATGGCTGGCACCCTTATTTTCAACTAAGTGAAACCATCAACGAAGGCTGGTTGCGGTTTCCAGCCAAAGGGATGCTGGAATTCAACAACAAACTGATCCCGACCGGCAAAATACTTCCCTACCAGACCTTTAATGCCCGCAAACCATTTGGCAGTACCAACCTGGACAACTGCTTTCTATTAGATCCCTCCGGGGGACAGCCGGTTTGTGAATGGAGCCACCCCGCCAGTGGGCTTTCCATACGATTTGTTACGGATGAACAATATCCGTATCTACAGATTTATACACCACCTGACCGTAAAAGTATCGCTATAGAAAATCTGAGCTCAGCTCCGAACTGTTTTAATAATGGAATCGGATTAATTGAATTGGCACCTGGTGAAACAAAAACACTGACCCTGCATTATATAGTAGATACAAAAGAAACCAATTAACTTGTTCATCAAATTATTAAATCAGCTAAATGAAAAAGTATAAGTTCCTGCTTTCCTGCCTGGTGGCAGTATGTTTTACCGCCTGTATACAGATTGAAGAAGAAGTGGAAATCAAGGCAGACGGTTCTGGCAGCGTTGCAGCCAAAACTGAAATGGGGCAGTTGTTTGAAATGCTGAAAGGCTTTGCATCTCCGGAAGATTTACAGAAGGATGGATTGGATAAAGCCATGGATACTACCATCCTGATGAAAGATATTGTTGATACCGTTCAGGATCTTAGTGCGGAAAATAAAGCCATCCTCCGCAATGGAAAACTGCAATTGCAGATGAATATGAAAGAAAATCTTTTCAATATCAATATGAACTTCCCCTTCAATAGCATTGCTGATGCCAATAAGTTAACAACAGCAATGAATGAAATGGATGTCATGGGCAAATCACTCAAAAATCTGGGAGGTGGCCAGCAACCCGGTCCGGATCAGCCAGCCCAAATTCCAGCCAGTGGTGGTGGCATTGAAAAAATTAAATCCATGTATGATGTGAGTTTTAGTAATGGAGAATATAAAAAAATACTGAACAGAGCCCGCTACGACAGCCTGATCAATGACCCCAAATTGCAGGAATCAAAAAGTATGCTTTCCATGATGGGGGATATGAGTATGAACCTGACTGTAAAAGTTCCCAAATCAATAAAGTCTGTAAGCAACCCAAGGGCAGTAATTGCTGCTGATAAAAAATCTGTTACACTGAAAGGAGATCTAATCGCTGCACTTGATTCACCACAACTAATGGAAATCATTATCCGTTATTAATGAATCAACCTGAAGCTACAATAAAGAATGGCTGGCAAATAGGTTACCTGGCACTGTTAGGAACACATTTGCTTGCCATTTTTTTTAATTGGGAGATCTGCCGGTTTGTTACAAAACCATTGTTAATGGCCTGGCTGATCGTCTACTTTTTATCTGTTACCCATTCAAACTCTCCAGCACGAAAACCAGCGCTTGCCGCCCTGTTTTTCTCCTGGCTGGGAGATGTTTTTCTTATGCAGCAGGAGCCCGGTTTTTTTATAGCCGGACTCTCCAGTTTTCTCCTGGCTCAACTGGTTTATTCCTGGATTTTTCTACAGGTACGGAAAAGACAGAACAAAAATGGCAGCTGGAATCTTATCATCCTGGTGATAACCCTGGCCTATGTAACGATACTGTATGCGTGGCTTTACCCCTATCTTCCAAAAGACCTCCAGCTTCCTGTTTTGCTTTACGCGCTTGCCATAGGCTGGATGCTGATTACTGCCTTCCATGCAACAGCGAAACCTTTTGCGTATCCTGCAGTACTGCTTCTTTCAGGAGCGATTCTTTTTGTGCTGTCCGATAGCCTGCTGGCCATCAATCAATTCATTCAACCATTTCCACTTGCCGGTGTTGGTATTATGCTTACCTATGGCCTGGCGCAATTATTCATTGTACAATCAATTTCCCGCATCACATGATACAAACTGATTTTCTGGTGATTGGTTCCGGAATAGCCGGCCTCACCTATGCACTAAAGATGGCTGAACGTTTTCCGGATAAAAAAATTACCGTGGTAACCAAGGCTGCCGCCGATGAAACCAATACCAAGTATGCACAGGGAGGCATTGCCGGTGTAACCGATTTCGAAAACGACAGCTTTGAAAAACATATCAACGATACATTGATTGCCGGTGACGGACTCTGCAATGAAAAGATTGTTGAAATAGTTGTCAAAGAAGGCGTGCAGCGGATAGGCGAAATCATTGAATGGGGCGCAAATTTCGATAAAGATGCCGATGGCGATTTTATGCTGGGCATGGAAGGGGGACATAGTGAATACCGCATCCTCCATCATAAAGATGTTACCGGAAAAGAAATGGAAAGGGCGCTGATTGAAAAAGTGCAGCAGTTTTCAAATATTGAATTTCACAAGCACTGGTTTGTGATTGAACTGATTACCCAGCACCACCTGGGTTACCTCGTTACCAAAAGCACCCCCGACATACAATGTTATGGTGTATATGCACTCAATACCAAAAACAACCAGATCGAAAAAATCCTGGCTGGCACCACCTTATTGGCCACCGGTGGTAATGGACAGGTATACCGGTCTACCACTAACCCGGGCATCGCCACAGGTGATGGAACAGCAATGGTTTACCGCGCTAAAGGCCGGATAGAAAACATGGAATTTATTCAGTTTCATCCTACCGCCCTGTATGAACCCGGCGTGGGCGGACAGGCATTCCTGATTACCGAAGCCGTTCGGGGAGACGGCGGCATCCTGCGAAATAAAAAAGGAGAGGCCTTTATGGAGCGGTACGATGAACGCAAAGACCTGGCACCCCGGGATATCGTAGCACGGGCCATTGATTCGGAAATGAAAATTGCCGGTACAGAGCATGTCTTCCTGGATTGCAGACACCTCGACAAAGAAAAATTCATTCACCATTTTCCCAATATTTACGAAAAATGTCTTTCCATCGGGATCGATATCTCACAGCAACTTATACCCGTAGCTCCGGCCGCCCATTATAGTTGCGGAGGGATAAAAACCGATGAATGGGGAAGAACTTCAATCCTCAACCTCTATGCGGCAGGAGAATGCGCCTCAACCGGTTTACACGGTGCCAACCGGCTGGCCAGCAATTCTCTGCTGGAAGCAATGGTATTTGGCCATCGCGCCTTTGAAGACGGCGCCCTTTCTCCGAAAAAACCCATTGACCCATCACTAATCCCCGACTGGGACCCTGCAGGAACAACAGACCCGAAGGAAATGATCCTGATTACACAAAGCCTGAAGGAACTGCAATTGCTGATGAGCGATTACGTAGGGATTGTAAGAACAGATGTCAGACTGGAGCGGGCAATGCGCCGCCTGGACCTGTTATGGGAGGAAACGGAAAAATTATATGTAAACACAACCCTCTCTCCGCAGCTCTGCGAATTGAGAAATATGATCACTGTTGCCTACCTGATCGTTAAAGGAGCACAGTTCAGAAAAGAAAGCAGAGGACTTCACTTTAATACGGATTATCCGGAGAAGAGCCCGATTTTACAAAACATCGTGCTCTAACTGATTTTAGAAAATACCGTGTTTTTCTCCCCCCTTCCAACTTGGATGGAGAGAGGCCGGCAATTACATTTGTATAAACAGCCATCAATATGTATTATTTACTATATGGATTTCTCTACCTGGTATCACTGATCCCGATGCGGGTGCTGTATGCCATTGGAGACTTTCTGAGTTGGCTGATCTTTGACCTGGCTGGCTACCGAAGGAAAATCATCGACAGGAACATTTTGCTGGCTTTCCCTGAAAAGTCAGCAGCCGAACGAAAAACAATCCGGAAAAAGTTCCAGCGTAATTTTATTGACACCTTTATCGAAACAATCAAACTCTTCTCCGCCGGGAAAGAGTTCATCACCTCCAGAATGACCGGTGATTTCGAAAAATTCAATACCCTACATGATAAGGGGCTTCGTTGCCAGGTCCATATGGGCCATAATTTCAACTGGGAACTTGGCAATCTCGCCTATGGATACTATTGCAAACATCCACTGCTGGGTGTTTATATGCCGCTGAAAAACAAGGCATTGGACAAGATTTTTCGCAAGCTCAGGAGCAAGACAGGTACTATTTTATTGCCTGCCACAGATATGAAGAACAGCATGATGCCCTATCGCGACACACAATATTTACTCGGACTTGTAGCTGACCAGGTGCCCTCAAAAGTTCACCAGGCCTATTGGTTAAATTTTTTCGGACATCCCACCGCCTTTATTCCTGGTCCGGAAAAAGGGGCTCGTGCAGGTAATATACCTGTAGCATTCGTAAACATTTCAAAAATAAAAAGAGGATATTATTACCTGCATGTTGATATCGCCGAAGAAAACCCTGCCAGCCTGCAGGAAGGCGAATTGACGCGCCGGTACCGAAACTTTCTGGAAGAAACCATACAACGGCACCCCGATATGTGGTTATGGAGCCATCGACGATGGAAAAAATCCTGGAAACCAGCATACGCCGCCCGGTGGATAGATCTGGTTCCTGCCCCCGATCATGAGGTAGATCCGTATCAGTCGGTTAATCCATAAACCTTTGCCAAACCACCCGATCTGTACCTGTTTTATTGATCCTAAAAACAACAAGGATGGACAAGAAATTTAAAGTGGTACTGGTGGATGATCATGTATTATTAAGGAATGGGCTGGCTTCCACCGTCCAGAGTTTCGAAAAGTTTGATGTACTATTTCAGGCTTCCAACGGAAATGAAATGATCGGTATGCTCAATCCATCCCATTTACCAGACCTGGTATTAATGGATGTGAACATGCCTGAAATGGACGGATATGCTGCTGCCAGCTGGTTGAAAAGAAACTATCCGGATATCCGAACCCTTGCACTTTCCATGTATGATACAGAAAATGCCATCATCCGTATGTTCAAGGCAGGGGTCAGAGGATATATCATGAAGTATTGTGACCCTGTGGATCTGAACGCGGCAATGGAAGCACTTATGATAAAAGGGTATTACTACTCTGAACTGGTTACCGGCAGACTGATCCATACCATCAATCAGTATGAGGACAGTGAAATGGAAGACAACCGTAATCCACTCACCGTATTAAACGACCGGGAAATTGAATTCCTGCGCTATGCCTGCACCGAGATGACCTATAAGGAAATTGCCAGCAAAATGTATCTGAGTCCGCGTACTATTGATGGCTATCGCGACACCCTCTTTGATAAATTACACATTAAAACAAGGGTCGGTCTGGTCACTTTTGCGATCCGGAATGGTCTTGTTTCTGTTTAGTAATGGGTATCGACTTTTCTTGCAGGATGGCTTCAAACCCTCCTTCCACTACCCGCAGGTTGTGAACCCCCTGTCGTTTGATAAGACTGGCTGCGAGAATACTTCTATGTCCGCCGCCGCAATGGAGATATAATTGCTGGTCTTCATCAAAATTGGCAATAGTTGCCAGGTCAACCAGCTCTGTCAGTGGAATATGCTGCGCTTTTGCAACATGCGCAGCTTCAAACTCTTCTTCACCCCGAAGGTCTATAATCTGCAGGTTCGGATCATGTGGCAGGTCGAGAGCCAATTCATCAGCCTCCACTTCAATGATCATATCCAGCGGAAGGGAAGCCTTTTGCCAGGCTTCAAAGCCACCATCAAGCACTTTCCATTCCAGTCTGGTAAAAGCAGGTTGAAACCGGCTGAGTGCTTCCTGTTCCTTACCCGCTTCACTAATCACTACCACTATCGGTTCGGCTACTGTTTCCACGATCCATTTATCATATTTCCCTGTTTCTCCTGCACTGACAGATCCCGGGATAAACCCATTTACAAACACATCTGCAGGTCTGGTGTCTAAAATCATCAGAGGCTCCTTCTCGGTTAACTGTACTAACTCTTTAACACTGATCCAATTCGTATTCATGGCACGAAGTTAAAAAAAAGAGGCGGGAACCAGTTAAGGTGCCCGCCTCTGAATTCAGTTGTACGGTGGATTTAGTTGATAATATCCTGCACGCAGCGGCTGATCTCAACAATCCTCGGTTCATTCAACCGGTAATAGATGAACTTTCCATCGCGCTCAGTCTTAACAATTCCGGCTCTTCTTAAAATTGCCAGATGCTGTGAAGCAACAGATTGCTCCAGTCTTAACCGGACATAAATTTCCGTCACGGTTAATTTGTCATTTTCTTCCAACAATTTCATGATTTGCTGGCGCAATTTGTGATTCATTGCCCTGAGCGTGAGTGCTGCCTTTTTTACATGTAAGAAATCAACTTTCATTTCAGCGCCTTCCGCCTCATTAACCAATAGATAATTTCCTGCTACTGTGTTCATGTCTCAGATGGGATTTAAAAATTTCTAAGTATAGCCTTAACCTTAACAAGCAAATTTACATAGCAATTAATTAAAATACATCAGGTTTTTGCTTTTGCGGGGTGATAAAAAGCTTTTATATAAAATGGTTCCGAATAAGAAAGATCTGCAAACAGCCCCTTATCATAGATTTCCTGCGTAATCCGAACCAAATCCAGGGGCCCTGGCTCCCAATCCGGGAAAAAAGCATTCGGCGATTTTAACATCGATTTATATTTACCAGCGCCATTCCCAATAAAAAAAATGGGGTTCGATGCAAGCCATTCATCAAAACTGTCCTCTTCCAGTATCAATGCCCTGGACTCCATCAACTGCTCTTTGCCAGGAGAATAAACAGCTGTAAAAACTTCCGAGCGGCGTGCGTCAATCATCGGACAAACAACACTGCCACCGTTCTGAAACAAAAAGGAATCAGCCAGCAGATATAATGAATCGATCAGTATAAGCGGAATCTTCAGCGCAAAACAAAGGCCTTTTGCGCTTGCCATCCCCACCCGAAGACCGGTGTAGGAACCGGGACCAGCCACTACTGCTATTGCTTTGAGTTCAGAGAAACGAACACCTGATTCTTTCAGGAGCTTTTCCATTGCCGGCTGCAACCAGCTGGCATGGTCTTTCTGCGACTGATTGGCGGAATACTGAAGCAGTTTGCCATCCTTAGACAAACAGATCAGGGCGTTCCCGAGTGACGTATCGATCGATAACAAATAACTCATTGCGTAAAACAGGATTGCTCCAGTAGCCTGGAAGGTTGATAAGCCGGATTTTCAGCAGACAGATTATATAACAACTGCAGTAAATTTCTTTCTCCAATAAGAGCCGACCATTCAAAAGGACCCATTGGATAATTGGTGCCCAGTTTCATAGCCGTATCGATTTCTTCCCGGCTGCTTACACCCTCTTCAAGCGCCAGCCAGGCTTCATTCAGGATCATGGCAAGAATTCTCGGTCGGATCATTCCTGTAACATCCGGTGCTTTCAGCCAGGTTTTGCCACAGGACTGGAAAAAAAACAGCACCTGTTCCGGCAGCGTTTCACCTTCAAATGCCAGTTCCAGCAGTTCAGGATGGGTAAATCCGGGCCAGGCATTCAGGCGGATAAAACCGGGTGGTAAATCGCTGCAGGTCCAATTGACGCCATTCACGAGCACTGTTTTTTGAAGTGCCTGCAACTGGTCTTTTCTTGCTGAAGAACCATCAAAATCAAGGTCGATATAGATATCTGCTTTAGTGGAAAGAAAAGGAATGAGCTCCTCCATCCAAACCAAATCTACAGGCAACTCACAGTGAGTGGGGAAAATATCCTGAAGATTGCTGCTCAGAATAACCACTTTTATTGGAGGAATCAGCATATTCAAAAGTACAAAGCATTTATTTTTACCAAATGGAAAAAAAGATCATCACTACAGACCAGGCACCAGCCCCAATTGGCCCCTATAGCCAGGCCGTACATATGGGGAATTTTCTATTTATATCCGGGCAGGTACCAATAAATCCGGCTACCAATACCATTGAAGCAACGGATGTGAGCGGAGAAGCTGTTCAGGTGATGAAAAACCTGCAGGCTGTACTGGAAACCGCCGGCTACAACTTTGTAGATGTAGTCAAAACAACCATATTTCTTACCGACATGGCATATTTCCCCGCTGTGAATGAAGTTTACAGTCAATACTTTGAAGGAAACTACCCAGCGCGGGAAACAGTTGCAGTAAAAGGTTTACCACGGAATGTAAATGTGGAAATCAGTATGATTGCCTGCAAATAACAGCCTGCTTAACTTTTAAGCGCGTTCAGTTCCCGGCCCACTTTGGTAAATGCCGCAATCGCTTTATCAAGGTGTTCCCGGGTATGGGCAGCGCTGAGCTGTACCCGTATTCTCGCCTGCCCTTTCGGAACAACCGGAAAGAAAAACCCGATTACATATATTCCTTCTTCCAGTAAGCGGGCGGCGAACTGCTGGGCAACCACCGCATCATACAACATGATCGGAACAATGGGATGATCACCCGGCTTTATATCAAAGCCTGCTTCCGTCATGTTTTTCCGGAAATAACTGGTATTGGCCTCCAACTGGTCTCGCAATTCCGTTGTTTCGCTTAACATGTCAAGCACGGCAATGGAGGCCCCAACTATTGAAGGAGCAACGGTATTGCTGAACAGATAAGGTCTGCTTCTCTGGCGCAACAGCTCAATCACTTCTTTCCTCCCACTGGTGAATCCCCCGGATGCTCCACCCAGTGCTTTTCCCAGGGTACCTGTGATGATATCTACCCGCCCCATTACACCGCGGTATTCATGCGTGCCTCTTCCTGTTTTACCCAAAAACCCGGATGAATGACATTCATCAATCATAACAATAGCATCGTAAGTATCTGCCAGATCACAGATTTTGTCCAGCTGGGCAATGGTGCCATCCATACTAAAGGAACCATCCGTAACAATAATGCGGCTTCTTGCACCGGCTGCTGCTTTTAGTTGAACTTCCAGGTCTACCATATCATTGTGTTTATAGCGAAAACGCTGCGCCTTGCACAAGCGAACCCCATCAATGATCGATGCATGATTCAGTTCATCAGAAATGATAGCATCCTCCTGACCGAATAAAGGTTCAAAAACACCGCCATTGGCATCAAATGCTGCGGCATATAAGATGGTATCTTCTGTACCCAGAAAACCGGCAATTTTTTTCTCCAGGGTTTTATGAATATCCTGTGTTCCGCAAATAAAGCGTACACTGCTCATTCCGTATCCATGAGAATCAATGGCTTCATGAGCTGCCTGGATAACTTTTGGGTGAGAGGAAAGTCCGAGGTAGTTATTGGCACAGAAATTCAGCACTGTTTTACCATTGACCGTTATTTCAGGTCCCTGCTCACTGGTGATAACACGTTCTCTTTTAAACAATCCTGCATCTTCAATGGAACGCAGTTCTTCTTTTATTCGCTGGACAAATTTCTCGTTCATGTTTCCTGTTTAAGGTGTAAAAATAAGAAAGAATGGCAGGCTAATAACTGTTCGTGAAATCGATTGAGTTGATCGAAGTTTATGTTTTTTTAACTTTTTTGGGAAATGGATGTAACATCCGGTATCTATCTTGCGTCTAATTTGAAAACCAACGCATGAAACGGCCTATTTCCAAAACCAGACTCTTCGTAAGTTGTACAGCAGTTCTGCTGGGAATGGCATTCATGTTCTCCATCCTTGCGCTTAAAGCCAGCAGCAGTAAAACAGCCGGAACAATCGCTACCGATTGCGGTGTTTTACAGGAGGATCCGGCAGCTCCAATATCCGTTAGCGGATCAATTATTTTTGAAGCAGTAACAGGCCGCCTGCTTTCCATTTCCTTTTGATATTCTCCTATTCCCTGTAAAGCTTGTAAAGCTCCCGACGAACACTGCCCCGCGGCTTTCAGACAACCGGTTGCCTCTGTACACCCATTCCTCCCTCCTCCTTTCCTCCATCCTCCTTTCCCCCATCTTCCTTTCCCCTCTTCCATTCCTCCATCTTCCATTCCTCCCTCCTCCTTTCCCCCGTCTTCCATTCCCCCGTCTTCCATTCCTCCATCTTCCATTCTTCCTTTCCTCCCTCCTCCATTCCTCCTTTCCCCCATCTTCCATACCTTTTTTCCCCTTTCCTGTAACTTTATCATTTCCTCATCCGTATAACATACAGAACCACCTGAAAATTCAACAAAACTGTTTATGACAGAGCGGGAATACAATGAATGTGTGAGAACTTATGCGGATAATGTTTACCGCTTTATTCTCAAAAACCTCCGGCACGAAGAGGACGCCCAGGACATCGTGCAGTCTGCATTTGAGAAAATGTGGCAACACCGGGAAACGATCGATTTTGAAAAAAGTAAAAGTTATCTGTTCACCGTAGCCTATCATCAGATGATTGACCATATCCGGAAAAGCAGCCGGATTCAGTTAAAGGAAGAGTTTTCAGAGCAGACCCGGATAATTGACCGGCCGGCCAGCAATCTGCGGAAAGTGTTGGAAGAGGCGCTGAGCCGGTTGAGTGAAACCCAGCGCAGCCTGGTTTTATTGAAAGATTATGAAGGCTATTCCTATGAAGAAATCGGACGGATTACTTCCCTGAGTGAAAGCCAGGTAAAAGTTTACCTGCACAGGGCAAGGGTTCAATTGAAAAATTATCTGGTTAGTCCGGAAAATGTTCTCTGACCGTTAACCCAAATTATGAAGCCATGAACATTAACAGAAATAATTACGAAGTTTTTTTCCTCCTGTATATCGATCGCGAGTTAACCCGGGAAGAGATGCAGGAAGTGGAAAAGTTCCTGCTGGACAATCCGGACCTGCAACTGGAAATGGATATGCTCACAACAACCATCCTGCAGGAAGAAACAGCAGCCACCGTGTTCCCGGATAAAACCACCTTATACCGTACAGAAGATACCGAGAGCCCGGTTACCATACTGAATTACGAAACCTTCTTCGTTCAATACGGGGATGATGAACTGTCCAACCAAGAAAAAGCGGCAACTGAAAAATTCGTGTATGAGCATCCCGAATTCCAGGCTGAATTTGAATTGATCCAGCAAGCCAGAATGACTCCTGAAACTTCGCTGGTATATCCCGGAAAGGAAAAACTCTTTCGCGGAGAAGCAGCAAAGATTCGCCCGATTTTCCCTGTCTGGACAAGGTATGCAGCCGCTGCCATGGTATTGCTTACACTCGGATTATTCTGGATTAACAGGCAATCAAACGATACAACGGGAACTGATCAGCAGGTAGCAACTGCAACCCCTGAAACCGTTGATTCCATTCAGCCTTCTGTGAAATCAGAACAACAGGAGCTTGCCAGTCTGCCTCCGGTTAAAAACAGCGAAAGCTCCGAAAAAACAGTACCTGATCCATCTGCCAGGGATATTCAGGCAGGCACAGAACCAGAAAAACAAGTAGTTGCACAAAGACAGGCTTCCAATTCACAAACGGCTTCCCTGGAAGCAAGAATTCCGGAGGAAGCATTAGCGGTAAAACTTCCGGGAAGCAATTCCATAGCGGATAAACTGGATGATCCCACCGTTGGTTCAATTGCCATCAGCAGCCTGAATACGAATGAAAAAGCGATTAAACCCGCAATTAATTCAGATGAACAGATAATCGTTGTAGCAATCAACGACGACAGCCGCGATGACAATGTATTTGTACCAGGAAAAGAATTAATAAGAAAGACTCCATTACGGGGACTACTCCGCAAGGCCGGAAGGATTGCAGGAAAAACCAATCCCTTTTCCGAGGACCGTGCAAAAAGCGGTGTATTTACCGCCTCCAGCGAACAGTAAAAAAATAAACGAAAAAACATATCTATGCTTAAGAAGATCAGTCTTTTGGCACTGGCAAGCTGTGCCCTGTTAACAGTACATGCGCAAACAGACAGCACCCAAACTCCCGTATCCGAAACGGATACCATGCGAATCGGAAATATTATTATCCTGAAAAACGGGCAGCCCTCCAATCAATCCCGGGAGGTTCAGGATTATTTCAAACAGCGGCATTACAACCGCAAGTCCAACCATGTTACCCATTGGTTTTCCTTTGATCTGGGATTCAATAATTTTGTCGACAATACAGATTACAGCAGTCCGGAAACCCAGGCATTTGCACCTGGCTCCAACGAAGACTGGTTCAACCTGCGGAACTCCAAATCCGTCAACGTAAATATCTGGTTCGTACAGGGTCGCCTCAACATGATTAAGCATGTCATCAATCTGCGCTACGGAGCAGGACTGGAATTTTTTAATTTCAGGTTTGAGGATGATATCCGGTTTACCAAAAATCCACCTTCTGTTTACCTGGATGATCAGATAGATTACAACAAGAACAAGCTGGCCATGAATTATATCACGGTTCCTGTTATGCTGAATATCAACTTTACCCCCGGTAAATCACTGGAACGGTCCTTTGGCATCAGTGCAGGTGTGAGCGGTTCCTATCTGTACGCATCCCGCCAGAAATACCGGAGTCCTGAAACCGGTAAAGAAAAACTCAAAGGCAACCTGGGGCTGAATGACTTTAAACTGGCTTATGTAGGTGAAATTCACTTAGGTCCGGTTCAGGTATATGGCTCTTATGCAACAGAATCCATGTTTAAAAAAGGACTTGATTTTACTCCTTATACAGTAGGGCTCCGGTTGAGTGCTTACTAATATGAACTACTTATTAAAAAAGCAGTCCCGGGAATCGGGGCTGCTTTTTTATTGTATATTTAAAGAAATCAAAGTCAGGACTTATGCCATACAACGTAATAGACATCGAAGGAATCGGGACTACCTATGCCGCTAAACTGGAAGTGCACGGAATTAAAACAACCACTGATCTACTACAGAAAGCCGGAACCAAGGCTGGCAGAGAAGTGCTGGCAGCTGGTTCAAAACTGCCGGAATCACTTATTCTGACCTGGGTAAACCATGCTGACCTGATGCGTATCAATGGCATTGCCGGACAAACCGCTGAATTACTGGAAGCGGCTGGTGTGGATACGGTTAAAGATCTCGCAACCCGAAACGCATCCAACCTTCATGCAAAACTGCTGGAGGTAAATAACCAGTTTGGATTATCCGGTAAAGTCCCCTCAATGGATATGCTGGCAGATATGATTGGCGCTGCCAAAAATCTGGAACCCCGGGTCTTCCATTAATTCAGGGTCAAGCTGTCTTTTTCACCATTAAACCAGAATATACATGAAACGTATCAGCAGATTACTATGGGTAATGTTCCTGCTTGGAACCTTTGCCTTTACAGGATGTAAACCGAAGGATGCAGACATCCAAAAAAATGTTGCCACAGCAATCGGAGCCTATCCCGGGGTACAGGTAACAGTAACGGATGGCGTGGCTACCCTTTCCGGGGAGGTAGCGGATGAAGCCACCAGGGCTGCCGCTGAAGCTGCGGCCAAAGGAGTAAAAGGAGTGAAATCAGTAACCAGCAATCTGACAGTAACCCCACCACCGGCTCCAGTTGTTATAAACCCCGATACAACACTGCAGGAAACTGCCAATTCCGCTATTGCTTCATTAAGTTTATCAAAAGTGCAGGCAGCCGTTCAGGATGGCGTAATCACGCTGACAGGAGAAATCAAAAAATCTGAATTGCAGGGATTAATGATGAAACTGAACGAGTTGAAGCCAAAAAACATTGAAAACAAATTAACCATCAAATAAAACTGCTACTATGGCACTTCAGGAAAATAAATACAAAAGCCTGGTTGACCTGGCCGCTGCACAAGGTGTAGCTGATTTACAGGTAAGAGAACAGGATGGTGTCTTATATATAGATGGTATTGCACCCAGTGCTGCAGCAAAAGATGCCATATGGGACCATTATGAAGCGTTAAATCCGGAATTCAGGGATTCGGATCTGATAATGAATCTCAGTCTGGCAGAAGGGGCTGAAGAAATCTATACCGTGAAATCCGGAGATAACCTGAGTAAAATCGCCAAGAAATATCCCGGACTCAGTTGGAAGGACATCTACGAGGCCAATACGGACCGGATTAAAAACCCTGATCTTATCCAGCCTGGATGGGAATTAAAAATACCTCGTAAGTAATTGATTTATAATACAAAGAAGCCCCTTTCGAGGGGCTTCTTTGTAAAGTTTATCCAAAGTTTATCCACAACCGAAATAAATGAAGATCAGGCAACGTTTTTGTGATATTCTAACCGTTGAAGCTAGTTTACAAAAATCAATTATATGCAGCTCTCACGTGTATC
>CAZJNY010000058.1:0-17700 GCA_964547405.1 uncultured Flavihumibacter sp. | reverse complement strand
CAAATAAGTGCGGCAAAATTAGGGGAAAAGAATCAGTCCTTCCACAGAAAGGGAAAGAGGATGATGGCCAGGGCAACTACCAATAGATCCAGGCCGGCAAGCAGCAGCACAATCATACCCAGACTATCCTGAATTACCTGGCTGAAGGCTGTATTGGCCAGCTTCATCATCAATAAAATTTGAGGAATAATTAACGGAAATCCAAGGATGGCCATGAGGGCCGCGTTCTGTTGCGCGCGTGCCGCGATAGCAGATAAGAAGGTAAAAACCAGGCTAAGTCCAAGACCTCCGAATACGGCCAGTCCCATAAACCTTAGTCCGTTTTGAACCGGATTTCCCAGCAATAATCCAAAGAGTACCCAGGTAACCAGGCTGAGCAGGCCCATCAGCAACACATTAAACAACAGTTTGGAGATAATAAAATCCCGGGGTCCGGCAATTGAATAAAAATAGAGCAGCCGGCCGCGGCTTTCCTGTAAAAAACTTTTGGCTACCGCATTAACACAAACGAAGAGCTGAATCATCCAGAACAGTCCATTCCAGACCTGGTCTTCGGGCTGCCCCATGGCCAGGTACAACACGAAAATGGTGCTGGCCACATACAGGAGAATTCCGTAAAACGTGTACTGCTGGCGGAATTCGAGCAGCAGGTCTTTTTTAAAAAGGGCAATGACCGATTTCATGCATCAGTTTTTTTCATCATAACAGGTTCGGCAACGGGGTTCATAAGATTCCTTTTCGCCCAGCAGTACCTGGGCACTCTGGTCAATCTTTCTGTAACTGAAAGAGGCAATATTTCCACATTTTACGCAAATGGCATGCAACTTGGTGATATAATCTGCCCTGGCGAGCAGAAAAGGCATCTGTCCAAATGGTTTTCCAAGGTAATCCATATCCAGTCCCGCGATAATGACCCGAATGCCCTGCCTGGCCAGCTGGTCGCAGACATCCGGTAATTGATCGTCAAAAAATTGCGCTTCATCAATTCCAACCACATCCACATTGGATGCCATCAGTAAGATGGTTTGTGAGTTGTCGATAGGGGTGGAAGGAATAGAATTGGTATCGTGGGAAACAATTTGTTGTTCATCGTACCGCACATCGATGGCCGGTTTGAAAATTTCAACGCGGAGGTTGGCAATCCGCGCGCGTTTCAATCGCCGGATTAGTTCTTCGGTTTTTCCTGAAAACATGGAGCCGCAGATAACTTCGATCCAGCCCCGACGGCCGCCATTAAGTGTAGGTTCTATAAACACGATCTAAACAGGTTGATGCAGAACCGGCAACTCTTCAAAGCTTAACAGATCCTTTGAAGGGGATTGACAGAGTTCCAACTTAATTTTAATAACTTTATGATATCCAATACTAACCCAAAAGTACCATATCAAATGGAAAGAGTTAGAGCACTGATTATAAAGCTTCAGGAACAGGCAGACCAGGGAGCGGAACCATCCGTTTTACTGGTGACTGCTCAATTGCTACAGGCGGCTCTTCAGGAACAGGCTTCGGCCGCTTCTGTACACCGGAATGGAAACTCGAAAGTAGCGGTTGTATTACCTGTCGTAAACCAGACGATTCAAAAAATATCGCCGGAACCAAAGCCAGCGTTACCTGAAATAGTTGTTGAATATCCTCAAAAAGCGCAGGAGCCGGAAACTGCCCTGCCATCCGACTGGCTGCATTCTCTCATGCAGGAAATTCCCACACTAGCCCATCAGAAAGATATCAGGGAGCTGAACGATGTAATGAGTCAGCAAATGAACGGAGCTTCCCTCAATGATAAACTAAAGCAGGGCTCGGTGGAACTGGCGGATGTACTTACCCGTGAACCGGTTCGTGATTTGAAAAAGGCAATCGGGATCAATGATCGTTTTGTATTTGTGCAGGAATTGTTCCGCGGCGACGAAGTGATGTACGAACGCAGTATTAAAACCATCAATTCCTTTAATATTCTTCAGGAAGCTGAATACTGGATCGAACGCGAACTTAAACTGAAGCTGGCCTGGGATGATTCAAAAGATACAGTTCGTCATTTCTGCCAATTGGTAAGCAGACGATTTTCCTCTAAATAAGACTGGATGATAGTACTGGCTCCTCTGCGGCTGGCAACAAAACCGGCTGCAGCCCTGGAAGCTGCTGATCTTGCTGCTGTATCTGTCAGCAGCTGATTGAAACGGTTTTCCAGTTCCAGTGCGGTGCTGACACTGAAGCCTCCGCCAGCCTCAATCAGTTCCCCGGCTTCGGGAAAACGATCAAAAACAGGTCCATGGAATACCGGCACCCCAAAAACTGCCGCTTCGAGAATATTGTGCAGTCCATCATCCCCAAACCCTCCACCAACATAGGCTAGCTGGCCATATTTATACAGCTTCGATAACATTCCGATATTATCAATGATCAGTACATTGGCGGAAGTACCGGCAGTAAAAGTCTGTTTCCATTGGGAAAACCGGATTGTCTGGTGAAATAGTTTTTCGATATCCCGCAGGTGCTCTTCATCTATTTCATGCGGTGCAATAATGAACCGGATATCGGCCCGGGTATTTGCAAAATGATCCAGTTCTTCTTCGTCTTCGGGCCAGGTACTGCCACATACAATTACCGGATGGTCACCAACAAATGCATCAATTTCCGGGATGGGCTCAAATTTTTCAGCAATGGCTGAAACCCGGTCGTAGCGGGTATCTCCGGCTACTGTAGTTTTATAAATGCCAATTTTTTGAAGTAGTGCTGCCGAGTGGTTGTCCTGCAGGAAAAGATGTTGAAAGCAGGTAAGCATATGACGATGGAGCCTGCCATATCCCTTGAAAAAGGGCTGGGATTTCCGGAAGCGGCCGGCAATAAGCACCACCGGAATGTTTTTGGCATTCAGGGTATTCAGGTAATGGTACCAGAATTCATAGCGAACCCAGATCACCAGGGAGGGAGCCGCTGTTTCCACAAAAACACGGGCATTCCTGACATGATCCATGGGGAGATAACAGACATAATCGGCGCCTGCATAATTTTTCCTGATTTCGTAACCGGAAGGAGAGAAGAAACTCAGCAGGATACAATGATCCGGATACTGGCTGCGGATCCATTCCAGGATTGGGCGTCCCTGTTCAAACTCTCCCAGTGAGGCACAATGCATCCAAACCAGTGGCCTTGAATCCCCCTGACGGAACCGGATGAGGGCATCTTCCCAGTTTTTACGACCAGTTACCCATTTTTTTGCTTTGGGATTCCAGTTGGCTGCCAGTTGCAGGGCCCACCGGTATAAAACGAGAAACAGGTTATATAGTAAAAGGCTCACTGAATCAATTTGTTAATGTGGAGCAAAGCTAAATTCAAAGTTCCACCCAACCTATATTTTGCTATTTTTGTGCCCATTTTAAAAAGCGGAGGGAGAGTTATGCGACCCATTCAGATGGTTGACTTAAAAAAGCAATACCAGGAAATCAAAGCCGATGTGGATGCGGCTATCCATGAAGTACTGGATTCGGCAGCCTTTATAAATGGGAAAGCCGTTCAGGATTTCACTCAATCACTGGCTGGTTACCTGGGAGTTAAACATGTCATCCCCTGTGCAAATGGAACCGATGCCCTGCAGATTGCGATGATGGCACTGGACCTTCAACCCGGTGATGAAGTGATCACCCCTTCCTTTACCTATATAGCAACAACCGAAGTGGTTGCCCTGCTTCGCCTTCAGCCGGTTTTTGTAGAAGTAGATCCCAAAACATTCTGCATTGATCCGGCAGCGATCGAAAAAGCAATTACCCCTCGTACCAAAGCCATCGTACCCGTTCATTTATATGGACAGGCAGCAAATATGGAAGCGATCATGGAAATAGCCAACAGGCATGGCCTGGCTGTTATTGAGGACAATGCACAGGCGATCGGGAGTGATTATTATTTTAAAGATGGCAGCTCAAAGAAAACCGGTACCATCGGCACCATTGGCTGTACCTCCTTTTTCCCTTCCAAAAACCTGGGTTGTTATGGAGATGGCGGCGCGATTTGTACCAATGATGACCTGCTCGCTGATAAAATGCGCATGATCGCCAATCATGGACAAAAGGTTCGGTATTATCATGAAATGGTGGGCTGTAACAGTCGCCTTGATAGTATGCAGGCTGCAGTGCTGAATATCAAACTTCCCAAACTGGATCAATACATCGATGCCCGAAGAAAAGCAGCAGCCTATTATGACCAGGCCTTTGCCGGCCATAAAAAAATCACTACGCCATACCGCGATTCCAATAATAAACATGTCTTTCATCAGTATACACTGATCCTGGAAGGAGTGGATCGGGATGGATTGCATCAGCACCTGGCAGAAAAGCAGATTCCATCCATGATTTATTATCCAGTACCGGCACACAGACAGAATATGTTTGCATCCCTTGGTGGTAATAAATTTGAATTAACGGTAACTGACTGGCTGACCGAGCGGGTAATATCCTTACCCATGCATACGGAGCTGGAGCAGGAACAGTTAGCCTATATAACAACGGAGGTATTAGCCTTCGCAGATAAAAATTAAACTTGAATTCCTAATGAAAATTACAGTTGTTGGAACCGGTTATGTTGGATTGGTAACGGGTACCTGTTTTGCTGAAACCGGCAATGAAGTTATTTGTGTAGATATTGATCAGTCGAAGGTGGACCGGTTAACAAATGGTGAAATAACCATTTACGAACCCGGATTGGAAAAACTATTTCTCCGGAACCTGAAAGAAGGCCGGTTGAGTTTTACGACCAGTCTGGCAGATGGCATCAAAGAAGCATCGATTATTTTTCTCGCCTTACCAACGCCTCCCGGTGCGGATGGCGCAGCTGATCTCCGGTATGTATTAGGGGTTGCTGAAGATATCGGGAAACTGCTTACTGACTATAAAGTGCTGGTTGATAAAAGTACGGTTCCGGTGGGAACAGCTGATAAGGTGCGGGCAGCCGTAGCAAAAAACTATGCCGGTGAATTTGATGTGGTCTCCAATCCCGAGTTCTTACGGGAAGGCGTAGCCGTAGATGATTTTATGAAACCCGACAGAGTGGTTATTGGTGTCAGTTCCGAACGTGCACGTAAACTGATGGGTGAATTATATGCTCCCTTTGTACGTTCCGGAAACCCGGTGATCTATATGGATGAGCGTTCTGCGGAGCTTACAAAATATGCAGCCAATTCATTCCTGGCTACCAAAATTTCCTTTATGAATGAAATCGCCCAGCTCTGCGAGCGGTTGGGTGCTGATGTGGATATGGTAAGGCTGGGGATCGGAAGTGATGATCGTATTGGTAAACGTTTTCTTTTCCCCGGTATCGGATACGGCGGCAGTTGCTTTCCAAAAGATGTACAGGCACTTGTACAGTCATCATCCCAGGTGGATTATGATTTTCGGATACTCAATGCCGTTATGGATGTAAACGAAAAGCAGAAGACGCATCTGATGCCCAAAATCCGCAGGTATTTCGGGAATGATTTGAAAGGTAAAAAGTTTGCCCTGTGGGGACTGGCTTTTAAACCAAATACGGATGATATCCGGGAAGCTCCGGCACTCTATATAATTGAGGCGTTATTGAATGAAGGGGCAACTGTAACAGCATTTGATCCGGAAGCGATTCGGAATGTAAAGCAGGTATTGGGTGATACCATCAGTTATTCGGAAAATCAGTACGATGCATTGCAGGAAGCGGATGCATTGATTATTGCTACCGAGTGGAATGAATTCAGAACACCTGATTTTTTAAAGATGGTAACCCGGATGAAGAACAAGGTCATTTTTGATGGCCGTAATTTGTTTGATACCAGGGCAATTGCTGAATTGGGTTTTCATTACGAAAGCGTAGGAAGAAAAACGGTAACCGGTTCAAAAAAATAATGCTATGAAAAAAAGAGTTCTAATTACCGGTGCTGCAGGCTTTCTGGGTTCCCACCTCTGCGATCGGTTTATCAATGAAGGTTTCAGTGTGGTAGGAATGGATAACCTGATTACAGGTGATCTGAAAAATATCGAGCACCTGTTTAAACTGGAACAGTTTGAGTTCTATCATCACGATGTTAGCAAATTCATTCATGTGCCAGGAAATATTGATTATATCCTGCATTTTGCTTCTCCTGCAAGTCCGATTGATTACCTGAAAATTCCTATTCAGACCCTTAAGGTAGGTGCCTTGGGTACACATAACTGTCTTGGACTGGCAAAAGCAAAAGGGGCACGAATTCTGGTTGCCTCCACTTCTGAAGTGTATGGAGATCCGCTGGTGCATCCGCAGACAGAGGAATATTGGGGCAATGTAAATCCTGTTGGACCAAGAGGTGTATATGATGAGGCCAAGCGGTTCATGGAATCCATCACCATGGCCTATCATACCTATCACCAGGTGGAAACCAGGATCATTCGTATTTTTAATACCTATGGCCCGCGTATGCGACTTAATGATGGAAGAGCTTTGCCGGCATTTATCGGGCAGGCATTGCGCGGGGAAGACCTTACCGTATTTGGAGATGGTTCCCAGACTCGTTCCTTCTGTTATGTGGATGACCTGATCGAAGGCATTTACCGGTTACTAATGAGTGATTATGTGAACCCGGTAAATATTGGAAACCCGGATGAAATCACGTTGAAGGAATTTGCGGAAGAAATTATCCGGCTCACAGGTACAGAACAGAAAATTGTCTATCGGCCATTGCCCACCGATGATCCGAAGCAACGAAAGCCAGATATCACCAAAGCAAAGGAAATTCTGGGCTGGTCGCCAAAAGTGAGCAGATCGGAAGGGGTAAGGATTACCTATGATTATTTTAAATCACTTCCTTATGAAGAACTCTTCAAACAACCCAAAGAGTTCGCAACGCCCAATCATAAACATTAATCAATCTTCTGAAAAAAATCTTATGTCTACCATTCTGATAACCGGTGGTGCAGGTTTTATAGGATCACATGTGGTACGATTATTCGTAACAAAATACCCTTCCTATAAAATTGTAAACCTGGACGCACTCACGTATGCCGGCAACCTCGAAAACCTGAAGGATGTTGAAAGGGCCGCCAATTATATTTTTGAGAAAGGTGATATTACAGACGAAGCCGGCATGCAGGATCTGTTTGAACGGTACGATTTTGACGGGGTCATTCATCTTGCTGCAGAAAGCCATGTAGACCGTAGCATTGCTGATCCATTACAATTTGTGAGAACCAATGTACTTGGTACTGCAAACCTCCTCAATGTTGCCCGTAAAAGCTGGGCAAACCGAATGGAAGGCAAACGTTTTTACCATGTTTCCACGGATGAAGTGTATGGCTCTCTTGGCGACGAAGGAATGTTCACAGAAACAACACCGTATGATCCGCGTTCTCCCTATTCAGCTTCCAAAGCAGCGTCAGATCATTTTGTAATGGCCTATTTTCATACCTATCATCTTCCGGTGGTAATGAGTAACTGTTCCAACAATTACGGGTCGCATCATTTTCCGGAAAAGCTGATTCCATTAATGATCAATAATATAATCAACAAAAAGCCGCTTCCTGTTTACGGAAAAGGTGAGAATGTTCGCGACTGGCTCTTTGTGGAAGATCATGCAAGAGCCATCGACCTTATTTACCATGAAGGTAAAGCCGGAGAAAAGTACAATGTAGGCGGTTTCAATGAGTGGAAAAATATTGACCTGGTACACCTGCTCTGTTCCATTATGGATAAAAAGCTGGGTCGCGCAGAAGGAGAGTCAGCACAGCTGATCAACTATGTAACTGACCGTCCAGGGCATGATCTCAGGTACGCGATTGATGCCGGCAAATTAAACCGGGAACTGGGATGGCAACCCTCTCTTCAGTTTGAAGAAGGGTTGGAAAAAACGGTGGACTGGTACCTGCAAAACCGCGACTGGGTAGAGCATGTAACCAGCGGAGATTATCAGCATTATTATCAACAACAATACGAAGATCGTTCCTGATGGGATTTACTGAAACCGGATTTCCCGGACTCCTGATTTTTGAACCTGTTGTTCATGGAGATCACCGGGGTTATTTTTTTGAATCCTACAATGCGGCATCCTTTGCTGCAGCAGGAGTACATTACCAGTTTGTGCAGGATAACCAGGCCAGATCGGGTTTTGGTGTGATACGTGGATTGCATTATCAGAAACCACCGTTCGCACAAACCAAACTGATCCGGGTACTGGAAGGAAGTATACTGGATGTGGTGGTGGACTGCAGGAAAAATTCTCCAACTTTTGGGAACGTATTCAGCATCGAATTAAGTGCTGAAAATAAAAAACAGTTGCTGGTGCCCAAAGGTTTTGCACATGGATACTCAGTACTTAGTGAAACGGCAGAAGTCTTGTACAAATGCGATGCACTCTATAACAAATCCGCAGAAGGTGGCGTTTTTTATGATGACCCCGCATTGAATATCGACTGGAGGATTCCAGCAGCAGCCAGAAAGATTTCAGATAAAGATCTGGTGCTGCCACCCTTTGCTGAAATTGAGCCCGTATTTCAATTCGAATCATGAAGAAAATTCTGATAACAGGAGCGAATGGCCAGTTGGGTTCGGAATTGCAGGAGCTTTCAGTATTGTATGCAGATCGCTTTCAATTCCTGTTTACAGATCGTTCTGTATTTCCACTGGATGAGGAGAAACAGATGGAGGCTTATTTTGCATTGCACCAACCTGCCTATTGTATTAACTGTGCTGCCTATACGGCTGTTGACAGGGCAGAAACAGAGCAGGACCTGGCCATGCAGGTAAATGGAACGGCAGTAGGCAGTATCGCCCGCTTATGCAACAGCTATGCAACCCGTCTGATTCATCTTTCAACAGATTATGTATTTGATGGCAACAGTTCAGTAGCACTTTCCGAAGAAGCACCAGTTCATCCGGTTAACTTTTATGGCTTTTCAAAATTAAAAGGAGAGGAATTGGCGGTAAGATTCGCCCCTTCCTCTATTATCATCAGAACTTCCTGGGTGTATTCTTCTTATGGAAATAATTTCGTGAAAACGATGATCCGGCTGATGCACCAGCGCCCGCAAATTAAGGTAGTAGCTGATCAGATCGGAGCCCCTACCTATGCAGCTGATCTAGCAAAAGCAATTCTTCAGATAATTGATCAATTGGAAGTACCCGGAGGTGAATCCCGCCCAGGAGGTATTTATCATTATTGCAATTCCGGAAAAATTAGCTGGTTTGATTTTGCAATGGCTATCCGTACTAAAATACATGCTACCTGCGAAGTGCTTCCCATTCCTTCTTCCGAATATCCTACCCCGGCAAAACGACCGGCATTCAGTTTAATGGCGACTCATAAAATCAGTCAGGAATTCGGTATTGAAATTACACCCTGGGAAGAAAGCCTGGATAGCTGTTTACTCAAATTGCAGCAATACCTGGCGGGCTAAAAATTAGCGTTGTGATTTAGGCAGGCTGGCCCTGACCAGTTGATACGAGTTTTCAATCCATTCTTTCAGGTTCCTGTCCGGAATTGAATTATCCATGAGGATTGTATTCCAGTGTTTTTTGTTCATGTGATAACCCGGCTGAACAGCAGGATATCGTTCCCTTAATTCAATCGCCACATCAGGATCACATTTAAGGTTGATACTAACAAACAGCTCAAGATCCGTAAGCGCGAACATTTTCCCTTTCACTTTGAATACAAGCGTATCTGGTCCGAAAGGAAACTCTTCGGAAACATCCGGAAAGGAGAGGCAGAACTGGCGGAAAGATTCAATATCCATGGGATGGGTAAGATAAAAAAAAGCAGGTTATAAAACCTGCTTTTTTGTTGGCCTACCTGGATTCGAACCAAGACAAACAGAACCAAAATCTGTCGTACTACCATTATACTATAGGCCATCCTACCTCAATGGGAGTGCAAAAATAAAGGGTGATCCCCTTTCTGCCAAAAAAAAATAAGAAAATCTGATAAAGTCCGGGAATCGCCTAAATCATTAATTTCCATATATGTTATCAGCTAATCGCAGAGGATTTCTTCAGTTCCTGTCCCGGGCGGGATTAGGAGCCATTGTTGCAGGCATCCCTTTGTCTGGTCGTGGCCATGACCTGGAACAGCAACTTGAAAAATATCGTTTTATGGGTGCGGATCGCCTTGCTTCAGAAGAGGATTTCTGGTATGGGGTGCAGCAGGCATATACCGTTTCTCCCTCGATCATTAATTTGAACAATGGTGGCGTAAGTCCTTCTCCTAAAGTTGTTCAGGAAGCAATGAAACGTTTCCATGATATGAGCAATGAGGGGCCGAGTTATTATATGTGGCGAATACTGGATCAGGGCAGGGAACCGCTTCGGGCCAACCTGGCTCGACTGGCGGGTTGTGATCCGGAGGAGCTGGCAATACAGCGGAATGCATCGGAAGCATTAGAGACGGCTATTTTTGGTATTCCCCTCAAAGCCGGTGATGAAGTAGTACTTTCCAAACAGGATTATCCCAATATGATCAATGCCTGGAAGCAGCGGGAAAAAAGAGATGGGATTAAACTGGTATGGATCAACCTGGACCTGCCTTCTGAAAACAATGATTACCTGGCACAGCAATATGTAAAAGCATTTACCAGTCGCACGCGAGTAGTACATATCACCCATATCATTAACTGGAACGGACAGATACTTCCGGTTCGTAAAATTGCTGATCAGGCCCGCTCAAAAGGTATAGAAGTACTGGTGGATGGCGCTCACAGTTTTGCACATTTTCAATTTCGAATTGATGAGCTGGGAGCCGATTATTTCGGCACCAGCCTGCATAAATGGTTAAGTGCCTGTATCGGAACAGGGTTCCTTTATGTCAGGAAAGAGAAAATTGAAAAACTGTATCCTTTATTTGGTGCGCCGGACGGACAGGAAACGAATATCCGCAAATTTGAAAACCTCGGTACCCGGCCCTTTTTCATAGAGCAGGCAATAGGCAAAGCCATTGAGTTCCAGGAAATGATTGGTGCAGAGCGAAAAGAAAAGCGCTTGCATTACCTGAAAAATTACTGGATGGAAAAGGTTGCTGCCCTGCCTGGTGTGCAATTGGGTACATCCTTACAGCCAGGCTTTGCCTGTGCAATCGGACTGATTGCAGTCAACAACCGGAAGCCGGCTGAATTGGACCAGTTCCTTTTTAACCGATACAAAATCCATACAGTCGGAATTGAATGGGAAAATATAAAGGGTGTTCGCATCACTCCACATGTTTATACCACTACCCGTCAACTGGATACACTGGTGAAGGCCATTACAGAGTTTGTAAAGACTTGATTCTCTCAGATCGCCTTTACCAGGTAATAGTTCTTCTTGCCTTTTTGAATCAGGAGGTATTGCTGGTGCAGCAACTGATCCGCGCATGGTTTAAAATCGACCGCAGGAATTTTTTCTTTGTTGATGCTCACACCACCACTCTGTACCATTTTGCGGGCTTCTCCTTTGCTCGGGAAGATTCCTGTTTCTGCCAGCAGGGTAACAATATCAGTTCCTTCCTGCAGGCGGTTCAAGGGGAAATCATGCTGGGGCACTCCCTCCATTACCTGCAATAACTGGTCTTTGGAAAGACTTTGAATAAGATCCGTCGTAACATTTCCAAAAAGGATATCGGAAGTTGTAACGGCAAAATCATAGGCCTCTTTTCCATGAACCAGGCTGGTGATTTCTTCTGCCAGTTTCTTTTGCAGCAGCCGGAGATGCGGACTTTCCTGGTGAGCGAGTTGCAGCGACTCAATCTCGTTTTTCGGCAGGAAGGTGAAGATTTTGATCCATTTGGCCGCGTCTTCATCGGACGCATTCAGCCAGAACTGATAAAACTGGTAAGGGGAAGTTTTCGCCGGATCCAGCCACACATTACCTTTTTCGGTTTTCCCGAATTTGCCACCATCGGCTTTGGTTAACAGGGGACAGGTAAATGCAAAAGCCTCACCACCGCCCATTCTCCGGATCAGTTCGGTACCGGTGGTGATATTTCCCCACTGGTCGCTTCCACCCATCTGAAGTTTACAGTTTTTGTGCTGGTTGAGCCAGTAAAAATCGTATCCCTGGATCAACTGATAGGTGAACTCAGTGAAACTGATACCGCTGTCGCCTTCAATTCTTTTCTTCACGGAATCCTTGGACATCATATAGTTAACTGTAATATGTTTGCCCACATCCCGGATGAAATCCAGGAAGCTGATGGTTTTAAACCAGTCGTAGTTGTTGACAATTTCCGCAGCATTGGACCGCGAGTTGGAGAAATCCAGGAACTTTTCCAGTTGTGCACGAATACCGGCAAGATTTTTCTGAAGGGTGGCTTCATCCAGCATTTTACGTTCTTCCGCTTTGAAAGAGGGGTCGCCAACCATTCCGGTTGCGCCGCCAATTAGCGCAAAAGGCTTATGACCGGCTTTTTGGAGGTGAATCAAGAGAAGAATGGGTACGAGGCTACCAATATGCAGACTGTCGGCGGTTGGATCAAAGCCAATATAGGCGGACGTCATTTCTTTGTTTAACTGTTCCTCGGTGCCTGGCATGATATCCTGCAACATGCCTCTCCATCGTAATTCTTCTATTAAATTCATAAAAAATGCTGCAATTTGCAGCAAAACTAACGCAATCGGATTAGCCGGCGAAAGGCAATATTGACCGGGCTGCTACGTTTTAGTCCATTAGCGTAATCTTTGCTTATCCTGAAAGTTGTCTGATGAACCGAATATACCGAGGATTCTTATGTTGTTTATTGATGGTGCCCATGGTATCATCAGCACAGTTTCGAAAGTATTCCAATGAATTCCTGAATATCGGCGCCGGAGCCAGGGGATTGGGAATGGGTTCTGCCCAGGTCGCCTCCGTTTCAGATGGCACGGCGGGTTATTGGAATCCGGCTGCGTTGGTTCATGTAAAGAAGAATGCCCAGGTCAATATTATGCATGCCGAATATTTTGCAGGAATTGGTAAATACGATTATGCAAATATTGCCCTTCCTCTTAAAGATGGCAAAAGAACCATTGGCTTATCCGTACTCCGGTTTGCGGTGGATGATATTCCGAATACGGTTTTCCTCGTTGAGCCGGATGGCACTATCAACTTCGATAACATTACTACCTTTTCCTCTGCAGATTATGCCTTTCTTTTTTCCTATGCACAGGAATTGAAAATGAAGGGCTCTCCGGATAAGAAGCTCAATCTCGGGTTCAATGCAAAAGTTATTCACCGGAAAGCCGGTGATTTTGCCACTGCCTGGGGATTTGGCTTTGATGCAGGTGTACAATACATAAATAAGCGATTACAGGTAGGCATTGTGGCAAGGGATGTTACCACAACCTTCAATGCCTGGACCTACAACATTAATGATAAGATGCGGGAAGTGTTTTATGTTACACAAAACGATGTTCCGGTAAAGTCGAATGAACTGACTGCCCCCAAATTGATTGCAGGGGCTTCGTATAATTTTAAACTGAGTAAGTCGATTGATCTGCTGGCAGAAGCCAACCTGGACTTCACATTTGATGGAAGGAGAAATACGGTCATCAGCAGTTCAGCTCTGAGTGTGGATCCGAAAATAGGACTGGAGGCATCTGTGAAAAATGTCTTTTTTGTACGTGCCGGTATCAATAATTTTCAGAAAGCCCTGGATGATAACGATAGTACCTATCAGAAAAAGGTCTGGATTTACCAGCCTGCCCTGGGTGCCGGATTTCGTTTACAGAATGTAATGATTGATTATGCCTTTACGAATCTGGCAAACCAATCCAATCCCCTGTATACACACGTATTTTCATTGAAACTGGATCTGGTTAAAAAATCAAAGAACAAAAGTAACTGAGTTAGCATATGCGTCTGAACAGAAAGAATTTCCTGCATCGCCTGTTGATTATGCTGGTTGTGTTACTGACAACCGGTTATGTATCAACAGCCCAGCCTTTTAATAACGAATGGATTGATTTTTCTAAAACCTATTACAAGTTCAAAGTTGGCGCAGATGGCTTATTCCGGATACCACAATCTGTCTTGAACACGAACGGAATGGGCCAGGTGCCGGCTGAACATTTCAGGTTATACAGAAATGGAGAGGAGGTTACAATTTTCACTTCAGTTGGCAGTGGTGCCTTGCCTGCCGATGGATATATCGAATTTCTCGGTTTCGCCAATGATGGAATTCCTGACAGACCATTATACCGCGATCCGCAATTTCAACACCGGACGCGTTACAATCTGCACTCCGATACTGCCGTATATTTTCTAACGGTTGAGTCCGTGCTCCCCAACAAGCGATTCAGTACAGTTGTCAATAACGTAGCTGGAAATACCCTGCCTGCAGAGCCCTATTTCATACATCGGCTGGCCAGAGATTTTAAGGAGCGTATTAATAACGGTTTCGCGGCAGATTTAGAACAATACGTCTATTCATCTTCGTATGACCGGGGTGAATTCTGGTCAAGCAATGATATTCGTCAGCGTATTACAAGAACAGATAACCAGACCAATCTGAGAGCCGCCACTTCAGGTCCGGATGCCAGTATTCAGTTTGGTGCATTTGGTAATACTACCAAAACAAGGAGAGTCAGAGTGGGAATTAACAATACCACGCTGTACGAAAATTCAATGAATTTTTTCAGTGATTTGGTAGCCTCTGCAACTGTGCCTTTATCGCTGCTTTCCTCAGGAACAGCGGGGGTGCAATTTACCAATGTACAACCTCCTGCACCTGCAACAGGACCGGATCCTTATCTGGATCGTCTGACTGTGTCTTTTTATGAGTTGGTTTATCCCAGGCTGTTCAATTTTAACAACCAGCGACTATTTTCATTTGAGCTGGAGGCTAAAACACAAGGGTATTACCTGGAAATAACCAACTTTAGCAGTGGTGGGGTAGCTCCGGTTCTGTATGATCTCGAAAATCAGGAACGATATGTTGCCAATACCCAGGTTGCGGGTGTTTTCAGATTTGCTATTCCCGGTTCTGCCAATAGAAGAAGGTTTACAATGGTAAGTCAGGAACAGATTGCCACGTATCCAACGATCGTTAATCAATTAACTCCACGATCCTTTACTGATTTCAGCGTTTCAGAAAATCAGGGGAATTATCTGATCATATCACATCCCAACTTATTTACAAGCCCTTCAGGAAATAATCCGGTAGAACAATATAGTCAATATAGAAGAAGTGCTGCAGGTGGCGGATACAATACAATTGTGTATAATGTCCAGGAATTGACGGATCAATTTGGGTTGGGAATCTCAGGTCATCCTTCAGCAATAAGAAACTTTATTCGGTTCGCCAGGGCAACTTTTGCACAGGAAATTAATTACATCCTGATAATAGGAAAGGGGATTAATTATACTGATTATAAATCAAATCCAACAACGGAGAGGCCACAATTAAAAGAATTGAATCTGGTACCAACTTTTGGGTATCCCGGATCGGACAATTTGCTGGGAGCTGCAGACTTAACCAAACCGGTATCAAATACTCCCATCGGAAGGATATCAGCAATTAATGGTTCAGAAGTTGAAAATTATCTGGAAAAGGTTCGTGAATATGAAGATGTCATTACAAATAATGCCCATACCATACAGGACAGATTATGGATGAAAAGTGCATTACATGTTACAGGTGCAACAGATGCCTTATTAGCTGTTCAGCTTTGTAATTCAATGCAAAATCTTTCAACCAAACTGACTGATACGCTTACAGGAGCAAAAGTTAGTGTAATATGTAAAACGGTAGGTGGGCAACAGGATCAGGGATCGTCAGGAATAGTAAAATCTATGTTTAATTCCGGAATGGGCTTACTTACCTATTTTGGGCATTCTTCTGCGAATACGCTGGAATTCAGTATCGAAAATCCGGAAGCATATGAAAATCAGGGGAAGTATCCCATATTCTCCGTCAACGGTTGTTATGCCGGAGATATGTTTCGGTTTAATGTTCAGCGATTTTCTGATTTTGAAACATTAACTGAACGGTTTGTACTTACCAGGCAAAAGGGTAGCATTGCCTTTCTGGCCAGTACACACTTTGGAGTTGTAAATTATCTTTCAACGTATTTGAATGAACTCTATGGCAATTCGGGAGTTCGAAATTATGGTGAGAGTTTGGGTATCCTGAATGTCAGGGCATTAAATGATATGTTATCCCGGTATTCTCAGGTTGATTTTCTTGCCCGGTTACATGCTGAGCAAATTACCATTCATGGTGATCCGGCGCTGAAAATGTATACTCAGGCCAAACCTGATTATGTGGTAGAGCAACAGACTGTTCAGGTTGAACCTTCATTTATTTCAGTGGCGGATCAGTCATTTAAAGTTAAAGTAGCTTATTATAATCTGGGTAAGGCTATTAATGATTCAATAAGAATAGAAATCAGGAGAGTTAGACCAGACGGGTCCATTCAGACTGTTTATACAGAGAAGAGAATTGCAGCGAATTATTCCGATTCTATTGAGCTGGATATACCGGTGCTGGCTTTATTGGATAAAGGTCAGAATCAACTGATTGTTTCTGTGGATACGGATGGAGCAGTTGATGAAATGTCTGAATCAAATAATACAGTTACAAAAACCTTTTTTATATACGAGGATGAGGTAAGTCCTGTATTCCCGTATAATTTTTCCATTATCAGTAATCAAAATCAAAAATTTATTGCTTCCACGGCAAATCCATTTAGTTTGCCCAAACAGTATGTATTTGAAATAGATACAAGTGCTTTATTCAATTCCCCTTTGCTTAAATCAGTACAAACAACTACTGCAGGTGGAATTATCGAATTTAGCCCATCCCTTAATTTTTCTGATAGTGTAGTCTATTTCTGGAGAACTGCATTGTCGCCTGAGAATGGAGAAGAAATCAGGTGGAATAAGTTTTCATTCCTGTTTAAGGATGATGTTAACGAGGGATTTAATCAATCCAATACGTTCCAGCATACGGAATCGACAAATAAGAATATCCGGATTGATAGCGCTGCTCGAAACTGGAAATATGAAAATAAATTAAACGATGTGCTTATAAGGCAGGCTGTTTACCCTACCGGGTCAGATGCGCAGAGTGATTATTCGATTATTGCAAACAACTCAGCTCAATTTGGTGCGGGTTGTGATTTCGATGAGATAATATTTAATGTATTTGATGCAAATACTTTCAGATTGTGGCAAAATGATTTTTCCGGTTCTACCGGATTATACCAAAGCAAACGTCATGTATGTGGAACCGGCAGGCAATTCAACTTTGCTTATAACTTAAAGAATGCAGCAGACCGTAAGAAGGCAATGGACTTTATAGATATGCTACCTGATGGATCAACTGTTATAGTTAAAGGTAATTCGAGTTCCGTTGATAACCAGAATACCTATTCTCATGTGTGGAGAGGCGATACTGCTTTATATGGTTCAGGTAATTCATTGTATCATAAATTACTATTGCAGGGTGTAGCAGATCTTGATTCATTTAACAGGCCAAGAGCATTTGCATTTGTATTCAAGAAAAACGCGCAGAGTGAATTTGCTACCGTAAGTAAATACACACAGGGAATTTATGATAGGTTGGTTTTTAGTGTTAATCCTCCATCCCCGCTTACATCAGGTTCTGTTGTTTCGCCCAAATTCGGACCAGCTAAAAGCTGGAAAGAGTTAAGATGGTCCGGTAGAGATATCTCGAATCCGGTTTCTGATAATATTAAGATAGAAATCATTGGTATAGATACGAATGATATTGAAACTGTTGTAAAAGAGGTTGGGCCAACTGAAAAT
>CAZJNY010000057.1:0-18277 GCA_964547405.1 uncultured Flavihumibacter sp. | reverse complement strand
TATGAATAGCGAATTCAGTTTTGAACGTTTGTTTGGATTAATCCGCAAACAATGGATCGAAAATAAAAAGTTTTATACACTTGGCGCACTGGCTCTTCTGGGATTGATGGCCATCAGCATATTCCTCTTCTGGGTATTAATGGATGGTGATAATTGGGATGAACAAACAGCCTATCAGATTTACCTGATAGGGCTGGTAATCTGCGGTTCTATATATGGCAGTATCAGTTTTGCTACCCTGGGAAATAAGGAAAAGGGGCAGTATTGGCTGAGTTTTCCGGCAAGTGTAACTGAAAAAATGATTGTTACTATTTTTTATTCAACCATCGTGTTTTTCCTCGTTTACACCGGTTGTTTTCTGCTCTGTAAATGGGGCGCAGAGTTATATATCGTATCCTATGTAAAAACCCATGAAGGATCCTACCTGCAGGAGATGAAATGGGAAGATAATTTCGGAGAAGCGATTAAGTACATCATCTGGGGCTATTTCTGTCTGCAGTCGCTCTTTGTTTTAGGTTCTGTTTATTTCAAACAATATGCCTATATCAAAACAATCATTTTTGTAACACTGATCGGCGGTATGTTGACATTTCTGATTGCTAAAATAGCTTCAGGACTGTTCTCCCAATTTAATTTTTACTGGAACAATCTTGAGCTTCGGGAATTCCATGACCCTGAAAATTATGGAGTCTATAAGTCCTATGCACTGGGAGCTACCTTATCCAAAGTATTAGGTTACCTCCTCACGTATAGCTGGGTACCTCTGTTCTGGGTGATTACCTGGTACCGCCTGAAAGAAAAGGAAATTTAACGTACACCCTTAAACGAAATTAATTATGCAATTCAATACAAGCGGCCAGGCGATTTATCTCCAGATTGTAGATTTTGTCTGCGAGAAGATTTTGCTTGGCGAATATCAACCGGAAGAGAAATTGCCCAGTGTACGGGAACTGGCCATACAACTGGAAGTGAATCCCAATACCGTTATGCGTGCCTATGAAGTGCTTAAACAGCAACAGATTATTCACGATCGCCGGGGTATTGGCTACTTTATCGGTGAACATGCCAAATCAAGTGCATTGAATTACCGGAAAGAAGAATTCACCAGCAATGAGTTGCCGGCCTTCTTCAGAGTGTTGTTCATGCTGGGAATGGAACCACAGGACCTGGTTCCTGCTTTCGAGCAGTTTAAAAACAAATATGTAAGAGCTTAAACCTGTTGAGATGAAAACAAGTAATAAAATTTTATTGATTTTACTGGCCAACCTGATCCTGATTCCCGCTGCGCTTATGCTGGCACTTTCTGCGAAAGTAAAAAGCGGGAACTATGTGCTGGGTATGACTGAATACGAGAAAGAAGCCCGTGCGGCCAAACCAATTACCAATACCGGGTTCCTCAAGCTTTTGGCACCAGAAGGAACCAAACTGGCATGCACTATTTACTATTCAGATAGTATTTATTATCGCAAACATGGTTCTGCAAGTAATCAGCTCTCTGTTGAAAATTCCGGAGATACACTGGTATTCAGTATTCCATCAGACCGGAAACAATTGCCGGATAATGACCAGGCGGAAGTTTACCTGGATTTATTCATGCCTTTTAACGGGTTACTGATGCTTGATGGAGCAGAGGCCAGACTGGACTCTGTAGCCACGGATGCCCGGCTGACTATTGCAATGGAAAACAACAGCACACTGACCCTGAAAAATGAAGACCGGGATAATGATTTTCCTTTAAAATTCGCTTCTTTGTTTGTGCAGGGGAACAACTCAGACATCAACATAGAGGGACGTACTTCCATCGATAAAATAGCATTGCAATTGAGCGGAAATTCAGCCTTGTATTTCGCGAAAGAAATTTCCTTCACCAGCCTGGAAGGAAGTATTTCCGGTGAAACATCCGTATTGGGACCTGCAAAATGGATTTATCAACTAAAACAACTTCCCTGATCAGGGTTGGGTAAGTGCCCCTAATACGGCCATCAGCCCCATTCCTGTTTCTATAGCCGATTCATCAATATTGAACGTGGGCGTATGCACTCCGGATACGATTCCACGTTCTTTATTCATTACGCCCAACCGGTAAAAACAGCCGGGAATCTGTTGGGAATAATAGCCGAAATCTTCTGCTCCCATTCTCAGTTCTGTTTCTTCCACCCGGCTTTCACCTAAATAGGAAAGCGCAATAGCTTTTGCTTTCGCATGCAATTCTTCATTGTTATAAACAGAAGGATAACCCACATCGATATGCAAATCCACTTCCGCACCCATTGAATGAGCGGTGCCTTCAACAATTCTGCGGATTAATTCATGTGCTGCAAATCGCCAGCCCTCATCCATGGCCCGGAACGTGCCCATCATTTTTACTTCACTTGGAATCACATTGGTTGTATGGCCTCCCTGGATGGAGGTGATGGATAATACAGAAGGCTGATGTGGATCCCGGTTTCGGCTGATTACCTGTTGCAGTGCAACTACTATCTGAGCGGCAACCAATAAGGTGTCAGTGGTAAGGTTCGGCGCAGCCGCATGTCCGCCTTTTCCTTTTACCGTTATATAAATTTCATCTGCACTGGCCATTACTTTTCCGGCCCGGAAACTTACCTGTCCAACTGGTAATTGCGGATGCACATGCAATCCGAAAATGGCAGCAGGTGCCGGGTTTTCCAACACCCCGTCCCGGATCATATAACTGGCACCCCCGGGGTTTTTTTCTTCCCCCGGCTGAAATACCAGTTTGATCGTTCCGGACCATTCTGCTTTTAATTCCTGCAGGATTCTCGCCGCACCCAGCAGGCAACTTGTATGTACATCATGTCCGCAGGCATGCATGATGCCCGGCCTGGTTGATTTATAGGAAACCTCGTTTTCTTCCTGAATCGGAAGCGCATCCATGTCTGCTCTTAATGCAATCGTTCTACTGGCAGGTGAACTACCTTCAATAATGCCCACAACTCCGGTAGTAGCCATTACCGTATAGGGTATTCCCAATTTGCGCAGGTGCTCCTGCACAAATGCACTGGTTTCAAATTCCTGATAACTTAATTCCGGATGAGCATGTAAATGTTGCCGGATAGCAATATAATCAGCAGCATAGGCCGCTGCCTTTTCCCGAATCTTCTCCCGTAATGCCTGTTGATCCATATTCCCCATGCCACAAAGATAAGCGCTCCACCCTTGAGCCCTCCCCCCAATTCTTAAATCTTAATTCTTAAATCTTAATTCTTAATTAGTCTTCCGTGCTCTTATCCGGATTCACTTCAATCACATCATTTACAATGTATACATTCTGCTTGAATTCCCTGGAAAGCTGGCGCTGGTAAGACTCTGCCATTTTGCGATCTTCGAAATTGCCAACTTTTAACCTAAAATAGGGCGCCTGGTAGAGCAGGTAGGCTTTGAGTTCGGGAAAGAGCCGATATACCGTTGTTTTGGCATTGATGGCGGCATTCCGGTCGGTGGTATTGATTACCTGGATCCGGAACCCTGGTACATTCCGCCGAGATTCCCGGGTGGTTACTTCATTGATCTCGATCTGCTTTTTCACCAGTTGCTCCAGGCGGGGATCTTTATGCACAATGATGGTATCGGCTATCGGGTTCGCGTAACCGCAAACACTGAAAAATATTGCAATAACTAATAACGTGTAGGGTTTCATATCTGTTAGACATTCAAAATCCTCGCCAAAGTTGGCAAGCGGTTTATTTTTAATTGGATACTAATAGCTTCCGGTGGTTTCAGCAGCCGGATCCCCCCCAACGATGGCCACTCCTGCGCTGCAACCCAGGCGGCTGGCACCGGCTTCAACCAGTGAACTGGCAAAAGCAAAATCCCTGATACCGCCCGATGCCTTGATCTGAACCTGCGGTGGCAGGTGTTTTCGCATCAGTTGTACCGCTTCAACACTGGCTCCTTTTTCGGCATATCCGGTAGATGTTTTCATGAAATCGATACCCAATGGCCCCAGTTTTTCACAACATCCAATAATTTCCTCTTCTGTCAAAATTCCCGATTCAATGATGACTTTCAGTATTCTTCCTTTGTTATGACATACTTCAACCAGCAGGGCCACTTCCTTTTGCAAATAGGTCCAGTCCTGCTGCTTCAAGGCCACCAGGTTAATCACCATATCCACTTCCTGCGCCCCGTCTACCACTGCCAGGATGGTTTCCGCCACTTTCGCCTCTGTAGCGGAGTAGCCAAAAGGGAAACCCACCACGGTTGCTACTTTTACGGAGGTAGGTGCCAGTATCGCCACCGCTCTCTTCACAAATGGAGGAGGAACACAAACTGCCGCAAATCCATAAGCGACCGCTTCAGCACACAATTTTTCAATATCCTGGATGGTAGTGGTTGGCTTTAGGAGGGTATGATCGATAAAAGAAGCAATATTCATAATATGAACCGACCGCTGATAAAAATCGGTAGCCGAAGTTATACCATTTACTTAAATTCGGTACTTCACACAAACGAAACAAGTAACACTCATGAGAAAGCATTTTCTGCTGTCCTCCGGCCTTCGGCTGCCCGCACTGCTATGCGCTGTGCTTGGCAGTACCCTCGCCCAGGCACAACCGACTTTCCCGGTTAATGGCATCGCGGATGAAAAAGTGGCCACCTATGCATTTACCAATGCTACCATTGTAGCGGAATCCGGTTCCGTGCTCAATGGAGCTACCATGGTTGTAAAGGATGGAAAGATCCTGGCTATCGGTTCTTCGGTATCCATTCCAAAAGAAGCAATGGTGGTTGACTGTAAGGGTAAATACATCTATCCTTCCTTTATTGATATGTACTCAGATTATGGTATGCCTCCGTTGGCTGCTGTTCAACGCCGGTTCAATTTCAACGCCCCGGCCCAGTTGACCTCCAATCAGAAAGGCGCCTATGGCTGGAACCAGGCCATCCGTTCCGATGTGCAGGCGGTTACCCAATTTTCTGCCAATGAGGAGAAAGCCAAACAGCTCCGCGATCAGGGCTTTGGTACCGTTCTCACGCATGTGCAGGATGGTATCGCACGCGGTACCGGTACCCTGGTTACCCTCGCGGATGACAAGGAGAATAAAACCGTGCTGAAAGACAAAGCCACCTCTCATTTTTCCTTTAGTAAAGGTTCTTCTACCCAGGTTTATCCAAGCAGCCTGATGGGAACCATCTCACTGCTGCGCCAGAGCTTCCTCGATGCGCAGTGGTATAAAAACAATGCCTCCAAAGAAGGACTTAATCTTAGTCTTCAATCCTGGAACGAGAATCTTTCCCTGCCCCAGATTTTTGAAGCCAATGATAAGTGGATGGCACTAAGAGCTGATAAAATCGGCGACGAATTCGGCATTCAGTATATCATTAAGGCAGGTGGCAATGAATACCAGCGAATCCAGGAGATGGCTGCTTCGAAAGCTCCGTTTATCCTCTCCCTGAACTATCCCCAGGCAATGGATGTGGAAGATCCTTCGGATGCCCGCTTTATTTCCCTTTCTGATATGAAACATTGGGAAATGGCACCTGCCAATGCGGCTGCCTTTGAGAAAGCCAATATCCCTTTTGCACTGAGTACTGCCGATCTGCGCGATACCAAACAGTTTATGGCAAATCTGCGGAAAGCGATTGAATATGGTCTTACCGAAAACAAAGCGTTGGATGCCTTAACGAAAACTCCTGCAACCCTGCTTGGTGTTTATAACGAAGTGGGCAGCCTGGCTTCCGGCAAATGGGCAAACTTTATTATTACCAGCGGTCCCGTTTTCGATGATAAAACCGTTATCCTTCAAAACTGGGTACAAGGGAAAAAATACGGGGTAAAAGAAGATAGCTGGTCGGTTCCTGCAGGGGAATACCAACTCACACTTAATGGTTCAAAGGGAGCAGAGCAATACAACCTGCTGATTAAATCAGGTGGTGCCGCTTCCCTTATCAAAAAAGATACCCTTACCGGTAAATTCAGTTTCGATGGCAAACTGGTAAAACTCAGTTTTCCTGAAAGCAAGCAATCCAAAAAGAATATCCGCCTGAGCGGTGTTAGTCAAACAGATGGATGGCAGGGTACCGGCGAAGATGCTTCCGGCAACAAACTCTATTGGACTGCCAAAATGGTCAAAGCGGAAACTGCCAAATCCGATAGTTCCAAAAAGAAAACGGCACCTGAACTGGGTTCGGTTCCATATCCCTTTAATGGATATGGTTTTGACAAAAAACCGGAACAACAAGTCCTCCTGATTCGTAATGCAACTGTCTGGACCAACGAAAAAGACGGGAAACTGGAAGGGGCGGATGTTCTTGTGAAAAATGGAAAAATCGCAGCAGTTGGTAAAGGCCTGTCTGATGCGGGAGCCACTGTTGTGGATGGTACCGGTAAACACCTCACACCAGGTATTATCGATGAACACTCTCATATCGCTGCTGCCTCCATTAATGAAGGCGGACAGTCCGTTACTTCGGAAGTGCGGATTGCAGATAACCTGAACCCGGAGGATATTAATATTTATCGCCAGCTGAGCGGAGGCGTTACTTCCTCCCATATTCTGCACGGTTCTGCCAACACCATTGGCGGCCAGACCCAACTGATTAAACTTCGCTGGGGTGCAGATGCAGAGGGACTCAAATTCGCCAACTGGATTCCCCAGATCAAATTTGCCCTGGGAGAAAACGTAAAACGTTCCGGTAGCAGCGCCAATAATCGCTTCCCCGATAGCCGGATGGGAGTGGAGGAAGTATTGGTAGATGCGTTTACCCGTGCCCGTGATTATGAAAAAGCAATTGCTGCCGCTTCGGTTGTGCCGAAGGGTAAGAAAGGTGCAACTGCCAATCCATGGGCTACCGTTCGTCGTGATCTGGAACTGGACGCACTGGTAGAAATCCTGAATAAAAAACGCTTCATCACCTGCCACTCCTATGTGCAAAGTGAAATCACTGCTGCCATTCGTGTTGGTGACAAATTTGGATTCACTTTTAACACCTTCACCCATATTCTGGAAGGGTATAAAGTGGCCGATAAAATGAAGACGCATGGCTCCAATGCCAGTACCTTCTCCGACTGGTGGAATTATAAAATGGAAGTTGTGGATGCGATTCCGCAGAACGCTGCTATCATGCACGAAGTTGGCCTGAATGTAGCCATCAATAGTGACGATGCGGAAATGGCCCGCCGCCTTAATCAGGAAGCTGCCAAAAGTGTCAAATACAGCAAGATGAGCGAGGAGGATGCACTGAAAATGGTAACTCTGAATCCAGCCAAAATGCTGCATGTGGAAGATCGGGTGGGCAGTATCAAAGTTGGCAAGGATGCCGACCTGGTACTCTGGTCAGATAATCCACTCAGCATCTATGCAAAGGCTGAAAAAACAATCGTTGACGGAATTGTATTTTTTGACCGCCAGCGGGATCAGGAACTGCGTGCAAAAATCACCGCAGAAAAATCTCGCCTGGTACAGAAAATGATCGGTGAGAAAAAGTCCGGCGCACCAATGGCTCCTGCCCGCGCAAGCATGGAAATTATGCATACCTGCAGTGATCACGCTCATAGCCATGGGCTGCTGGTAGTGGATGCAGATGAGATCAATTCTAACGACTAAACAAGACAAGAATGAAAAACAACATTATTGCAATAGTGGGTGCTTCCCTGCTTTCAGTAGCAGGTTTTGCCCAGGAAAATATTTATCCGGCGCCCGACTACAAGGGGTTGCTCTTCCTGAAAAACGGAACCGTACATGTCGGAAATGGCCAGGTTCTTGAAAATGCTACCATTCAGATCAGCAATGGAAAAATTCAAAAAATAGGGCAGGACCTTCCCATCCCCATGGATGATGTACGCGTGTTCGATGTTACCGGCAAACATGTTTACCCGGGACTGATCCTTAGCAACTCCACACTCGGGCTGGTAGAAGTGAACAGTGTTCGGGCTACCATCGATCATACTGAACTGGGAGAGATAAATCCTTCTGTTCGTTCGATTGTTGCCTACAATACCGATTCCAAAGTGATCAATACCCTGAAAACAAATGGAATCCTGATGGCCAATATCGTTCCGGATGGAGGACTTATCAGTGGTTCCTCTTCAGTTGTACAACTGGATGCCTGGAACTGGGAGGATGCGGCCGTGAAAATGGAAAATGGTTTCCACCTCAGAATGCCTTCGCTCATTAACCGCCCAAGTCGCTTTTCGTTCTTTATGGGTGCACCCGCAGCAGGAGATCCTGTTAAACGCGGACTGGAACAGGTTGAGCAGATCAAGACCTTCTTCAGGGAAGCGCAGTCTTATGCCAATGAAACCACTCATGCCGGTACCAATCTGAAATACGAAGCGGTAAAAGGTTTGTTCAACAAATCGCAGAAGCTTTATGTGCATTGTGATATTGTAAAAGAAATGCTGATTGCTATTGACTTTGCTAAGGAATTTGGAATGGATGTGGTTATTGTTGGTGGTAGTGAATCTTACCAGATGCCCGAACTGCTGAAACAAAACAATATATCAGTAATCCTGAACCAGATGCACAGTTTGCCTACTTCAATGGATGATGATGTGGATCAGCCTTACAAAACTGCTGCTGCTCTTCAAAAAGCGGGCGTTTTATTTGCCATTAATGATGCAGACGGACAGACACGCGGCCGTAACCTTGCCTTTAATGCCGGTACAGCGGCTGCCTACGGGTTAACCAAAGAGCAGGCATTGCAGGCCATCACCCTGAACCCCGCGAAAATCCTGGGTATTGGTGATCAGGCCGGCTCTATTGAGGTTGGTAAGGATGCCAGTCTGGTTGTTAGTGAGGGAGATATTCTCGATATCAGAAGCAGTGTAATTCTGCACGCTTTTATCCAGGGCAGAAAAGTTGACCTGACCGACAAACACAAACAACTGGATGAACGATACAGGAAAAAATACGGACTCACGAAATAGTCTTAAAAAAAAGGTAACCAGCTCGGTTACCTTTTTTATTTCAGTGGCAACCAAGTTCTAAATAATTCGTTCAGATCTTAAAATAACCAATGTATGAAACAACGTATGATCCAGCTGGCAGTAGTTTTCTTTATGAGTGTGAGTTTGGTTGCCTGCGATAAATGGGATGACGATAACGACGATCCTACCAGTAATGCCGCCAACTCCGTAACGAATTCCTATCTGGCCAATGGCAATTGGGTAGTGAGTCTGCTCACCGATGACGGAAGAAATGAAACCAGTGATTATGATGGCTATACCTTCGTATTCGAAAAAGATGGCAAACTGACTGCCACACGCGGGTCGGTTACCACCAGCGGTACCTGGCGCACCCGCAGAGATGACGGCAGCAACGAACTGGTTATCCTGCTCAATACCACCGACAGAGACCTGCTTGAACTCAATGATGACTGGGATATCGTACTCAGCACCAATTCGAAAATTGAATTGCAAGATGATAATGATGAACGTGACGAACAGTTGCATTTCACCAAAAAGTAATTTGGTATATTAGGGGATAACCAACCGGAATGAACCCTGCTATTCTCCCGAAATCCCCCATCCGTATTGCATCCATTGATGTGCTCCGGGCACTCACGATGTTCGGAATGATCTTTGTCAATGATCTGTGGACCTTAAAAGATATTCCTCATTGGCTGGAACATGTTTCCGCTGACGCCGATGGTATGGGCTTCGCTGATATTGTTTTTCCCGGCTTTCTTTTTATCGTTGGAATGTCTATCCCTTTTGCTGTGAGAAATCGCCAGGCAAAAGGAGATAGCCTCCAGCAATTAAGTTTTCACATTATTCAGCGCGGACTAGCACTGCTACTGATGGGGGTATTTCTGGTGAATGGAGAAAATATCCATGAAACCGCAGCCGGACTTTCCAGGGGTGCCTGGAATGTAATCAGCTGGATCTCTTTTATGGTTCTCTGGAATCAATATCCGAAACACTGGAATAAAACAGGTGTCCGGGTTGCGCAGGTGCTGGCATTACTCGTTCTTGCTGCACTGGCTTTTATCTACCGGGGCGGTACAACCGAAAATCTGTCGCGATTCGCAACCTGGTGGTGGGGGATTCTCGGTTTGATCGGCTGGGCCTATCTGGTAGCAGCCCTGCTGTTTACCTGGATGGATGGAAAAATTATACCACTTGCTGTTGCTTCACTTGTTAGTTTGCTGCTATCCGCAGCGCATCACCTTCACTGGTTGCCAGAACAGAGACTGATAAATACGCTGCTTTCTCCAATTGGTCATGGTGCTATGACCGCTTTCACAATTGGTGGAGCTTGGGCTTCACAGGTATTCTGGAAGAGACAACAGGATAACCAGTCGTTTTCAAAGCTATCTCTTTCCTTTGGTGGCGCAGCTATCCTGTTACTGGTACTCGGTTTTCTGTCGCGACCACTATGGGGCATTTCCAAAATTCAGGCAACCCCTTCCTGGGTACTGATCTGTATAGCGATCTTTCTGGTCCTGTTTTTACTGGTTTATTGGCTGGTAGACCTGCAACAGAAATCAAGTTGGTTTTCGGCTATCCGTCCCGCTGGTACAGATACCTTACTTTGTTATGCTCTTCCCTATTTCGCTTATGCCATGATCCGCCCTTCCGGTCTCTACCTTCCGGAATGGGCATTAACCGGTTTAGCCGGACTATTAAAATCTGCCCTGTTTTCTTTATTAATCATCCAGGTTGCCGGTTGGCTGAGCAAAAAAGGCCTGAGACTAAAGTTGTAGCTGACTAGTTTACCTTTTTTGAAGCAGCGATTTTTTGTACTGCCGCCTGAAGTTTTGCGCCGTTTCCTTTGAAGGCGCTAAGATCAATAATCTCTACCTTTCTGTATTCAATCGGATGACTTTCCGATTGCAAAGAAATATAGCCTTCTCCGATCAGGCCTCCATCCGGAAGACCCATACCTTTTACCCAGGGATCACGACCATCATACTGCGGACGTGTATAGGTCAATACGGTATCTCCTTCAATGATATGTTTAATGATGGAATCTCCCAATACCAGCATTTCAGCACGCACCCACTGATCTCCATGATAGGTATTGGAGGTGGAGTTTACGCAATGAGGAGTAAAGAGTTTGTCCTTCAAAAAAACATTGGTGCCCGGTGTACACAAATTGCCGGTAGTCCGCGGATCCTTGCCATTGCCACCCAGAAATTGCGCTTCCAGTGAGATGGGAAAATCCTGGTCTTTTTTAATGCTTTCAGGTGCCTGGCAATGCAACATCGCACCGCTGTTCCGGATTGCCCAACCGGGTCCTTCCTTCACCTGTTCTCCAACGAAACGATACTCTAACCCAAGCAGATAATGGCTGTATTTGTTCTTGTGATAGATATGGCCATACTGTTCTTTGAACGCATCGTACTGGTCATAGGCTACTTTTAATACCCCATTCTCCACCCGAAAGGTATTTCCGTAATTCTCATTTAATTCATGATACCTGATCTTGATTTTCCAGTCGTTCAGGTCTTTGCCATTAAATAACTGCACCCATTGAAGGGATCCTTTCTGCTGGCTGCTGCCACAGGAGAGTACGATGCAAATACAGAAGATCTGAAGTAGTTTTTTCATGCCGGTTGGTTTGTCAAATTCATTCGTAAGTTAAAAAGAAAAGGTGCCCCAAAGGACACCTTTTAATATTTTACTCAACCGGTTGATTAAGCTCCGTGGCAGTTTTTGTATTTCTTACCACTTCCACACGGACAAGGATCATTACGCCCTACTTTAGGTCCAACGCGGATCGGTTCCCGCACTGCAGGATTGCCGCTTGGATCATAATAGTCGTTCTGATTCGCTGCATAATCATCTCCCCGCGCGTCCACTTCTTCTTTATTGGATTGCAATTTACTCATGTCCGTTTTCTCTTCACGTCCTTCTTTGATGATCTCAGCAGGTTGCTGCTGCTCCATCGGAATTCCACAATGTGCCAGGAAGGATACGATTTCACGGTTCACTTCTCCATCCATTTTCCGGAACAGATCAAAAGCTTCCATCTTATAAATCACCAATGGATCTTTTTGTTCCAGGTAGGCTGTCTGAACACTTTGTTTCAGGTCGTCCATAGCACGCAAATGCTCTTTCCATGCATCGTCAATCAGTGCCAGGGTAATGGTTCTTTCCAGCGAATTGGTTAGTTCACGACCATTGGTATCCAATGTTTTCTGCATATTGCTCAACGCATTGATGCCTTTCCTTCCGTCTGTAAACGGTACTACCACATTTTCAATATGATTGCCCTGTGTACTGCGAATATTCTGAAATACAGGTACTGCCTGCTGACCAATTGCCTGCATTTTCTGCTGGTATCTTTCAGTGGCTTCCTGATACAGACGGTCTGCCAGTTGCTGTGTATTTACTGATTTGAAATCAGCTGCACTAATCTGTGTATCCAGTCCGAAGTTCATGATAGCCGCCAACTTGAAGCCTTCATAATCTTCCTGCTCTTTGAAAGAGGTTACCAGTCCTTCCGCAACTCCATAAAATGCATTGTCCAGATCCAGCGCAAGCCGCTCTCCAAATAGCGCATGGTTTCTTTTTTTGTAAACCACATTCCGCTGCTTGTTCATTACATCATCGTATTCCAGCAGGCGTTTACGTATGCCGAAGTTATTTTCTTCCACTTTCTTCTGCGCCCGTTCAATGCTTCTTGTAATCATGCTGTGCTGAATCACTTCTCCTTCCTTATAGCCCATCCGGTCCATCAGGGAGGCAATCCGGTCTGACCCGAACATCCGCATGAGGTCATCTTCCATTGACACATAAAACTGGGAAGTTCCAGGATCTCCCTGCCGACCGGCACGACCCCGTAACTGGCGGTCAACCCTTCGGCTTTCATGTCTTTCCGTACCTATAATGGCAAGGCCACCTGCTTCTTTTACGCCAGGTCCCAGTTTGATATCCGTACCCCTTCCCGCCATGTTGGTAGCGATTGTTACCGCACCTGCCAGTCCCGCTTCTGCAACTACCTGGGCTTCCCGGGCGTGTTGTTTGGCGTTGAGTACATTATGTGGAATCTTTTTACCCTGTAGCATCCTGCTGAGTAATTCACTTACTTCAACAGAGGTGGTACCTACCAGTACCGGCCTTCCTGCATTCCGCAGATGTTCTATTTCTTCAATTACAGCAGTGAATTTTTCCTTCCTTGTTTTGTAAACCAGATCCTGCTGATCCTTTCTGGAAATTGGCAGGTTCGTAGGAATGGTTACCACATCCAGCTTGTAGATATCCCAGAGTTCTGCTGCTTCTGTTTCGGCAGTACCGGTCATACCCGCCAGCTTGTGATACATCCGGAAATAATTCTGCAGAGTGATGGTTGCATAGGTTTGGGTAGCGGCTTCAATCTTCACATTTTCCTTCGCTTCAATTGCCTGGTGAAGACCATCAGAATACCGGCGGCCTTCCATGATACGACCCGTTTGCTCATCTACAATCTTGACCTGGCCTTCTATTACTACGTATTCAACATCCTTGTCAAATAGGGTATAGGCTTTCAGCAACTGCTGGATGGTATGAATGCGGTCCGCTTTCAGCGTATACTCATTCAGCAGGGCTTCTTTTTGCTGAAGTTTATCTTCCGCACTGGCAGTGGCATCCGCCTCAATAGCGCCCAGTTTGGAACTGATATCCGGCAAAACAAAGAAATCAGGATCCTCCCCGGAACGGGTAATCATCTGAATTCCTTTTTCTGTCAGATCTACTGAATTGTTTTTTTCATCAATATAGAAATACAACTCGGCATCTACCTTCGGCATCTCTTTCGACTGATCCGCCAGGTAATAATTTTCCGATTTCTGCAATTTTACCTTAACACCAGGTTCGCTCAGGAATTTTATAAGCGCACTGGTTTTTGGTAAACCACGATAAGCACGCATCAGGGCAAGTCCGCCATCCTTGGGGTCATCATTCCCTTCTGCAATCTTCTTTCTCGCTTCAATCAGGAATTTGTTGGTTACCTGTTTCTGCGCTTCTACCAATTGCAATACTCTTGGCTTCAGCAAATGATATTGCTGGTCTTCTCCACGCGGTACAGGTCCTGATATGATAAGAGGTGTCCGTGCATCATCAATCAATACGGAATCCACTTCATCCACCATGGCAAAATGGTGCTTGCGCTGAACCATTTCATCCGGATTGTGTACCATATTATCGCGCAGGTAATCAAATCCAAATTCGTTGTTGGTGCCATAGATGATATCCGCCTGGTAGGCTTTTCTCCGCTCTTCACTGTTGGGTTGGTGTTTGTCGATACAATCCACCGTCAATCCCAGCCATTCGAATATCGGCCCATTCCATTCGGAGTCGCGTCGGGCCAGGTAGTCGTTCACCGTTACAATATGTACACCTTCGCCGGCCAGCGCATTCAGATAAGCAGGCAGGGTGGATACCAGTGTTTTACCCTCACCAGTTGCCATTTCGGCAATTTTACCCGAATGCAACACAAATCCACCGATAAGCTGAACATCATAATGAACCATGTTCCAGGTGACGGTGTTTCCTCCTGCTGTCCAGGTATTATTAAAGTGGGTCTGATCACTCTCTATTTTGATATATTCTTTCCGGATGGCCAGTTGACGATCCAGTTCGGTTGCGTTGGAAACCAGTACTGCATTTTCCTTAAAACGCCGGCTGGTCTCTTTCACCACAGCAAACGCTTCCGGAGCTATTTCCTTCAGTACTTCTTCTATCTGTTCGTTTTTCTTCTTTTTCAATTTATCTACTTCCTGGTAGATGGCATCTTTGCCGGTGAAATCACTGAAAGGAAGGGCCTCTGCCTGGGTATTTAACTGGGCGATTTCTTCGTTTATAGCGGTTAAATGCTGCTGGATCCGATCCCTGAATTCCTGGGTTTTGGCTCGCAACTGATCATTGCTAAGTGATTGATAAGCAGCAAAATATTCATTCGCCTTAGCCACTAATGGCTGGATGCTCTTAACGTCTTTTTCCGATTTACTTCCGCCAAATAGTTTCTGAATAAAACCTAACATCGTTTTGGGTATTGTCTTAAAGATTTCGTTTCTGCGCGTACTTTCTCCTGTCAATTTCAGTGCTACACTTGCTGTTTGGTCAAATTGTCAGGCTGGCAAAGGTACGGCAAGCCAACCGGAATTGGAAAGGGCACATTTTCCCTGCCTGTTTTATTGAAATTACCTGTTTTCTGTTACCTTTGCGGCCAAATTGAGGAAAATCACTCTACTATGTCAGGAGCATTAAAAGAAGTACGCAACCGGATCAAATCCGTTCAGAGCACCCAGCAGATCACCAAGGCCATGAAAATGGTTAGTGCCGCCAAATTGCGCCGCGCGCAGGATGCGATTCTTCAAATGCGCCCCTACGCCACCAAACTCCAGGAAATGCTGTCCAATATTGTCAGCAATTCAGAAGGAGAAGTTGGTGGTAGCCTGGCTACAGAGCGCCCGGTTGAAAACGTGCTGCTGATTGTTATTACCAGCGATCGCGGACTGGCTGGTGCCTATAATGCCAATGTGATCAAGGCTGCGAAAGCGGTTATTGCTGAACGTTATAGTGCCCATCAGGCGCAGGGCAAGGTAAAAATCTGGAACATCGGTAAGAAAGGCTATGAAGCCATGGTGAAAGCCAATTTCAAAACCGACGCTACCTATAAAGATATTTTTCTTGATCTCCGCTTCGAAACAGTACAGGCTTGTGCTCAGGCAGCTGTGAAAGCGTTTGAAAACAAAGAATTTGATGTGGTGGAAATCGTATACAGCGAATTTAAAAACGCTGCCACCCAGCGTTTTGTAGTGGAGCGTTTCCTGCCCATTCCCAAAGTAACTGCAGGTCCCAATGCCAAAAAAAGCGACTTCATTTTCGAACCTAATAAAGAAGAGCTGATTGCAGAACTGATGCCTAAAATTCTGAATACGCAGTTGTACAAGGCTGTACTGGATGCCAACGCGTCTGAGCACGGTGCCCGTATGACAGCGATGGATAAGGCATCTGAAAACGCGAACGAACTGCTTCGCAGTCTCAAAATCAGTTACAACCGCGCCCGTCAGGCGGCCATCACTACCGAACTTACAGAAATTGTAAGTGGTGCTGCTGCGCTCCAGGGGTAATTTCAGGCGCTTTTCCACATTGTGTATAACTCCATTTCCTGTTTTTAGCATTTTTGAGAAGCTTGCGGCATGTTCATTGCTGCCTTTTCTGATAGATTTTGTGTAGGTGAACATTAAAATGTTGAAACCATGGAAATCGGAAATATTATCCCACATATAGAGGCCCTCATCTTCGCCAGTGAAAAACCACTGGGAGCTATCGAACTGACCGATCTTATCAACCAGGCTTTCGGCTTCATGGAAGATAAACTCACACTGGATCAGATCGAAGCCGGTATTGAAGGCATTGTTGAAAAATATCAATCGGAGTTTTATCCGTTTGAGCTTCGTTTCAGTGGAGGCGGCTGGCAGTTTCTTACCAAAAAAGAATACCATAAAACCGTTGCCCAGCTGAATGGTGATAAATTCCTAAAGCGATTGAGTCCGGCTGCTATGGAAACCCTGGCTATCATCGCCTATAAGCAACCGATTACCAAGGGAGAAATCGAATCCATCCGGGGTGTTAGTGCCGATTATTCTATCCAGAAACTCCTGGAAAAAGAACTGATCGTTATCAGCGGCAGAAATGAAGAAATGCCTGGTAAGCCGCTTATTTACACCACTTCCCGTTCCTTTATGGATTATTTCGGACTGAATGGCCCGGAAGATCTTCCAAAAATCAAGGAAATACTAGCCGACCAGATCGTGGAACCAACTCTCATGTCTAACGGCCAGGTTCATGTAGCCAATGGTGATGATGAATCCATTACCGATACACTGGTTGAAGCCATGGAAGTGGAAGAAGATAATCGCGTGTGGCTGGTCAGTGAATCCGGTGAATTACTGGAATCTGAAGATCAGGAAGAAGGTGACACCCAGCAGGAAGATACCTCTCCCGAAGAAGATCCTGAACAATAAGCACGCGCCCCTCGTAAATAAGACAGAACTGCTGTATATTCGCCAAATTTGCAAGCAATCTAGGTTATGTCTTATTTATCGGATGAATCCCTTGTACAGTTAGCTCAGGAACATGGCACGCCGCTGTACGTGTATAATGCCAATCAAATTAGTGAGCAGTATAACAAGTTGCAGTCCGCCTTTAAAAAGGTGAATGCGCGCTTTTTTTATGCCTGTAAAGCACTCAGCAATATCAATGTGCTCAAGTATATTGAATCACTTGGCGCGTCCCTCGATTGTGTTAGTATTCACGAAGTGCAGCTTGGTCTCAAAGCCGGCTTTTCTCCCGATAGAATTTTGTTTACCCCCAATTGCGTTGACTTTGCGGAAGTGGATGAAGGCAAAAAACTCGGGGTAAATATCAATATTGATAATATCTCCATTCTTGAACAGTTCGGTTCCAAATACAAGGGTTCTTACCCAATCTGTATCCGGTTTAACCCGCATATTATGGGTGGAGGGAATTATAAAATTTCAACCGGCCATATAGACAGCAAGTTCGGCATATCCATTCACCAGCTCCGTCATATTGAACGTGTGGTTAAAACAACCGGACTCAATATCGAAGGTATTCACATGCATACCGGAAGTGATATCAAGGATGTGAATGTATTTCTGCAGGGACTTGAAGTGATGTTTGAACTGGCTACCCATTTCCCGAACCTGAAATTTATTGACCTGGGTAGTGGATTCAAAGTTCCTTACCAGGATGGAGATGTGCAGACAGATATTGATCTGCTGGGTGAAAAAGTTGCAGAAGCGTTTACCGCTTACCAGCAGGAAACCGGAAAAGATCTCCAGGTTTGGTTTGAACCCGGAAAATTTCTTGTTAGCGAAAGTGGTTATTTCATTGTAAAAGCCAATGTCATTAAACAAACTACCGCTACTGTTTTTGTTGGTGTAAACAGTGGTTTCAATCACCTGATCCGTCCCATGTTTTACGATGCCTATCACAGAATTCGTAATATCTCCAATCCCAAAGGAAGTGATCGTATTTACACCGTTGTTGGAAATATCTGCGAAACCGACACGTTTGCCTGGGATCGCACCCTCAATGAAGTTAGGGAAGGCGATTTCCTGGTCTTCTACAATGCCGGGGCTTATGGTTTTGAAATGTCTTCCAATTTTAACAGTCGTTTGAAACCCGCTGAAGTAATGATGCTGGATGGTGAAGCAAAACTGATTCGCCGGCGCGATACCTTCGATGATTTGCTGCGCAACCAGGTTATTTAACCGCTACCCAATCCAGACATTTCGGTTTCTCGTAAATGGAGTATCCATTAACCAGAAAATCGAAATGTATGATCCAAAAATCTTCTGA
>CAZJNY010000056.1:0-18354 GCA_964547405.1 uncultured Flavihumibacter sp. | reverse complement strand
GTGAGACGTGAGACGTGAGACGTGAGACGTGAGACGTGAGACGTGAGACGTGAGATGTGAGATGTGAGAAGTCAGGAGCGGACATCGAGGGCGTCGCGAATACCATTGCCAACAAGATTAAAGGCCAGAACCAGTAACATAATAGCAAAACCCGGTGCCAATGCCAGCATCGGGTTATTTGTTATAATGAAATTATAGTTTTCCTTGATCATGGCACCCCAACTTGGTTGTGGTGGTTGAACACCGACGCCTAAAAAACTGAGTCCGGCTTCGACAACAATCGCAGAGGCAAAATTGGCGGCTGCCACTACCAGAACAGGTCCCATTATATTGGGCAGAATATGTTTGAACAGGATTCGGAGATCTCTGTAACCAAGTGCCCGGGCCGCTTCCACATATTCCAGGTCGCGACTGGCAATCAGCTGACCCCGAACCAGCCTGGCAACATTCACCCACATGGTTAATCCAACAGCAATAAAAACCTGCCAGAACCCTTTACCCAGTAAGAGGGTAATGGCAACCACGAGCAGGAGGGTTGGAATGCTCCAGATCACATTAATCAGCCACATAATGGCCTGGTCCCATTTGCCTCCATAATAACCGGCAATACTACCCAGGAACAGACCGATGGTCAGGGAAAGCAGCATGGCAATACTGCCCACCAATAAACTGATCCGGGTGCCGATAATCAGCCGGCTGAGTATATCGCGGCCAAATTTATCAGTACCGAGCGGGAATCGAATTTCTTTGATATAATTTTCTGACACTAACGATATCAACTGCTCCCTGCCAATACCGGAAAGGGTGGAGGAATCAGAAGTAGCAGTCGCTGATATATGCTGCTCTGCCGAATGGTTTATAAAAACAGTAAAAGGGAATCCTAACGATTCATAGAGGTCTTCATCGATGAATTTCTGTACCAGCAGGGAGTCGTTCTGCATTTCAAAGTTTCCAATCGGGATAAAAAGAAACTGGTCAGGTTGACCGTGCAGCGTCCGTTGGAACCAGGAAGAACGGGTAGGCTGAGGCGATTTGGGAAGCAGTAGAAAACGCTGTTTGAAACCCGGGGGCCGGCTGGCAATTTCTACGATCATCCGGTTGGCATCCGGACTCCCATCCATACTTACCCAATACCCGGTAATTGCCAGCAGCAGGGCAATAAAGATGATGATTCCCCCAATGATGGCAGAAGGTTGTTTTACTAATTTCAACCAGACAGAGGGAGAAGCAACAGCGGACATGCGATAAAATTAAACAATTAGCGCACGTTACGACCTTTCCATCGGTAGGAACCGAACTGTCCGAAGGTTCCCGCAGCCACCGTATAGATAATATGAAAGAGTTGGAAAAGCGGGAAACTAAGGACCAGGCGGGAGTAACCGAAAAATTGGCCTACCAGAAACATGAAAGGCCATTCGATCAAAATTTTCAGGAGAATGGCCGGTAGTACGATCCAGCCAATGGCTGGTATAAAAATGGCGGAAATCAGGAGACTTAGCAGCAGCAGATTCAGGAGATAGACCAGTAAGAGAATAAAACGCAGGCTGGAACCCTGGTAACTGCCTGCCTTACTGGCCCATCGGATGCGTTGTTGCAGGAAACTTTTAAGATCTGGCATGGCAGCAGTTTCTACGATGGCTTTTTTACTCTTCAGGTAACCGGTTTGTCCTGGAAACCGCATTGATATTTTCTGTTGCAGGAGCATGTCATCACCGGAGGCCAGCTGATCAATTCCTTCAAAGCCATTGACTTCCAGAAAAGCGGATTTCAGGTAGGCCAGGTTGGCACCGTTGCTCATAGCATGAAGGCCTTTGAATGCGGACGCTCCGGTTATACCCTGCAGGCTGATAAAATCTAGCGCCTGGAAGCGGTTCAGGAAAGAATGGCCTGCACTGATTTTAACGGGTCCGGTTATAAAACAGGCACCGGTTATTTGCTGGTAATATACCTGTTCCAGGATCCAGTCGGGTGGCAGGATACAGTCTGCATCCGTAGTCAGGAGAAGAACTCCGGAAGCTGCGTTGATTCCGGTTTCAATAGCTTTTTTCTTGTAGGAATTGAGGGTTAGTCCCGCTGTGCTGTCTGCCAGCCGGATGAGCTGAATGCCCTGGTTTATATATTCCTGAACGATAGCTGCGGTATCATCATCAGAATGGTCATCAATAACTATACATTCTCTCAGGGCGGCAGGATAGGATTGTTTCAGGTAAGAATCCAGGCAGGCCCTGATATTGGAGGCTTCATTCCTTGCGGGAATCAGAACGGTGATTCTTGTTAGGGGTTGAAAATCCGGTGGTATTTCATCCTGAGCCGGAAGCGCATTCCAGCCCTGATAATAGTAAAACAGGACTGCGGCATAGAGTAGCAGCAATACAGAAGTTATAATGGCCAGGAGGGTCATCAGTTGGAAAAATCAGTTAATGGATTCGGTAACAGGGGTTCGGATAGTTGCGGCAATATTAGGAGTAATGGCCGGATCGAGCAAACGATGGCCTGTTTTGAGCAGCCGGGTCTGGGTTAGAGCAGGATTGTTTTGCTGCATCCATTGTCCGTGTGCGGGAGGAATGATCCGGTCGTTTTTTCCAAAAAACATTCGTAGCGGAATATGGGAATGGATCAACTGCTGTTTCAGGGCGGGTTGTTGTACACGGAAGTTTTTATAGAACGTCCAGCGCTGGTAAAGGTCCTTTCTGGCTTTCTCCTGCAGCAGAAACTGGATGGAAAATTTATAAATTCCCGGATGTAAAAGCCGAAGGGTTTGGGCGGCATGCATGGCTTTCAGGAATAGTTTCGGATGCTCCATGGTAAACCGGAACAGGCGGTTACCCCAGCTGGTTTGGGTGGCCATCCAATACCATGGATTGCGATGAAAACCGTCGGGTGCGAATAACCAGAGTTCATCCACGGGTAATTGTTCCCTGGTAAGCAGGGAGGCTGCCAGGCGCCCTCCCATGGAATATCCGGCCAGTACAAAGGAGCTGATCTGATGAATCTGCAGGAGTTCCCGGACAATTGCGCCCAATTCATCGGGGTTCATCGGGGAGTCTGCATTCCAGCTGGATTTTCCGTGGAGGGGCAAATCGGGACAAATAAAAGAGAATTCTTCCTCCAGCTCGGCAGCCAGGGAACGGAAGCAGTCGCCGGTTTCACCATATCCATGGAAAGCAAGCACCCACCGCGGACCCTTGCCCATCACCTGGTAATAGAGTTGGTTATGCCGGAAGGAAACTATCATTTGTTCAAGCCCGATTTTTCCTTCCGAAATTAGCGGGAAAAGATTGCAGGAATCAAAAAAATTAAGTAAATTCGAATAGTTGTTTAACTAACTATATGCCAAACAACCAATTTAAGAAAGGAGAGTTATACAGTTTTATTACGGGTAAGGCTTCGACAGCAATAGCGAGGAGGTTGCAGAAAAAATTCAATACTGCCCAACTGAATCTGACGATTGAACAATGGAGTGTATTGTATCATTTGTGGAAGGAGGATGGGATCAGTCAGCAGGAATTATGTAATGCGACATTCCGGGATAAGCCCAGCATCACCCGGTTGGTTGACAACCTTGAAAAGCTGAAACTGGTGAAGCGGGTAGCATCGAAGGAAGACCGTAGAATGAATATGATTTACCTGACTCCGGAAGCAAGGAAGATGCAGGAAGAGTCGATGGATCTGGCGGAGGAAACATTGAATGAAGCGTTGACCGGTGTACCTCAGGACCAGGTGGAAATTTGTAAAGCGGTATTGCAAATTGTCTATGACAATTTGAAGTGAGATGTGAGAAGTGAGACGTGAGAAGTGAGATCCAATAATTATTTAATACTATAACTATGTCCAGTGCATCCCAACAACAAGCAACCGTTCTTAAGGGCGGTGAGTGGCTGATCAAGGAAAGTTCTCCGTTTGAAACATTCATTCCGGAGGATTTCAACGAAGAGCAACAGATGGTAAAAGACATGTGTGCCAGTTTCCTGGAAACAGAGGTTTTACCCATTGTGGACCGCATTGACAAACTGGAGTCGGGACTCATGCCCTCCCTGGTAGATAAAGCGGGTGAGCAGGGTTTACTGGGTGCATCTATTCCGGAGGAGTTTGGTGGGTTGGGAAAAGATTTCATTACGGCCACCTTGGTAAATGAAGGCCTGGGCGGTGGATTTTCCTTTTCTGTAGCGGTTGCTGCGCATACGGGTATTGGTACGCTGCCGATTCTGTATTTCGGAACACCTGAACAGAAAGCCAAATACATTCCGAAACTGGCAACCGGTGAGTGGAAAGGTGCCTATGGCTTAACCGAACCGAATTCTGGTTCAGACGCATTGGGTGCAAAAACCACGGCCATGTTGACGGAAGATGGTAAACACTATGTTCTGAATGGCCAGAAATGCTGGATCACCAACGGAGGATTTGCGGATGTATATACGGTGTTCGCCAAAGTGGATGGAGATAAATTTACCGGATTCATTATAGAACGGGGCATGGAAGGATTCACCCAGGGTCCTGAGGAACATAAAATGGGAATCAAGGGCTCTTCCACCGTGCAGTTGTATTTCCAGGATTGTAAAGTGCCGGTTGAAAATGTGCTGGGTGAAATTGGAAAGGGGCATATCATCGCTTTCAATATCCTAAATATTGGTCGCCTCAAGCTTTGTGCAGCCGCACTGGGAGGTGCCAAGCGTGCGTTCAATACTTCCATTGAATATGCCAATACAAGGGAACAATTCAAACAACCTATCAGCAATTTCGGAGCCATCAAAAACAAAATTGCAGAGATGGCCATTCAGATTTGGGTCTGTGAATCCGCACTTTATAGGGCAAGTAAATGGATTGATAATAAAGAAGTGGAGTTATTGGGCAATGGCAAGCCATTCAATGAAGCTTTATTAGGGGCTGCGGAAGAATATGCCATTGAGTGCGCCATGCTCAAAGTCTTTGGAAGTGAGGTATTGGATTTTGTAGTGGATGAAGGGGTACAGATTCATGGTGGCAATGGATACAGTGATGAATATGTTATTTCAAAAGCCTATCGCGATAGCCGGATTAATCGGATCTATGAAGGCACGAATGAAATCAACCGGCTGCTTACGGTAGATATGGTACTGAAGCGGGCCATGAAGGGCAAGCTCGATTTACTGAACCCGGCCATGGCGGTTATGAAAGAACTCATGAGTATTCCGGAATTCGGATCGGGAGAGGAGCAGCCATTTGAAGCAGAAAGAAAACTGATCGCAAATTTCAAAAAAGCGATCCTGATGACTGCCGGTGCCGCGGTACAGAAGCTGCAGATGAAGATTGAAGCGGAACAGGAAATTCTGATGAATATTGCCGATATGGCTATCCTTACCTATAATGCGGAGTCGGCTTTACTCCGGCTGATGAAGCTGACCGATCAGCGGGGGGAAGCCCAATGCGAATTGGAGGCCAATATTACCCGTACCTATCTCTACGATGTAGCCGATAAAATTAATAAACAGGGGAAAGATGCGATCAACGGGTTCGCGGATGGGGATGAACAGCGGATGATGTTACTTGGACTGAAACGGTTTACCAAAGCCGCCGCCTTTAACAGTAAAGAGGCAAGAAGGAAAATTGCGGCAAAAATCATCGGCGACAACCGGTACCCCCTCTAACATCCTATAACATATATGTTTACACTTAAGGAGCCACTGGCTCCTTTTTTTATACATTCAAAATTTTGAACTTATGTTTAGCTTTTTTTAACAAAAAAGCTAAAAACATTAAGTGTTTTAATGACGGTTATAAAATTTAACATATATTCAACATAGTAACCAAGCTAAAACCTTCTTTATGTCGCGATTGCTGCTTTGGCTCCGCCATGTGCGGGGCGATTTATTCCAACCTATGCCCAGGTTTTTCGGGCAAAACTCTACCAACCAAGGATTTACGACAAATAACCGACAACCGGGAGAATGCCTGCATGCATTGCTCTGAGAACAACTCTAATCAATTTCAATCATTTTAAATTACTTAAATGAATTCTTCATTTAAACTCAACCAGCTAAATGGGAAGTGCGTAGCAGCTCTTTTCCTGGCAGCCACCTTAGGGTTGGGACTAACCACTCCCATCTCTGGTTATGCTTCACCAGGTGGTTATGCTGAAGCGCCCTTTCAACAGGAGCGTGAAATCAGCGGACGGGTAACGGATGAAAAGGGAACACCCATTTCAAATGCGAGTGTAACTGTTAAAGGACGCTCATCCGGTACTACTACCAATGAGGATGGATTTTTCAAACTGGCTGTTTCTGAAAGCGATAAGATTTTAGTATTCAGCTTCGTAGGGTTTAAAACCCTGGAATATAACCTGACCGCTTCCAATTCTGTTGCCATCACCCTAACCGCTTCCAATGAGCAACTTTCTGATGTGGTGGTGGTTGGATATGGTACCCAGCGTAAGGTCACGGTAACGGGTGCGGTAGCAGCAGTTAAAGGAGATGCGCTGGTAAAATCTCCGGCGGTGGATCTTTCCAACTCACTGGCAGGACGTTTACCAGGGCTGGTAGTTATACAAACCAGTGGTGAACCGGGTTATGACGGAGCTACCATGAGAATCCGGGGAAACAATACCCTGGGCAATAGTAGTCCGCTTATTGTAATCGATGGTATTCCTGATCGGGATGGTGGTCTGGGCCGCCTGAATCCCAAGGATATTGAATCCATCTCGGTGCTGAAGGATGCCTCAGCGGCCATTTATGGAGCCCGTGCGGCGAATGGTGCCATCCTGGTAACCACCAAACGGGGAGCAACCGGAAAGCCCAAGATTTCCTATGATTTCAACCAGGGCTGGAGCCAGCCGGCAAGAATTCCCAAAATGGCCAATGCCTATCAGTATGCAACCATCATGAATGAGTTGCCGATTTACAGGAATGTGGCGCCTGCTAACTGGGAAGCTGCCTGGAATGCCATCCAGACAACAGGATCTTATCCGGGTGTACCCAGTGTGCAGTACTCTCCGGAATCTGTTCAGAAGTTCAGGGATGGAAGTGATCCCTGGGGTCATCCGGATACAGACTGGTTCGGAGATGCCTTCAAAACCTGGTCGCCACAGACGCGGCATAATTTGCAACTCACCGGTGGAAATGAAAACGTTCGCTACTTCACATCACTTGGATATGTCCACCAGGATGCGTATTATAAAAATTCAGCCACCTATTACAAGCAGTACAATTTCCGCACGAACATTACAGCCAAGGTTAATCCTTATATCAATGTTAACGTGGGTATACTCGCACGCCGGGAAGACCGGAACTTTCCAACAGAAAGTGCCGGATCCATTTTCAGGATGCTGATGCGTGGTCGCCCCACAGAGCCGGAGGTTTGGCCAAACGGTTTACCGGGTCCGGATATTGAAAACGGGCAAAACCCCTATGTGATTACGACCAATGCTACGGGTTACCAGAAAAACCCCACCGATTTTGTTCAGGGGAACGGATCAGTGGAGATTACCAATCCATGGATAAAAGGACTTAAGCTGACCTTGTCTGGTGCTGTTGATAAAACAACCTCTACCACTAAAACCTGGCAGACTCCCTGGAGGTTATATTCCTGGGATAAAATTTCTTACGAGGCGGATGGTGTTACGCCCTTACTGGTGGGAGCGATCCGATCCAACTTTACAGATCCCCGACTTACACAGTCTTTTTCCTCTGTGTTAAATACCAACCTGACCGGGATGTTGAATTACGATACCAAAATCGGGGATGATCATTCCATTGGATTATTGGTAGGTGTAACCCGGGAAACTTTTTCAGGAGAAGGGTTCCTGGCCTACAGAAGGGATTTCCTCTCCACTGCGGTGGCGCAAATTGCTGCCGGTGGAACAGCGAATCAGCAAACTGGAGGTACTGCCTATGAGCGGGCAAGATTGGGTTACTATGGTCGTGCGCAGTATAACTATCAGGAAAAATACCTGGCAGAATTTATCTGGCGCTATGATGGTTCCTATATGTTCCCGGAGGATTCCCGTTTTGGTTTCTTCCCCGGCGTATTGCTGGGATGGAACGTTTCCAATGAAAACTGGTGGAATGTAAAATCAGTGAATAATTTGAAACTGCGTGCTTCTTATGGCCAGATGGGTAATGACCAGATCTTATTCAACAACGTGTTGCAGGAGTTCGCATATCTGTCCATTTATGGAAGCGGACAATATCCGATCAACGGACAGGTGCAGAATACCCTGTATGAAAGACTGCTGCCTAACCCCTTCTTTACCTGGGAACGTGCGCAGAACTACAACGTGGGTCTGGATGCGAGTTTCCTCGACAGCAAGTTTGACCTGACATTGGAATACTTCTATAATAACCGGACCAAAATTCTGATTCCGAATACCGGGGTAACACCTGGATCATCCGGTATTGCTGACCGTCTGCCGCCCCAGAACCTGGGAGAAGTGGATAACAGAGGTTTTGAATTTGCCTTGAACTATAATGCAAGAGCAGGAAAAGACCTGGTGATCCGCGCGGGTATCAATGGTGGTTATGCGAAAAACAAAGTTGTCTTCATGTCTGAAACGCCCGGTATACCTGATTATCAGCGGATGGAAGGAAAGCAGATTGGTGCCTTCCTGGCCTTCCAGTATGACGGCGTATTCCGCGATGTAGAAGACATCAGTAAAAACACTGTTGATTACAGTGGTGTAACTGGTCAATTATTGCCTGGTGATATGAAAATCAGGGATATCAACGGAGACAATCTTATCAATGCTGATGATGCGGTGAGACTGGATAAAAACAATACACCCACTTTCAACTACGGTGCAACGTTTGACCTGCGGTACAAGGGATTTGATATGAGTGTTTTGTTCCAGGGAGCTGCCGGTGCCCTGATCCGGATTCAGACAGAGTCTGGTGATATCGGAAATTACCTGGAATATTTCTATAAAAACAGATGGTCTATAGACAATCCAAGCAGTGTGCATCCACGACTGGCGAGCAGGGGTGATACTTATTTCACTGGTGGCAACTATGGCAATAACACCTACTATATGTTCAACAAGAATTATATGCGTTTGAAGAATATAGAAATCGGTTATAGCCTGTCGCCGGAATTGCTGCAGCGTATTAAAATCAGCAATCTCCGGGTATTCGCTAACGGATTGAATGTATTCACCATTGATAAGATGAAAGTATACGATCCGGAAGCAACCGTAGAGAGTGGTGTATATTATCCACAGGCCCGGGTGATTAACCTTGGCTTTAGTGTAACTTTTTAAACTTGTACAGATGAGAAACGGGAAAATTATTACAACAATGGCATTGGCAGTTTTAGTGATTGCCGGTGCATGTAAAAAAGACTTCCTGAACACGGAGCCTCAGAATGAATTTTCGAGTGAGTCTACCTGGACGGATGGACCGCTCGCTCAGGCATTCGTGTTCAATGTGTACTCCTACCTGGGGTACGGCGGATTTGAAGAACAAATGCTGGCTGCCTATACCGATGAAGCAATGTTCACCCATGCGGGAAGAAATATCAATACGTTTACCGAAGCGGCAGAAACGCCTTCCAATCCAGCCTGGTTCAGTGGTACCTATAGCTGGAACAATATGTATGAGGCCATCCGGGATGCAAACATTGCCATCAACCGGTTACCTGGAGCCAGCTTTGATGATCAGCCATTGAAAGATCGGCTGTTGGGAGAAGCGTATTTTCTGAGAGGCTATTATTATCAGCAGCTCATGCGTTTTTATGGTGGCGTTCCGCTGGTTAAACGGCCCTATGGATTGAACGAAGACTACAGCATTGAAAGAAGCAGTTTCGATGCAACCGTTGCATCTATAGTTTCTGACCTTGACAGTGCTGCACTTTTGCTGGATGGCAAACCTGTTACACCAGGCCGTGCTTCCAGGTTATCAGCGTTGGGATTAAAGTCAAGAGTATTGTTATATGCCGCCAGTGATTTGCACGATGCCAATACGGCAAAAGCAAAATCTCCAACACTAAGTTCATTTGCCAATATTGAACTGGTTGCCTATACCAGTGGCGACAGAACAGCGCGTTGGCAGGCAGCTAAAAATGCCGCTAAAGCAGTACTTGATGCAGGTTCCGGGTATAAGCTGGATTTAACTGCACCGGTATCAGCAGCCGAAGGGAAAAACAACTATGTATCACTCTCTATGGCTGGTGGCAGTAAAGCGGCGGAAGCAGATGCAGCCGCGGCAGCTGAACTGATCTTCTTCCGGACCTTATCCGGATTGTATACGCAGGAAAGCAACTGGCCGCTGGGCGGATTGCATTTTGGTATCAACAATGGTCCGAACGGTTATCATAACTGGGGTGGAAATACGCCCATTCAACAACTCGTAGATGATTATGAAATGATGGATGGAACCGAGTTCGACTGGAATGATCCGGCGCACAAGGCAGATCCTTATACAGGTCGTGATCCACGGTTTTATGCAACTATTCTTTTTGATGGGGCCGACTGGAAACCAAGACCAGCGGACGTGATAGGGCTGGATCCGGTTAGCCAGATTCAGACCGGGTATTACAACAATGGTTCTGGTGTTATCAATGGAATTGACACGCGTTCCTCTTCTGTAGAAAACTGGAACGGAACGAGAACGCATTATTACAACAGGAAGTTTATTGATCCTAACCCTGCGTTACCGGATAACCAGTCGAATTTCCAACTGGTGCCCTGGCCATTTTTCCGGTACACTGAAGCTGTGCTGAATTATGTGGAAGCCTGTATTGCATTGGGTGAAGAAGCGGAAGCCAGAGCCTGGCTGAACAAAATCCGTTTCCGTGCGGGTATGCCGGCAATAACCGATGCGGGTACTGATCTCGTAAACCGCTATCGCAATGAAAGAAGAGTGGAACTGGTATTCGAAGAGCACCGGTACCATGATGCACGCAGATGGATGGTGGCTGCGGAAACAGTTGGACGCGGCATCAAAAGTATTATCGTGAATGGAACACTGAAAAGTGGCGCCACTCCTCATGTACCGTATCGCCACGACAAATCCAGGTATAATTATACCTATACCGTTGTAGACAACAACGAGAATGAACGCAGGAAATGGGATGATAAAATGTATTTCCGGCCAATTGTAAGAGATGAAATGAACCGGAATGATAAACTGATTCAGAATCCGGGGTATTAATTGTACTGTTTTTCAGAATAAAAAGAATCTATTCCTACATTGGGATAGATTCTTTTTATATAGCATCCTTACATGAAAGCATTCATTGTCGTTATATCAACACTGACCATTTTTTCATCGGCCTGTAATAACCGAACTGAACCGGTTGAAAGCAAGGAGGGTGGCCTTTTTGAATTGCTTCCTGCTGCGCAAACCGGAATTAGTTTTGAGAATACACTTACAGAGGGATTGAATACGAATATCCTGATGTATGAGTATTTCTATAATGGCGGAGGCATTGCAACCGGTGATTTTAACAGTGACGGGCTGGAGGATTTGTATTTCAGCTCCAATATGGGAGAGAATAAATTTTACCTGAATAAAGGTGCATTGAAGTTTGAGGATATCACGTTAAAATCTATGGCAGGCGGAAGGCCGGGTCCATGGAAATCCGGTGTAAATGCAGTTGATATCAACGGCGATGGAAGACTGGATATTTATCTCTGTTATTCGGGCGCCATGCCGGCGGAAAAACGAAAGAATCAGTTGTTTATCAACATGGGAAATGATGCTTCCGGTTTACCTGTATTTGAAGAACAGGCAGAAAAATATGGATTGGCGCATACTGGTTTCAGTAACCAGTCCTATTTCCTGGATTACGATCGGGATGGCGATCTGGATATGTTGCTGATGAATCATAATCCCAAGAACCTGCCCATCCTGAACGAGGTTCAAACCCGGCAAATGAACCAGCAGGACAATCCGGAAAAAGGGGTTCGTCTGTTAGAACAACAGGAAGGAAAGTTCATTGATGTTACCGTTCGCGCTGGTATAAATGGATCTGAGTTATGTTATGGACTGGGCATTGGAATTGGTGATTTCAATCGGGATGGCTGGCCTGATTTTTATCTTTCCAACGATTATGCCGTACCGGATTTTCTGTATATCAATAATGGGAAAGGTGGATTTGTAAACCAGCTGGAAACCGCCATGGGGCATATCAGCCAGTTTTCGATGGGCAATGATGTGGCGGATATCAACAATGACGGCCACACTGATATTTTCACGCTGGATATGTTACCGGAAGACAACCGGAGGCAGAAATTATTAATGTCGCCGGATAACTATGAGAAGTTTGCGGTGAATCTAAACAACGGATTCTATTATCAGTACATGCGCAATATGTTGCACCTGAACAATGGAAATGGAACTTATAGCGAAATAGGCCAACAGGCCGGGGTGTCCAATACAGACTGGAGCTGGTCGGCGTTACTGGCAGATTTTGATAACGATGGCTGGAAAGATTTGCATATCACCAATGGTTACCTGAAAGATTTTACCAACCTGGATTTCATTCATTATATGAATAAGTACATCGCACAAAAGGGCAGAATGCAACGCGAGGATGTTATGGAAATCATACAACAGATGCCTTCTTCCAATGTCAGGAATTATGCGTTCAGAAATACGGGTCAGACGTCCTTTCAGAAGGTGACGACTGAGTGGGGGCTGGATCGGGTATCCAACAGCAATGGAGCGGTGTACGCCGATCTGGATAATGATGGCGATCTGGACCTGGTAGTCAATAATATCAATCAGCCTGCCTTTGTGTACCGGAATTCGGCAGCTGAACAACAACAGAATTCGTATCTCGGTGTAAAACTATTGGGCAATGCTCCTAACACGAAGGGAATAGGAGCAAAGATTGCGTGTTATAATAAAGGCAAACTGCAGGTATTGGAACAAAATCCGGCAAGAGGATATTTGTCAAATGTGAGTTACCAGCTTCATTTTGGAACAGCCAAAGACACGGTAATTGATTCCCTGGTAATCACCTGGAACAGTGGCAAAGTACAGGTGCTGGAGCAACTCAAAACCAACCAGGTGATCAGCCTGGAAGAAAAAAATGCAACGCTTCCTGCAAGAACAACTGCGTTGGCAGCTACCTGGTTGAGACCGGTTGAAAGTCCGGTTAACCATACCCTGCCTGCCAATAGCTTCAATGATTTTAATCGTCAGTTGTTATTGCTCCATCAATTTTCACATGAAGGAACCTGTATGGTGAAAGCAGATCTGAACAAAGACGGACTGGAAGATTTGCTGATTGGCGGAATGCCCGGACAACCCGGCTCCCTGTATATGCAGACAGCAGCAGGAAAATTTATTAAAAAAGAAGTGCCTGCATTCGAGCAGGACAAGCAATACCAGGATGCGGCAATTGCAGTATTGGATGCGAATGGCGATGGGCAGTTGGATATTTATGTTGCCAGTGGAGGGTATCATGATTTCCAGCCGGGAGATGAACGATTGCAGGATCGGTTGTATATCAACGATGGAAATCTGGGTTTCAACAGATCCACCGGCTTACCAAAACTGCAAACTGCCAGTTCCGTGGTAGCTGTGGAAGACATCAATGGAGATGGCGCAGCAGATCTCTTTGTTGGTGGCAGGGTGGTACCAGGCAGGTATCCAGAAACACCTCTGTCTGCTTTATTGATAAACGATGGCAAAGGAAATTTCACCAATGCCATACAGGCACTGGCACCTGAATTGGAAAAAGCGGGTATGATCAGTTCGGCGGTATGGGCCGATCTGAATGGCGATAAGAAAAATGAATTGATAGTGGCAGGTGAATGGATGCGGGTTTCCGTATTTGTAAATGAAAACGGAAAGCTTAAAAACCAGACGGCTGCATTTATACCGGAATCGCCAACCGGTTTCTGGAATACCTTAACGCTGGCGGATGTAAATGGCGATGGAAAGCCGGATATACTGGCGGGTAATCTGGGTATGAATACACAAATAAAAACCAGTCAACAGGAGCCTGCAGAAATGTTTTATGCGGATTTCGATGGCAATGGATCTGTTGATCCGATATTCAGTACTTATCTGCAGGGGAAAAGGTATCCTTACCTGACAAGAGATGAATTGATTGGACAGCTACCGGTGATGCGTAAGCGTTTTTCAAGTTTTAAAAGTTATGCTGATATTACCCTGGATGAATTATTGGAGAAACCGGTATTGGAAAAAGCAGGTCATCTGCAGGTTGCAGAAACCGGTACGGTACTTTTCCTGAGTACCGCTGAAGGCACCTGGGTTAAATCACCCTTACCGCCGGAGATTCAATATTCACCGGTTTATGCCATACTTCCAGTGGACGTGAATGGAGACGGACACCTTGATCTTTTAGTAGGAGGAAACAGTGCATCCGCAAAAATCCGGCTGGGAAAAATGGATGCGGGTTTTGGGGGTCTGCTGATGGGAAATGGTAAAGGTGCATTTCAGTGGGTAACACCCCTGGAGTCGGGATTAGCTGTACGTGGCGATATAAGAGCGATTATTCAGTTGAAAGATAAAATTCTGTTTGGAGTGGTGGGAGCACCTGTAAAAGCGTTTGCCATAAAAAAATAAACCGATAGTGAACGGCGCCAATGATAAGCGATATTGGTTACCACCGCTGCTGTGGTTGATATGTTTATTTTCCTGCAAGCCGAAACAGGAACTGCCGCCGGCTGATTGGGAACTGGCGGTAGCCTGGGCGGAAATGGCCACGTACCTGACACAGTCAACACCATCCAATTCGCCTACCTATGCGTCGAGGGCATTTGGTTATATTGGATTAACCATGTACGAAACAGTGGTACAGGGGTATACCGATCATCAATCCGTTGCGCCACAATTAAATGGATTGGGCAGGCTGGCAGTTCCCGAACCAGGAAAAACCTATAACTGGCAACTGGCGCTGAATGCCGGACAGGCAGCTATACTAAGGTCCATGTATCAACAAACCAGCGCTGCCAATAAAAGAAAAATTGATTCACTGGAAGCTGCGGTTGAGAAACGCTGGAAAAGTTATTCCAATAAGGAGGAAGAGATACAGCGATCCATTGAATACGGGCGAAGCATTGCTGTCCGGATAGCTGAATGGTCAAAAACAGATGGAGGGCATCGGGCCTATCTGAAGAATTTTGACAAGACCATGCAGATCCGGCAGTTTCCCGGTTCCTGGAAACCTCCTCTTTACGCACAGTCTTTCAGCCATTATCCATTGCATCCGCATTGGGGTAAAAACAGGTGTTTTCTGGTAGCAGATTCACTCATGGACCCTCCGCTGCCATTGCGGTATGATACTACGCCAGGATCACCTTATTATGAACAGTTCCGGCAGGTCTACGAGAAAAACAGGCAGTTGACAATCGCTGAAAAGGAGGCTGCTATCTGGTGGGGAGATGATCCGGATATCAGTTTTACTCCACCCGGACATTCCTACACCCTTGGCACCATTGTGATAAAGCAAAAGCAGCCGGATCTGATAACCTGTGCTGAAACCTATGCGCGTATAGGCATGGCCGTTGCAGATGCTTTCCGGAATTGCTGGAAGTGGAAATTTCAGTTTTATACAGAGCGGGCCAATACATTCATACCGGAACATATTGATCCAGCCTGGGAGTCTTTCTGGCCGGATCCGCCATTTCCGGCATTTCCTTCCGGGCATGCCATGCAGGCTGCAGCCGCAGCAACCGTGCTGGCCGGTTTATATGGAGAAAATATCCGGATTACAGACAGCTCACATGTTGGGAAACCGGATGATCCGATCCGGCTGGTCGGGTTTAAAGCAAGAAGTTTCACCTCCTTTTGGGCCGTAGCTGAAGAAACGGCTCAATCCAGATTTTACGGAGGTATCCATATACCTATGGATAATGAGAAGGGCCTGGAGAAGGGAAAGGAGATCGGAATGAATATCAATCGCCTTCAATGGAAAAAATAATACTGCTGCTGCAAGTGCTGCTATTGAGTTCGCTCTCATCTGCCAGGGCGCAAATGAGGTTTACTGACAAAACAAAGGAGGCCGGAATCAGCCATGTATACAAAGTACATGAGGGCTTATTCGGTGGTGGAGTTTGTGTAGTTGATTTCAACAAGGATGGCTGGGAAGATCTGTACATAACCGGCGGCAGAAATTCAGATCAGTTATACAGGAACAATGGGGATGGAACCTTCACTGAGTTGCTGGAGAAAGCAGGGTTAGGGGAAACGAGAAACTATGTAACAAATGGAGTGGCCAGTGCAGATATCAACCGGGATGGATGGCCTGATCTGGTTATAACGACGATGACTACCCTAAAAGATCCACCACCAATTCCAAGAGCGATCAACTTATTGTTTTTGAACAATGGTGACGGCAGCTTTCGGGATAGGACCAAAGAATATGGGTTGGCTGAAATGTATTCTTTTAGTACGGGCGCAAGTTTTGGAGATATCAATGCGGATGGATGGCCAGACCTTTATATCGGAAATTACTTCAATGAGTTTACCGGTAACCTTGGAAATATCACAGATGAAACTGTGGTGGGGGCGAATCAGATTGCGAAAGGCTATCTGTTTTTAAATGAGGAGGGAAAGAAATTTAGGGAGGTTGGGGCGGGCTATGGATTGAATACGGCTGGTTTTGGATTTGGCGGGGTGTTTACGGATATAGACAATGACCGCGACCAGGATTTGTACGTCAATCATGATTTCGGGTATAAGCGAACGGCCAACCTGTTGTATGAAAACAGGTATCCCTCTGTGTATTTTCAGGAAATCGGTAAACCAGCCGGCATGGATCTCAGGATTAATTCCATGGCAGCGGCAGTGGGTGATTACAACAATGACGGATGGATGGATTATTATATGACCAATATCCGGTTTAACTGGTTTATGGTGAATGAAGGGAAGGGAAAGTTTTTTGTGAATCGGGTAAAGGAACTGGGTTGTAATTATGTAGCCATCAGTTGGGGGGCAAATTTTGCCGATTTTGATCAGGATGGAGACCTGGATTTGTTTGTAGCGAATGGGGATTTGAATCCCAACTGTAATCCAATCGGCGATTATTTTTTTGAAAATACAGGCGGCAAGTTTCAGGAAACAGCAAAAGCGGTTGGCCTGCAGGACTACGGAATTGGGAGGGGATCGGTGGTATTTGATTATGATAAAGATGGTGATCTGGATTTGCTGGTAGTTAACCAGGAGTCGATCTGTCCGGATTATCCGTCCAGTTCAGTAACACGTTTGTATCGGAACGATTCAAAGGCGGGTAATTGGTTATCGGTTGCCTTGCAGGGGGTGGATGCAGAATCCAATGGCATAGGCTCCCGGGTTAGACTGGTGGTTGGGAAAACAGCCATGATCCGCGAAATTGATGGAGGAGGATCGAGCCATGTTTCTCAGAATACTGTAAGGGCCCATTTTGGAGTTGGGGCGGTGGAATCAATTGACTCGGTTATCGTATACTGGACCGGAGGCAATACACAGATAGTAACCAATGTAAAAACGAATCAGTTTTTACAGATCAGGGAAACACCTGTTCCAAAGAAAAAAACCAGCTGGGTTTGGTTCCTCTTAGGAGGAGTGTTGCTGCTGGCCGTTTTTACTGGCTGGATACTACGCCAAAAAAAATCGTAGTTTCAACACTTTAAAAGTAAGCCAACATGGATACACAATCCCGTCGTGAATTCATTTCTTCCACTGGAAAAGCAACCATTATGAGCGGATTAGGACTTGGCGCAGCGGCTGTTGATGAAGGTACTGCCCCACTTAAAAACAGGTTTATTCACCATGTGTTCTTTTGGCTAAAAAATCCGGAAAGCCAGGAAGATAAACAGAAGCTGATTGCAGGTTTGCAGAAGCTGACAAAAGCTAAAACCATCGAAACAGCGCATATTGGAGTGCCTGCCAATACCAATCGGGATGTGATTGAGCGGAGTTACCAGGTTTCCTGGTTACTGGTGTTTAAAACTGATGCCGATCAGGAGGTATACCAGACCGATCCCATCCACCTGAAATTTATTGAGGAATGCAGTATGCTTTGGGAAAAAGTAGTGGTGTATGACAGTGTTCAGGCCGGATAAAAAAAAGATTCCTGGCTGTGCTTGTTAGAAAACGGACAGACCAGGAACTCTACCAGAAGTGATCCTCTGCAGCTTCCAAATTAATCGAACCGTGCAGTATTTTTAAAGCACCATGATTTTGATTGCTTCACCATTTACCTGTAACACATACATTCCTTTTTGCAGGCCCTGGTGATCAAAAGCGTGACGGTTGCTATTGAAGTTGATTTGTTTTACGAGTTGACCAGAGAAAGAATACAATTTGATATTTCTGGCCCTGGCTTCAGAGAAAATCAGTTCTGTTCGTCCAATCTGGTTGATCACCCGAAGCGTACTAAAGCTTTGATTGATGCGGATCACGTCAGAGTATACCATGCGGTCCAGGATGTTCA
>CAZJNY010000055.1:8242-18558 GCA_964547405.1 uncultured Flavihumibacter sp. | reverse complement strand
AGTAAACTGTTTCGTCCGCCTTATGGAAAGCTCACACGCTTCCAGGGAAAAGCACTTAGGGAAGCAGGTTATGAAATCATTATGTGGACATTATTAAGTGCCGATTTTGATATCCGATTATCCCCATCGGATTGCTGGGAATTAGTACAGAAAAATTATCGTTCGGGAACTATCCTGGTATTTCATGATAGTGAAAAAGCATGGCCAAGATTACAGGTGGTGTTACCGATGTTATTGGAGGAGGCAACTGCGAAAGGATACACATTTGAGGCGCTTAATATGGGTAGTGCCATCAAAAACAGGGGCCAATAAATAGGGTAAAAAAATATCTGAAAAATGGGGGACCCCCTAAAAAAGAGTTGGGCCTGGGTAGAAACCCTGGCCCGTTTTTAATCCGTACCCTATGAAAACTGATTTAAAGGTAAATTAAATTTTTAATTACTTCAAAGTAATTTCTCGGGAAACCCCATTTACCGTGATTGTGGCTTTATTGTCACATTCCCCGTTTCCAAAGTCCAGGCTGGCTTTCCGGCCATTCAGGCGTTGGATTTCCTGGGTGCCGGCACTGATCCAGCGGCAGCTGAGTGCTTTTTCCAGGGGTTTGGTGGTGGTGCTGGTCCAGGTACCTGATTTGTCGCCGATGGTAACGGTGCCGGAACCATTGCTGGTAATGGCGAACACATCATCGGTGGGAACATAGGGGGTACCGGAGCCGGAGATCATGGTGAAAGTGCGAACGCGGTTCCAGTTGATCTGGTTGCCATTCTCCCGGCTGAGCTTCCCATCGATTACCCTGGTTTCAAAAGCCCACTGGTTGGCGGTGCTCTTGTTTTCGAGGGTATGAGTGCCTTCTACTTTAACGCCATTTACATAATAATTGGTGAAACTGGTGGTGGCTTTGCTGCCAGGCAGGATCATATGACCGGTATAAACCGTACTGAACTTGCCTTTGCGGGTGCGACCATCCCGACCGAGGCAGCCTTCGCTACCAAAATCAACCGTAACTGTGATGGGGAAACCATCACCGGTTTTGGTGAGGGTCAGGGTGAAACAGGTGCTTTGCAAGGGGCCGGGCTGATCGCTGTTGGAAGATTGGAACACGCCGGTGCCACCAATGGCTACCTGCTGATCGGCGCCCATTACATTATTAAATACATCGTCGTACATGAGTTCCGCTTCGGCTTCTGCCTCTACGGTAGCCTGGGTCAGTTCGGGATCACGGTCAACCTGGTTGTCATCATTGTTTTTGGAGCAGCTAGAAAAGCCGATAACCAGGGCGGCCGTGGCCATCAGAAAAAGTGATTTCTTTGGGTGGTTCATTTTCATAAAAGGTGATTTGTGGTTGCAGAAACTTTAGAGATTAGAAAGGGTTGCATGTAAAACGTTTAAAAACCAATAAAATTTTCTGGAAATTTGCCGGATGACCTTAATCGATACCCATTGTCATTTATATGTAGAGGAGTTTCAGGCGGATGTAAAACAGGTGGTGGATGCAGCACAATCTGCTGGTGTTCAGCGCATTTACCTGCCGGCTATTGATTCCACTGAATACGAAGCCCTGTTGAAACTGGAGGAGGTCTATCCCGGTTATTGCATCGCGATGATGGGCTTACATCCCTGTTATGTGAAGGAGAACTACGAAGAAGAACTACGAAAAGTGGAGGACTGGCTGGCAAAACGACCTTTTGCCGCAGTGGGGGAGATTGGCCTGGATTTCTATTGGGATCGCAATTATGATCAGCAGCAGTACGAGGCTTTTCGCAGGCAGTTGGAACTGGCGAAACACTATAAGATACCGGTATCCATACACTCAAGGAACTCTACATTGGAATGTATAAAAGAGGTGAAAGCGTTGCAGGATGGGGGACTAAGCGGAGTTTTTCATTGCTTCGGTGGCAGTTATGAACTGGCAAAGGAAGTGGTGAAACTTGGGTTTTACCTGGGGATTGGCGGGGTGGTGACCTATAAGAAAACTGGCTTACCGGAAGTGTTGAAGCAAATCCCGCTGGAGCATATAGTGCTGGAAACCGATGCGCCATATTTATCGCCGGTACCGTACAGGGGTAAACGAAATCAGCCCTCCTATCTGTTACCCATAGCCGAAAAGCTGGCGGAAGTTTATGAGAAGCCGGTAGAAGAAATTGGGGCGATTACTACAGCAAATGCGAACCGGCTTTTTCAATACCAGCCTTAACAGCGCGAACGAACAATATGAGAAAAAACAAGAACACACCCCGGATACTCATCATCTATACGGGGGGCACTGTTGGTATGGTGATGGATCCACTAACGGGTTCCCTGAAACCGATCGGGTTTAAAGAGATCCGGGATAATATTCCGGAGATTGTGAAGCTGGGGTTTGAAGTGGAAGTGCATGCCTTTAATCCTCCGATGGATTCTTCGAATATGACACCGGAAGTGTGGGTGGAGCTGGCGGTCATAATCGAGAAAAACTATGCAGCTTTTGATGGGTTTGTAATCCTGCATGGTTCAGATACGATGGCCTTTACCGCATCGGCATTGAGTTTTTTACTGGAGCATTTATCCAAGCCGGTGGTGCTGACCGGATCGCAGTTGCCGATCGGGGAAATCCGGACTGATGCGAAGGAAAATATCATCACTGCGTTGGAAATAGCTGCAGCTCGCAAGGGTAGCAGGGCGATAGTGCCGGAGGTATGTATCTATTTTGATTACAGTCTGTTTCGCGGGAACCGTGCGAAGAAGTACAATGCGGAAAAGTTTGAAGCATTTTATTCGATGAATTATCCGGCATTGGCAGAAGCGGGGATCAATATCAAGTATAAAAAGGAGTTTTTACTGAAGCATCCGGAGCAGCCGTTGAAAGTGCATAAGAAACTGGATCCGGCGGTGGCGGTGTTGAAGATGTTTCCGGGAATAACCGAGGCAACGGTAGAGGCGGTGTTGCAGACACCGGGAGCGAAGGCGGTGATATTGGAAACCTTTGGGAGTGGCAATGCGACCACGGCACCCTGGTTTTTGGCGGCGGTAAAGCGGGCGATAGACAGGGGGCTGACCATCATTGATATCACGCAGTGTGATGGCGGATCGGTGGAGCTGGGCATGTATGAAACCAGCCGGGCGCTGAAAGAGATGGGGGTGGTATCTGGGCACGACATGACCTTTGAAACGACCCTGGCCAAGCTGATGTTCCTGCTGGCGCAGAAGCCATCCCGGCGGCGGCTGCATGAATTATTGGAAACTTCCTTACGCGGGGAATTGACGAATCCCTGAGAAACCCTATATTTGCGTCCCGATTTTACCGGTCGGGTCCCACCGGTCGGGTGGCACCGGTCGGGTGAAAGTTTGGAGAGATGTCCGAGTGGTTGAAGGAGCACGCCTGGAAAGTGTGTATACCTCTAAAGGGTATCGCGGGTTCGAATCCCGCTCTCTCCGCAGAAAGTCTGAAATGGCTGAATAGAAAGCCTGCAACAATTCCCCCGTTGCAGGCTTTTTTCATGTTAGGCTGCCTTCACTTTACTTAAGGTTACGGGTATAGTTAGGTTGAACAATTCGTTTAACTACATCTAATTTTGTTGTTGATGGCGTTCCTTATAAAATCCCAATTGTTTTAAAATCAGAATGAAAATCAATAAGGAAATAATTGGCGTGTTGACAAAAATCGACTTTGTAAATAGGTTTTTGAGCATATGCCAACATACCAATAGTAGGCAATATGGCTTTAGACCCGAACTAAGTGAGCTTCGGAAGAAGATGGAAAGAAATGGATATAAAGCAGCATTTAAGTTTGGTAGTTTTATGATAATAAATGAAGTAAATGCAGTATTCACTTATTCATTTATTGTTCAATACAGATATGGAATACTAGTTCCTTATGTACATGTAAAAAAGAATGATGAGTATTTAGATATTGCAAGTGGAAATTTCGCCTTTATATACCGTTACATGATTGGAAATCCAGATGCGGAGGTTTCAATGCCAACATATACTAACTACGAGGAATTCGAGGAGCTATTTATTTCCTTAGTAGGCATTTATGAAGACTTTAAATCTGTATGTGAGCAAGTTCTTAGCTAACAGAAAATTCAATATTGTATGATATGGTTCCGGAATGGGAAACGGAAATGATGAACAAAAAAGATTGGATCGAATTCGGCCTTGGCGTGAGCAGGAAAAATCCTACAGAATTTTATAGGCCAATGCTAAAAATAAATTAATCAAATCATTATTTATTACTTATGAAACATTTCGAAAACTCATTATTATTTACTATATATTTATAAAAATAATAAAACGAAAGATTAAATAAGTTAATAATGATCAAATACTTTTTCTTTTTGTCTGTTGTGCTTTTATTTAGCATTCTGCCAGCCGCCCGGGCTCAGCAACTGGACAGTTTATTGCTAAAAAACTATCGCCCGCAGTCGGTCTATAACATTCCGGTGACCAGGGTTGAAAAAGCAAAATTTCCGGTAATTGACATGCATTCGCATTATGAATATGCCAGATCGGAGAAAGAGATCAGGGACTGGATTAAGCAGATGGACAAACACGGGATTGAGAAAGCAATTCTCCTGACCAAAGCCACGGGACCCCTGTTCGACTCTGTTTACAAAGCGTATGAACCCTATCTCGATCGGTTTGAACTGTGGTGCGGATTTGACTATACAGGCTACCAGGAGCCCGGTTGGGGCGCATCGGCGGTGAAAGAACTGGAGCGCTGTGTAAAAGTAGGAGCCCGAGGGGTGGGCGAACTGGGCGATAAAGGTCTGGGTGAATTGTTTTCGGATCCGGTTCCTGCATATGGCATGCATCCGGATGATAAAAGAATGCAACCACTGTATCAGAAATGTGCTGAACTGAAAATTCCGGTGAGCATTCATACCGGTGATCCGATCTGGATGTACCAGCCGATGGATTCTACCAATGATGGATTGATGAATGGTTACAAATGGCGACTGGATTCCACGAAGCCGGGATTTCGAAATCACAAAGCCATGATACAGACCCTCGAAAATGTAGTGAAAGCAAATCCTAAAACCACCTTTGTGGCCTGTCATCTCGCGAATAGTGAAAATGATTATTCCGTATTGTCCAGATTGTTGCTTGGCTATGACAATCTCTATGCTGATCTGGGGGCACATATGGCGGAGATTGCGCCCATCCCCCGGGCCACCAAAGCCTTCCTGGAAAAGTGCAAACATAAAGTGGTCTATGGTACCGATTATCATCCAACAACCGGGATGTATGAAATCACCTTCCGAATCCTGGAAACAGCCGATGAGCATTTTTATGCTACTGAATTGTATGGTTATCACTGGCCTTTAAATGGATTGGCACTCAGTGATGATGCGCTCAAAAAAATTTACAGTGAAAATGCAAGAAAGATTCTGAAGAAATAGGAAGGAATAGTTTTGGTTCCAGATTATTATTTTAGTGTTGATTAATTTACTGATCAACATGAAAAACAGTATACTTGTTCTCCTGGTCGTATTGATTTATGAGTGTGTAAATGCCCAGCAGTCGCAGCCGATCACGATTGGAAAAATAGAAACGATTCATTCGGGCATCTTGCATGAAAACAGAAAGATCTGGATATATTCTCCGACCTATACATCTTCTCTTGAGCAACCAGGTAAACGATACCCTGTTTTATATTTATTTGATGGTGAAGCTCATTTTTATTCAACGGTTGGGATTATTCAACAATTAAGTCAGGCCAATGGAAATGGAGTATTGCCGGAAATGATGGTGGTTGCCATTGAAAATACCAATCGGTTCAGAGATTTAGTTCCCCGTTATCCCGCAGCCGATAAATTGGAAAATGCAAACCCTTTCGTGAAATTCCTTTCGACCGAATTGATGCCATACATCGAGCAACGATATCCAACTGCACCCTATAAACTGGTAGTGGGACATTCACTAGGCGGACTTACCGTTATTGACTTGTTGGCAAACTATCCGGAACTTTTCAATGCCTACATCGCCATTGATCCGAGTTTATGGTTTAACAATGAAAAATACCTGAATCAGTATCTGACCAAATTAAATAAGCAGTCGCTGGATAATAAGAAACTATTCATTGGTATCGCAAATCCAATGCCGCCAGGAACTACGCTTACAGCAATTAAGGAGGACCAGAGCAGTGAAACTATAATTACACGTTCGATACTGCGATTTGATCAATTTCTGCAAACAGGTTCAGGTCAATTGAAATATGCCTATAAATATTACGATCGCGACAGGCATAACACTGTACCACTGATAACTGAATATGATGGCTTGCGTTTTATTTTTGACTATTATTCCTTTGATGCAACTGAAAAAGAGTTTAATGATTCCAGCACCCATATTGTAACAAGATTACAAACGCATTACCAAAAGGTTTCTTCAGAATTAGGCTATAAAACAAGTCCACCCGAAACCCTCATCAATTATTTGGGATACGATGCCCTCAGAAAGAAACAGTACAATAAAGCTGCCGCTTTTTTTAAAATGAATACTGAAGACTATCCTTCCAGTAGTAATGTTTTTGATTCCTATGGCGATTATTTTGCTGCAAGAAAGGATACTGCAAATGCAATCATAAATTATAAAAAGGCACTGGCAAACAGGATGAACGCCGTTACCCTGCATAAAATGAATGTCCTGAAGAAAAAGCCTCCCTATCAATTATCAATTGATGAATTAAAAAAATATACAGGGGTATACATATTGGAAAATTACAACCTGCCCGTTGTTCTTGAACTGCAAAACGGAAAATTGCTTGCGAAAGTTAGCGGTGATTCGGATAGCGAATTGTTGCCTGTTGCCAAGGATCTGTTTACTGTAAAAAATAAGCAGGGATACAGCATAAGCTTCAGCTTCCAGAACAATAAACCAGCCTACTTTATATCCGTTCAGCCTAATGGGACATTTAGAGGAAATTATAAGCAGGATTAAGTATTCAATTCTTCGGAAACTTGCCTACATTTAGTTGAACTCACGCTTACTTCTATAGTTGACAGCCATAACGCATCAAGCTGTCCGCAGTTCTTATGTAAATACTGGAAGTATGGAAAAAAAATTAAGAAGCCAGCAATGGTTCGGGAAAAAAGGGAAGGACGGATTTATCTACAGAGCCTGGATGAAAAACCAGGGAATACCCGATGATGAGTTGCAGGGCAAGCCTGTAATAGGAATCTGCAATACCTGGTCAGAGCTGACCCCCTGTAACGGACACTTCCGCGAACTGGCAGCAGCTGTCAAAAAGGGTATCATCGAAGCCGGCGGATTTCCGGTTGAATTTCCTGTTATGTCGCTCGGAGAAACACTGATCAAACCTACGGCTATGCTTTACCGTAACCTGGTTAGCATGGACGTGGAGGAATCCATCCGCGCCAATCCGGTTGATGGGGTGGTATTGCTCTGTGGTTGCGATAAAACAACGCCCGCCCTGGTAATGGGAGCCTGCAGCGTGGATATTCCATCCATTGTGGTTTCCGGTGGCCCGATGTTAACCGGAAAGTTTAAGGGGCAGGATATTGGCACCAGTGATCTCTGGCGATTTTCTGAAGATGTCCGTACCGGTATCATGTCTGAAGAAGAATTGAATATGGCCGAAGCTGGTATGTGCCGAAGCCAGGGGCATTGTGCTGTAATGGGTACCGCTTCTTCCATGGCAAGTATGGTAGAAGCGCTGGGCTTGTCGTTGCCCGGCAATGCGGCTATTCCGGCGGTAGATGCACAACGCAAAGTACTGGCGCAGCTTTCAGGAAGGAGAATTGTGCAAATGGTTCGGGAAGATGTTAAACCTTCGGATATACTTACCCGTGAGGCATTCGAAAATGCCATCAAAGTGAATGCTGCGATTGGGGGTTCCACTAATTTTGTCATTCACCTCCTGGCAATAGCAGGTCGCATTGAGGTTCCTCTGCATATTGATGATTTTGATGAGCTTTCCAGAAATATTCCATTGCTTGCCAATCTGCAGCCTTCCGGTAATTACTTTATGGAAGATCTTTATTATGCAGGCGGCATTCCGGCAGTAATGAAGGAGCTCCGGCATGAATTACACCTGGATTCTATCACGGCAAACGGCAAAACAGTTGGAGAAAACCTGGATAAAGCAGCCAACTGGAACCGGGAAATCATTTCTTCCATGGAAGCACCTTTTAATCCGCTTGCCGGATTTATTGTGCTGCATGGTAATCTCTGTGAAGGCGGAGGAGTAATGAAACCATCAGCAGCCGATCCCAAACTGATGCAGCATACTGGCAAAGCTGTAGTTTTTGAAAACATCGAAGACTATAAAGCAAGAATCGATGATCCCGATCTGGAAGTAGATGAAAATTCTGTTCTTGTTTTAAAGAATGTTGGTCCAAAGGGATATCCGGGTATGCCCGAAGTGGGCAATATGGGACTGCCCAAAAAATTACTGGAAAAAGGCATCAAAGACATGGTCCGCATTTCTGATGGTCGCATGAGTGGTACCGGTTTTGGAACAGTGGTGCTTCAAATATCACCGGAGGCAGCGGATAATGGTAACCTGGCTTTGGTACAGAATGGTGATATGATTGAACTGGATGCAAACCGCCGGCAATTAAATCTGCTGGTAACAGATGCAGAATTGCAAGAACGCAGGGCCTCTCTGCGGGAACCGGTTAATGCATTTCACAGAGGGTATGCGAAACTCTATGTTGCTCATGTAGAGCAGGCGCATCTGGGAGCTGATTTCGATTTCCTGAAAGGAAAATCGGGCAGTGAAGTGTTGCGCGACTCTCATTAATGAAAAACTATGACTACAGGAAATTTTCAACACAAGACAGCTATTATCACCGGTGCTGCCATAGGTATCGGTTTTGAAATTGCGAGACAGCTGACAGCAGCCGGAGCCCATGTCTTTCTAAATGATATTGACCCGCAAGCAGCCAGTACTGCTGCAGAAAATATAAGAAACGAGGGAGGAGCATGTATGGCCGTTCCCGGTGATTCCAGTGATAGCCAGTTTATAAAAACGCTTGTTAACACCGCTGTATCAGCAACTGGCCAACTGGATATTGCAATCGCTAATGCCGGCATTACCTTGTTTGGCGATTTTCTTTCCTATCCGGAGGATTCCTTTAACCGGGTTCTTAAAGTGAATCTCAATGGAAGTTTTTTTCTTGCGCAGGCTGCTGCCAATCAAATGAAAGATCAGGCAACCGGGGGGTCCATTTTGTTTATGTCATCCGTAACCGGCCACCAGGCGCATAAAGACCTGGCTGCCTATGGTATGACCAAAGCGGCCCTTGAAATGCTGGCAAAAAATCTGGTGATTGAATTATCTCCCTACAAAATTAATGTGAATGCCATTGCTCCGGGCGCAACCTTAACGGAACGTACACAGCATGATCAAAACTATGAAGCCGTATGGTCGCGTATTACGCCAATGGGCCGTCCGGCTGCAACTTCCGATATTGCATCGGCTGCACTTTTTCTCCTGTCTGATCAGGCACGTCATATAACCGGACAAAGTCTGGTGATTGATGGTGGCTGGATCTGCATTAGTCCCTCGCCTTTTTGATTCCGGTGATTCAATATTCACTAAAACGTATACCATTCTACCCTAACTGTTTATTTATATTGATTTGGATCTTCTTTTGGTTAAATTCAGATTTATTCAACATCGGAGTAACCGCAATGGTATTGTATGGTAAGAATAATAATAATTGGATTATTAATCCTGGCTTCTCTTTCAGCTTTCTCGCAACAGCATGAAAAGGATACTATCGCCCTGGAGAAAAACCATCCCCTGAGCGATTGGTTTACCGAGTCAAAATATGCGTTGTTTCTGCATTGGGGACTTTATTCCCAATATTCCAATCAGTGGAAAGGCAAAACGGTTTATGGAATTGGTGAATGGATTATGTATCTCGCAAAAGCGGATATCAAAGAATATGAAGCCGCTGCGCAACTATTTAATCCGGTTCGGTTCAATGCAACCGAATGGGTTCAGATCGCGAAAAATGCCGGCATGAAATACATTGTGATTACGGCGAAACATCACGAGGGGTTTGCCATGTTCAACTCCTTCCATCCCTTTAACATTACCCGTGCCACTCCTTTCAAAAGAGATCCACTGAAAGAACTCGCTGAGGCCTGTGCTAAAGGAGGTATTGGGTTGGGATTTTATTATTCTCAATTCCAGGACTGGCATGAAATCAACGACTGGAGTAAAGACCTGCCAAAACAATCCTTTGCAGCTTATTTCAAAAGTAAATGCATCCCGCAGGTAAAAGAACTGCTAACGAATTATGGACCAATTTCACTGATCTGGTTTGATACCCCGGGTGAAATGACAAAAGAACAATCGCTTG
>CAZJNY010000055.1:0-8142 GCA_964547405.1 uncultured Flavihumibacter sp. | reverse complement strand
CGGATTGGAAATGGTGTGGGAGATTATGAAACCTATGGCGATCATGAAATCCCGGTGAAAAATGTTCAGGGCTTATGGGAAGCAATAAATACCTCCAACGATTCCTGGGGTTTTGCCTGGTACGATGAAAACTGGAAAACTGCAGATGTAATGGCAAGAGACCTCGTTTCTGTAATTGCAAGAGGAGGAAACTATATGCTGAATATCGGGCCAAAAGCAGATGGCACCCTGCCAAAGTTTAATGTTGACCAAATCCTGACAGTAGGCAAGTGGATCAGACAATATCCCGATGCTATTTACGGTGCAACAGCCTCTCCCTGGCTGCAGGCATTTCCATGGGGTGATGTTACCGTAACTAAAAACAAGCTGAATCTTTTTGTGTTTGACTGGAAGCCAGGTACCAATATCTGGCTTACGGGTATAGCAAATAAAATAAAAAGCGTAGTTACTAAGGGTACCAATGAAAAACTGAAGTATTCCTTTAATGAAGGTGTTTTGAAAATTGAGCTGCCGGTTAGACTATCCAATCAATTGCTGGAATGTATTCAGGTAGAATTGGAAGGGGAACCCAGGGTGCAGGCTGCTATGGCGATTGATCCAAGCTATCCAACAACGTTATCCGCAGCGTTTGCAACTACCAAAGGCACGGCTTTCAATAAGCTTAGCTGGATGGAAAAATTTGGGGAATGGAAACATCGTACGGTCATCAATAAATGGAACCAGCAGGCTTCAGCTGCCAGCTGGGAAACAAACTTCCTGGAGCCTGGATATTACCAGGTAGAAATAGATTATCATGGCTGCAAGGAAAGCGATGGAACAGTAATGGATCTATTCATTAATAACTCTGATACTTTACGAATGTATTTAACGGCCACAACGGGTGCCAAAGAAGCAGATGGTGACCGGCCGAGATTCAGAAGAACCAAAGCCGGTATTATTAAAGTGGATAGAACCGGCATGGCAACTATAACACTTGTACGAGCTAAGGCCGAAGCAATAGGAGATATCCATATAGCCGGCATTCAGTTGAGCAGGACCAGTTTTTAGTGCGGACCACGTATTAATTTTTCCTCACTAACAAATATTCCTGAGAATCAGGTGCATTTCCTTTCACAGTAGTTCATTCCGGAAGCAATAATCATTTATTTTGCCTTCATAACCAGAAGTCAATATGAAAAAGCTGCTGTTCCTCACAATTCTCGTATTAAGCAGATTTACTGGCCTGGGCCAGGACGAGGACAATCGGGGAAAGTTTAGATTTTTTAGTTTAAAATTTCACAGTGGCCGGCATTATTATACAGGAACAGCATTAAAGGATAAGCTTAAAAATGGGTATACATCTGTAGAAACCAGGATGGGCTGGCAGTCTAAAGGAAATCAGGATTGGCAAAAGGAACACAATTACCCTTCCTATGGTATCGGATTGTATAATGGTTATGTTGGAGATGTGGATATTTTTGGTAGTCCGCATGCCTTATTTGGTTTTATTACCTTTCCTTTTGGACGCTCCAGACGGCATAATTTTCAGATAGAACCTGCATTCGGACTGACCTATAATTTAAAGCCGTTTAATCTTGAGCACAATGCGATTAATGATGCTATTGGTTCAAGGTTTGCTGTTTATTTCGCGCTCCATGCCGGAGGAAAGTACAAGCTGAACCGGGAAATTGATTTATTATACGGTTATGATATCACCCATTTCAGTAATGGCAGAACTGTAACACCCAATCTCGGACTTAACATGATGGGATTTAGCACCGGATTCCGGTATAATTTTAATGCAGAACAAAGAAAGGTGGACAATTCTTTGCATCCCCAGACCATTCTTGAAGCAAGACCTATTTTGCCTGCCAAAATCAGAGCTGCCAAATTAAAGCAACATTATATTTCCATTTATCAGGCGATAGGAACGGTGCAAAATAAAGATGATGCAGCTACCAGTCACCGATACCTGGTTTCATCTTCGGTGCTTGAGTACCAGTACAAACTGAATACGAAATCGGCATTTAGTGTAGGTTTTGATGCATTCATAGATCCAAGTGCGAAGGATACACTTGAATATGCGGCAAATAAAACAGCACAGGAAACTTTTTTCCCGGCTGTGCATGTGGGTTATGAATTTATGATCTGGCGCTTAGCTATTCGCATGCAGGTAGGAACCTATTTAACGGGGATCGCAAGAGAATTGAAAGGAAATACCTTTATCAGACCCGCTTTGCGTTATAATATAAATGACCGGCTTTTTGCTCAAATCGGACTTAAAACAATGAATGGAAGTACGGCTGATTGGGTGGAATGGGGTATAGGATATCGGCTACCGTTGAGGAAATAAATCTTCACAAACTGCATAGCGTTATTAATTGATTATTTTTAACGCAATTGTTGAATTATGCGTATATCCATCCTGCTTTCTTTGCTGATATTGATTTGCACAGCTACTGGTACTGTATCGGCACAAACCAGTTCTATTTATAAAAACCCAGGCTATTCAATTGAACAAAGAACCGCTGATCTCTTAAGCCGCATGACAGTGGAAGAAAAAATCGGGCAATTGCTTTGCCCGATGGGTTGGGAAATGTGGGATAAAAACGGAACTGAAGTCAGGTATTCTGCCAAATTCAAACAACTGATCGATTCCTCTTTTGTAGGAGCTTTCTGGGGCGTATATCGTGCCGATCCCTGGACCAAAAAAACACTGGAAACCGGTTTGAATCCTGAGCTGGCTGCCAAAGCGGGCAATGCCCTGCAAAAATATGTGATGGAACACTCAAGGCTGGGAATTCCCATTTTCCTGGCTGAGGAATCTCCACACGGACATATGGCTATAGGAACCACCGTTTTTCCAACAGGAATAGGAATGGCATCCACCTGGAATCCGGAATTAGTGGAACAGGCTGCCAGGGTCATGGCGAAGGAAATCAGGCTGCAGGGCGGACATATAAGTTATGGTCCGGTGATGGACCTCTCACGTGATCCACGATGGTCGAGAGTGGAGGAAAGTTTTGGTGAAGATCCGGTCTTAACTGCCGCTATTGGTGTGGCAGCCGTAAAAGGTGGTGGAGCTGGAAAATTATCCCAACCCACCAGCGTGATCACCACCCTCAAACATTTTATTGCCTACGGAATTCCGGAGGGCGGACATAATGGTAATACCCCTATCCTGGGTGAAAGAGAATTGCACGAAAATTTCCTCCCGCCCTTTCAGAAAGCTGTAAAAGCAGGCGCGCTTTCAATTATGACCGCGTATAATTCCATTGATGGAATTCCCTGTACCAGTAATGAGTATCTGTATCGTGAATTATTAAAATCACAATGGGGCTTCCGTGGTTTTGTAGTGTCGGATCTGTTCAGTATTGATGGATTGGCAGGGAGCCATCGCGTAGCAAAGGATAACAGGGAGGCAGGTGAACTTGCCCTGAATGCCGGTGTGGATATGGATCTGGGCGCGAATGCCTTTGCAAAACTGGTTCAGTCTGTTAAAGCAGGAAGGGTATCGCAAAAGCACCTGAACGACGCCGTTAGCCGGGTTCTCCGCCTGAAATTTGAAATGGGATTATTTGAAAATCCCTATGTGGATGTGCAAAAAGCAAAAGCACAGGTACGGACAAAAGAGCATGTTGAAATTGCCAGAGAAACTGCCCGCCAGAGTATTGTGTTGCTGGAGAATAAAAATAATATCCTGCCCCTCAAAAAATCCATTCGTCGGATTGCGGTAATTGGTCCCAATGCCGATAATCAATACAATATGCTTGGAGATTATACAGCACCGCAGGAAGATGGAAACATCATCACGGTGTATAAAGGAGTTAAGTCCGTATTTCCCAATTCAGCGGTCAGTTATACAAAAGCTGTTTCCATCAGAGATACCCTTCAAACAGATATTCCCGCTGCTGTGAAGGCAGCTAAAAACGCAGAAATTGCTATTGTAGTAGTGGGTGGTTCAAGCGCACGCGACTTTCAAACCAAATACCAGGAAACCGGTGCTGCTATTACCGATACCAAATCAGTACAGGATATTGAAAGCGGGGAAGGATTTGATCGGGCATCCCTTCATTTACTTGGCAAACAACAGGAACTATTGGAAGCGGTGAAAGCTACCGGCACTCCACTAATCGTTGTTTACATACAGGGGCGTCCGCTTGAAATGAATTGGGCTGCCGCCAATGCGGATGCCTTGCTTTGTGCCTGGTATCCTGGTCAGGAAGGAGGTACTGCAGTGGCTGAAATTCTGAGTGGTGCAGTGAATCCATCTGGTCGACTGCCGATCTCCGTTCCAAAATCAGTGGGACAATTACCCGTGTATTACAATAAAAAAAATCCACGTGGTCATGATTATGTGGAAATGACCGCTGCTCCTCTTTATGCCTTTGGATATGGTAAAACGTATAGCAGTTTTGAATACAGTGATCTTGTCATCAATAAGAAAGCGGCAACTGAATTCGAGATTCGGCTCAAGGTAAAAAATACCAGTTCAGTTGATGGCACCGAGGTAGTTCAATTGTATCTGCGCGATGATCTGGCTTCAGTGGTGCAACCCAACCGGCAACTGAAACAGTTCCAACGGGTACCCTTAAACGCCGGAGAGCAAAAAGAAATCCGGTTTACGATCACCAGAGAAGACCTGTTCATAATTAATAAAGAAATGAAAGAAGTGGTGGAACCCGGAGAATTCTCCCTGATGATTGGTCCCTCCTCCTCTTCCATTCTGCTAAAGGGAAAACTCAGCGTTAATTAGTAATCCCGATGGAGTATAAAGGTGCCGGTTAGACGGCTTTCACCCATATACTCCCCATTGCCGCTTTCGGTATTGGTTCTGCCTGCCTGCTGGATAAAAATCCTGCCGCTGATAATTTCGCCCGCTTCCGAAATGGTAACCTCACCAGTACTTACTTCCAGGCCATCATTGTAATAACTTTGAAAGGCCTGACGGGGAGATATATCAGCCGGTTCAAACAGGAATTGATTGGTGTCATCGTTCCATTGAAAACGACCGGTATCATTGGCCTCCCATGTCAAACTGCCCATGCCATCCGGGCCTTCCCAGGACATGCCCATTGCTCCGGTGTTATCCATTGTCAGATCCACCCTGTCATCATTGAAAACATATTCCTTGTTATCAATCACAATGGTAAGTTTGAAATCATCCAACTCCTTATCAGATTTGGAACAACCGGTAAAAATAGAGCTGATTAAAATCGCAACTGAGAAATAAATTAATTTTCGCATGACTGAACAGATAGGTTTAATTGACTGCAAAACTAGCCATGACGGTAGGGCATCAACAATACCTAGCCCTAGGTATTTTTTCAACTTTTCTAGACCCAGTTGTTTTTAATAGTTAATTGAATCAGTTCAACAACTGATCCAGCACCGGACTTATTCAGGATATTTTTTCGATGCGTATTCACAGTGTGTACACTGATGAATAACAGTCCGGTAATCTGTTCTGAAGTATGACCGGCAATCACCAGTTTCAGAATTTCTTTTTCCCGTTTGGTAAACAACTCCGGACTAATCTTAAATACCTGTGGAGCTTTTACATCGATATAGGACGGCTCATCATACAGGCCTATAAAGGAAAGACAGGGAGCGCCAGACTGTTTGATGTGGTTGATATCCGTATGCACGGCGAGTGAACGGATAAAATTTTTATTATTATCAAAATCAACCAGCATAGCCTGGTGGAGCAACCGGATATAGTTGCCGGATCCGTTCTTGATTCTGAAATCGTATTGGATTTTATATTTATCCAGTTGCTGAGCATCGAGGCCTTTGAGAAAATGAATGGCAGCATTTTCAAAGTTGAGATAATAAGGCTGGTCATCAGGATGGATCCTTTCCATAAAGGCCTGCATGCTGGTGTGAACGGGAATGCCGAGTACCTGCTCAATAGATGGACTAATATATTCACAATTCATCTGCTTAAAGTCAAAAACGTAGTAATAGAATTTACCGATTTGCAGAAAGTGAAATAGTTTTTTATACTTCTCAGGATGCAGTTGATAATTACTCTTTACATCCGGAGATACAATCCCTTCCCAGAGGGTAACAGCATTGGAAAGAAATCTGTCATTCATTTTTTAGCTGCAAGTACCTGTCAATTTAAACCTGATAATTAACTTTTATATGAAATCATCTCATCGCCGGATTAGCGGTGAAAATTCATTTTCAGTGTATCTTTAAAGCACTCATGAAAAAAATCTCTGTAATTATTCTGTTGCTGGTGTTTTGCCAGCTACTGACTGCACAACTGAAATACGAGTTAAACAGCAACTGGAAAGCCGCGCCCATCGGCAGTGTTAAAGAGTCCGGTGAACGAATTTCTTCCGGTGATTATGTGTTGAGCAATTGGGAGGCCGCGGTTGTGCCTGGTACCGTGTTGACCACACAACTAGCCAACGGAAAAATTCCGGATCCCTTTATTGGAATGAACAATAAAAAGATTCCGGATATCTATGATGCCGGACCTGATTATTATACCTATTGGTTTGTAAGAGATTTTACAGAAACAGCAGCAGCGGGGGAGCAGGTCTGGTTGCAATTGAGAGGGGTGAATTATAGTTCCGAAATTTTTCTGAATGGGAAAAAACTGAATGCCACTCAGCACAAAGGAATGTTTCTGCGGCAATTTTATAATATCACCAGTCTGCTGCGCAAGGATGGTAAAAACCGGCTGGCAGTACTTGTTTATCCTCCCGATCCGGTAGGTAATCCAAATGGTGGTCAGGGTGGTGACGGAACCATTGCCAAAAATGTAAGTCACCAGTATGTGGCCGGCTGGGACTGGATTCAGCCGATCCGTGATCGTAATACGGGCATCTGGGATAAAGTAATTATCGAGAAAACCGGTTCGGTAAACCTGATTAATCCTCATATGGTTACACTGGTTCCGGGTAAAAGAAAACCATCGGGCGATCAGGAACCCGCAATGATAAAGGTTTCAGCAGAATTGCAGAATACTTCCAGGGCAGTGGTAAATGGAGTATTACGGTATAAGCTCGATGGAAAAACAATTAGTAAAAATGTCACGCTCAAACCCCAAAGCATAACCGAAATTCAGTTGCCGGATTATAGGCTTGTAAACCCTAAGCTCTGGTGGCCTAACGGTTACGGTAAGCCGCATTTATATCCTGTTGTAATGGAGTTTGTAGCAGGAGGAAAGGTATCGGACAGCGATTCACTGGAACTTGGAGTAAGAGAAATTAAAGCAGATTGGAACAGTACTACCCGCAGTAAGCAGATATGGGTTAATGGCCAGCCGGTATTCATAAAGGGAGCCAACTGGATTATTTCTGATGCGATGTTACGCTTCAGTGAGGTACGATATGATGCTGAAATCCGCTTTCACCGCGATATGAACCTGAATCTTATCCGGATTTGGGGAGGTGCCATTTCGGAGCGACCGGAATTTTATGAGGCCTGCGATCGTTACGGGTTGCTGGTGATGCAGGATTTTTGGGGATCGGGTGATTGCAATGGCCGGTGGGTGGATCCGAAGAAAAAAGACGACCAGTGGACCCGAAGAAAATATCCGGATGATCATGGCTTGTTTCTGCGTTCTGCTGAAGATCAGATCAAAATGATCCGCAACCATGCCTCCCTCGCCATGTGGTGTGGTGGCAATGAAATCACCTTACCGCAGGATATTCAAACAACCTTGCGGGATACCATCCTTCCCAAACTGGATGGAACACGCTGGTTCGTGGATTATTCCAATTCTGATGATATGTCCTTTAACTTCCTCGGAGGTAATGGGGATGGTCCTTACGGCATTCAGAACATCCATACTTTTTTCAACTATCGGACCTGGCCTTTTAATTCCGAAATAGGTTCAGTGGGTGCAGGGGATTATGCCTCACTGGAGCGGTTTATTCCAGAACAGAACCTTCTGCCCCCCGTATACAATTCTGAAACCCGCCGGGAGGTGGTAGATTCTGTATGGGAATACCATAAATACATTGGATACGGGAAATACATTGATACCTATGGCAAGCCAGCTGATCTGAAAGATTGGGGACGCAAAGCGCAACTGGTGAATTATGATCAGTATCGCTCATTGATGGAAGGATTCAGTTCGAGAATGTGGGAATGGTATACCGGTGTAATAATCTGGAAAACGCAGAATCCCTGGACGGCCTTACG
>CAZJNY010000054.1:0-18579 GCA_964547405.1 uncultured Flavihumibacter sp. | reverse complement strand
ACAATTGGATACCACCGCCAATAAATACGTTGATTTTGCCATCAATGGTTCACAGCGAATGAGCCAGCTTATCAACGATTTGCTGGAATATGCCAGGGTTGGTAGTGAGCAGGTACCATTCGAAACAATCCAGCCGGAAGCCCTGCTGCTGGATATCTTATCCTTGAATGATTCATTTATTTCAGAGAAGAAAGCGACCATTAGCTGGGGTACCCTTCCTGACATAACCGGACAAAAAACTGCTATCCAGTTGCTTTTTCAGAATCTTATCATGAACGGCATCAAATACCAGGAACCGGATCACCTGCCAGTCATCCGGATTTCAGGAAGGGAACTGTCGGATGCCTGGTTATTCAGTGTGGAAGACAATGGAATCGGGATTCCTGCTCAGTATTATGAGAAGATTTTCCAGGTATTCAGCCGCCTGCATTCGAAAGATAAATACAGTGGTACAGGAATGGGACTGGCCACCTGTAAGAAAATTGTCGCCATACATGGTGGACGGATCTGGGTGGAATCGCAGGAAGGTGCAGGAAGCTGTTTTCATTTCACAGTTCGCAAATCCGTATAAAAAAATCTGTACTTTCATTCCGTAAAATTCCACGGATATGAAAACCAACGATCTCCAAACCTATCTGGATGAACTTGAACATCCGCTTAAACAGGAAATCCTGGAAATGCGGGAGATTATTCTGGATTCGAATAAGCAGCTCACGGAACATATCAAATGGAATGCACCCAGCTATTGCATTAATGGGGAAGACAGAATTACCTTCAATCTGCACGGCACCAAACATTTTCGCCTGGTATTTCACTGCGGTGTAAAAATCAAAGCCAGAAAACTGAAAGGCAAAATCAGTAGTGATACCGGAAACTGGCTCGAATGGGCAGCAGAAGACCGTGCACTGTTAACGTTTTCAGACATGATAGAAATCATGCAGAAAAAGAAGACGGTTCAACAGATGATTAATGAGTGGATCAGGCTGACAACCTGATGTCTAGAAATTTTCTGTTAGCAATACAGGTGCCTGTTTCCGCCGATTTAATTTTCTTGTGAAAAAATCCAGGTTATGATAAACGCTTAACCTTGGAATATGTCTGCTCTCATAGGCATTCGGTGCACCCCGATGCCTGAATGTCCACATATAAGCGAGTTGCAATTGAATGTTATCATTCAGGATATACCCCAATCCTGCTGTAACCCGGTTATCTTCAAAATGATCATAGGTTATTGTTTTTCCTGCCTGCATGAATATCTCTTCCGATAAGGCAAGAAAAACTGTTTTCTGTTCCAGCCGCGTACTGTTCAACGGAATATAGGCGAGTATTTTATACCGGAACCGATGGGTCAGATTAAAGGAGGAATTTTTTACAAAGTCCCTTCTCCATCTTTGTTCCAATCGGAACTGGTGATAGAGTTTTACATGATTGATGGGTTGCACCAGCAGGAACTGCTGCCAGAACCGGAACTGTGGTACTACTTTGTCGATATTGGGTGCTTCCTGGTCAGGTGCCCAGTACAATGGCGTAACAATTCCTCCCGTAACCTCAAACTGTTTGTTTACCAGGTAGGTTAATCCAAAGCGCAGATAAACCTGCCCCATATCATTGATAAACTGGTTTCTTCTCCGATAGTTGTATTCGCCGTAATAAAATAACTTTTCACTCAGCCTGTACTTGGTATAGAGTCCGATCCAGGTTTCCGTATTATTGGAAATGGTTTTGCCTGGCGCAGGTGTTTGCTGACCTTGTACAGAAAGCTGTACCAGCAACAAAAAGAGGATCCCACAAAAGTTCATCTTTCCACTCATAACTACACCTTTATTACTTCCATTTTGGCTTCCATGCTGCTGCCCTTTTTCAGTTTTCGTTCCAGTTTCCGGGTGTCTTTATCATGCAGAAATAAGAGCCGCTCCTGGATATCATAAAGTTTGCGGGCACCTGATCTTACCTCGGCAATGGAGGGGTTATTGCTGATTTTTTCCAGCAATTCATTGTAGAGATCAATGGCGATCAGTTCAAAGAGTTTTTTCTTTATTCTTCGTGGAAATTTATCGTTGAAAGTGAAGGGGTCGAAAGTATAAATTGTATAAAGGCTATCGATTCTTTTGGTTCGTTCCGGCAATCTGGATGCAATTTCCTGGATCATCTGAACCGATTCCAGCAGAAATACCAATGAGTCTTCAATCGGTTTGGATGCACTGCTGTTCTCTTTTACTGATTCCAGAAAATTGGTATTCAGCCGTGGATATTCCACTTCCAGAAAATAATCTTTCAAATGCTGAATCAGCGGCTGAATAGCAGGCGCATAACCGTTCGCTTTTAATTGTTCATCCACCTCTTTTTTCAATTGACTGATGCGTTGTACCTGTGCCTGCTTTTCGCGGTTGATAACCTGGTCGCGGGTGATTTTTTTAAGCAGTGCAGCAATCGAGTCTGCCGTTTGGGTCCTTCGCTCAAAATTGCTGCTGATATAATTCAGAAAATCCTGGCGATTCAGTTCCGGTACAGGGTAGTTCATTTGTCGTATGGAACTGTCTGCTGTGAGCAATTCATCGTTGTCCAGCAATTCTATCGCATACCGGATCAGTTCTCCCTGGCGATAATAATATTCAATTTCTTTCCTGGATAGTATATTATTCCAGGGCCTGATATAGTTCAGCAGGTATTCCTGTCTTTTTGTCCAGTTGCGGATGGTTTCCAGTTCAGGCGCTGTAGCCGCAGACAGATTGGTATCTAAATCTGCCTTGATCTGGTTCACTTTTTCACGATACGCATATTCCAGATCAGGCCATTTGTCGAGCAGGTTTTTTTCTTTCTGCGTCAGTACATAAAAGCCGCGATTGGTACCCAATGGCAGACCATTTTGCGGAATCCAGTTGGGATCATACTGGAACAATTGTTTGAGTAACAGTTCAAGGTATTTGTTACCGTTTTGCTGCTCCAATACATAAGCGGAGGTTCTCGGGTATCCATCACTGAAACCCAGACTAACAGGAATATTCACTGCCTGGTCTTCACCGGATGCTTCGTTTAAGGATGACTGTATGAGCTGACTCAGCGGATAATTTAGTTGCACCACAGTATCTCCATTCAGGTTTTTTTTCAAGGAAAGCAGAAACCCTTTCTCATAGATACGCTGCTCACGGATCAGGCTGTCGCCGTTTTGGATTTCCAGACTCCAGGTACTGTCCATCAGACCATTTTTCGCATATCCAAGTATGCGCCCGCTTTGCATCGAATCAATCCGGTACTGCAATTCTATTTTGCCCTGCATGCGTTGGTTCTGCAACGTGGTTCTGAAATACTCCGTCTGCTCAACCACTTCTTTATTGCTGTAAACAGTTCTGCTTAATTCCCAATCCTTATCCGGGAGATCATCTTTATAATGAGCTTTGATGATGCGTTCTTCCGTTTTTAACTGGTATTGCAGCTCCCATTTCTCTACATCTTCCAACTGCACAAACTGTCGGGTTTTTTTGTAGATCCAGGGACCCTGTTTTTTATTGGCCAGATACTGCCCTTTCCATTCTTCATAAATGAAGAGGGAAGGATTCAGGCTGTCTTTCTGCCTGGATTGAAAAAAGAAGGGTCCCTCTTTTATTCGTTTTCCATCTTTGTCAATGGTGTAGGTAAATCGCGCCTTTCCGGAAAGTCCGAGTATGGGTTGGTAACTACTGTCGTAGGTTCTTTTTTCCTGCGCTGCTGTCTGAATAGCCAGGAATATAAAAAATGCAGTAAGGGTTTTAGTGTAGAGGTTCATAGCATTCAAAATCCGTATTTTCAATAACAATGCCAGAAAGGCTTCCTGATTTGCTGGAAACCTGTTTATATTGCCGTTTTACCGGAAATGCCGGAATTCTAATTTGGTTTTAATCTTTACACATGAATCAGAATCCCTTGATCCAGAATGATGCGGTTGTTTTTGGTATTTTGATGGGCCTGCTGGCACTGGTGTTTTACACTTCCAAACTGGAAAACCGGTTCTTTAAAAAATTTTACAGCGTGGTTCCGGCCTTGCTGCTCTGCTATTTTATACCTGCCTTACTCAATACATTTGGTGTCATCTCCGGAGAAAAATCGGGTTTGTATCCGATGGCCTCTCGGTACCTCCTGCCTGCAAGCCTGGTTTTGCTGACGATTGGCATTGATATTAAAAGTTTGCGCCGGCTGGGTGGCAAATCGATTGTGATCTTTTTTGCCGGCACCCTTGGGGTAATCATCGGCGGACCGATTGCTATGGCGATTACCGGTTTGATTTTTCCGGATTCCCTCTATTTTGAAGGGGAGGAAACCTGGCGCGGACTGGCTACCATTGCCGGTAGCTGGATCGGGGGTGGGGCCAACCAGGCCGCGATGCTGGAAGTGTTTGGTTCGGGGAAATCCCTATTCGGACAAATGATTGCAGTGGATGTGCTGATTGGAAATATCTGGACAGGCATCCTGCTTTTTGGTATCACGCGCAATAAAAGAATCAATAAATGGCTAAGAGCCGATGATAGCTCCATTGTTGAATTGGAACAACGCGTGGAACAGATGAAACTGGAACAGGGCGAAATGAAAGCTGGTGTGAGTCCCTGGATCCAGGTATTGGGAATTGCCTTTGCTTTTACTGCTATCTCGCACCTGGGGGGTGATTTTCTGGCTCCCTGGTTTGCGACCAACTATCCTTCATCTGCCAGCTATAGTTTAACCAGCAGTTTTTTCTGGATTGTGATTATTGCTACTACCCTGGGCATGGTTGCTTCGTTTACACCACTCCGTAAGCTGGAACAATCCGGTGCATCTGATATCGGAACAGTTTTTCTGTATATCCTGGTTGCCACCATTGGCATGAACATGAACCTGAAAGCATTAGTGAACAGTCCGGTTTTTTTCCTGACCGGTAGTATCTGGATGCTGATTCATATTACGGTGCTGCTGATTGCAGCCCGCATTATTAAGGCACCCTATTTTTTTGTAGCAGTTGGCAGCCAGGCCAATATCGGTGGCGCTGCTTCTGCACCGGTTGTGGCCGGTTTCTTCAATAAATTCCTCGCACCTGTTGGGGTATTGCTGGCCGTATTAGGATATGCAGTCGGCACCTATGGCGCCTATATCAGTGGTCTGTTAATGCAATGGGTTTTTCAGTTTTTACGATAATACCGGTTGCGGATCCATTTCTCTATTTCCACTGCATGAAAAATGATGGCTGCAATGCCAATGCAGATCATCAGATCGCTGAAACTTAAAGGTGCTGTTTTAAAAATTTTATTGGCGAAGGGCAGATAGATCACGCCCAACTGTATAATAAATGTTCCTATTACCGCTATGGCCAGAGAGGGATTGGAAAAAATTCCTTTCTTGTAAATAAATGTATGATCACTCCGGATGGCCATTACATGCCCGAGCTGCGCCAAAGACAATACGGTGAATACCATGGTCTGCCAGTTTTCATGATTCGTGTGGATGGCCCAGGCCTGTGTACCCAATGTTACCACTGCCATTAATAGTCCGACCCAAACAATATGATATCCGGTTCCTTCTGAAAACAGGCCTTCATCTGTTCTGCGTGGCGGACGTTTCATGATATCGTCCTCCGCTTTTTCAGCACTCAGTGCCAATCCGGGTAAACCATCCGTTACCAGGTTGATCCACAATATATGAATGGGTAATAACGGGATGGGCATGCCCAGCAGCGGCGCCATAAAAATGGTCCAGATTTCTGCCCCATTACAGGTCATGATGTATTTGACAAATTTCCGGATATTATCATAAATGCGGCGGCCTTCCTTCACCGCTTTTACGATCGTCGTGAAATTATCATCCAGCAAAATCATATGGGCCGCTTCCTTGCTCACATCGGTTCCGGTAATGCCCATGGCCACGCCGATATTGGAGGATTTTAATGAAGGCGCATCATTTACGCCATCACCGGTCATGGCTACAAAATGTTTTTTTCGCTGGAGCGATTGTACAATATTTAATTTCTGTTCCGGTGATACTCTTGCATACACTTTGATCCGCTCCACTTTCTGATCCAGCTCCTCCGCATTCATGGCAGCCAGTTCCCTTCCATTGATTACCAGTTCATCTTTTTCCAGTAAACCAATTTCTCTGGCGATGGCAGCGGCTGTTTCAGGATGATCGCCGGTAATCATTACCGGCTGTATACCGGCTGTTTTACATGCCTTGATGGCATCTTTTACTTCTTCCCTGGGCGGGTCAATCATGCCCGCCATGCCTGCAGGATGCAGTCCTGTTTCGACCTTATCATAGTCAAATGGTTCCGGTAACTGATTGGCTAACTTGTATGCATAAGCGATAACCCGTTTACCCTCCTTTGCCATCCGGCTGGCTTCCTTGAGCCAGTTGGAGGAATCATAGGATTCGTCCAGACGCTGGGCAATGGATTCCGAAGCTCCTTTGGATATAACCAGGAATTGCCCGTTGTACGAATGTACCGTGGTCATACATTTCCGGTCGGAATCAAAAGGAAGTTCGGCCACCCGGGGCAGGCTTTCCTGCAGTTGCTGATAGGCAGTTTCGCCTTCTTTCTCGTTAATATATTCAACCAGCGCAATTTCCGTAGGATCGCCCATCCATTTATCTCCGGAAGATTTTTTCACATCATGGTTAACAGCCATACAGGTTTCCAGTAAACCGGCTGGTAATTTCGGTTCTTCCTTGCCGTTATAAGGAACCATTTCCACTACGGTCATTTTATTCTGGGTAAGGGTACCGGTTTTATCCGAGCAGATAAAGGTTACGGATCCCAGGGTTTCTACAGCAGGTAGTTTGCGGATCAGGGCATTTTTTGCGACCAGTCTTTTAGCTCCTCTTGCCAATGCTATCGTGATCAGAGCAGGCAAGGCCTCCGGTATGGCCGCCACTGCCAGGGAGATGGCTACCAGCAGCATGGACACAGGTTCTTCACCACGCAATAATCCTACTACGAAGAGCGCCACGCAGATGAGCAGGATGAGGTAAGAAAGTTTCTTGCCGAATTCATTCATGCGTTTCTGCAACGGGGTTAGCGTTTCCCCGGTTTGCAGCATACCGGCAATTTTTCCAATTTCAGTTTGCATGCCGGTGGCAATCACAATTCCCAGTGCCCGGCCTGCACTTACCTGTGTGCCTTTATAGGCCATATTGAGCCGGTCTCCCAAACTGCTGTCTGCTTCTTCCAGTGCTCTATGCGTTTTATCAACGGGAATGGATTCACCGGTGAGGGATGATTCTTCAATCCGCAAACTATGTACTTCCATCAGGCGTATATCTGCCGGCACCAGGTTGCCTGCTTCCAGCACAACAATATCCCCCGGAACTATTTCTTTTGAGGACAGGATTTCCGGTTTTCGGTTGCGGATGACCGTTGCCTGCGGGGTGGCGAGCTGGCTGAGGGCATCCATTGCTTTCTCAGCACGGTATTCCTGCACAAAACCCATAATCGCATTCAGCAATACAATAATCAGAATGATAATGGTATCTGTAAGATCACCTGCAATTCCGGAGATGATTGCTGCCGCAATCAGTACCAGGATCATAAAATCATTGAACTGATGCAGGAACAGCATCCAGGCCGGTTTCTTTTTTTTCTCCACCAATAGATTCCAGCCGGATTCGGCTCTTTTCTGTTCAACAGCTGAACTCTCCAGTCCCTGTTCGGAACTGTTCATTTCTGTGAGAACAGTTTCTATAGATTTGGTATGCCAGTTCATAGCGATTAAATAAACAGGTTATACCGTCAAGTTACGCAATGATTCTGCTTATTTGACCAGAAAAGCCGGGCTGCGTTTGTCTATATACTGTTTTTGTCGTACTTTATAAAAAAATCCATCCTGGCATGAAAAAACACATTTCCCAATCAGGGGGAATGAACGATCGTTTCTACGGATTTCTGCAATCCGTACGTCAATGGTGGAATTCGCTGTACAACGAAGGGGTCAGAGAAAAAATCAACAATTCAAAATTAAGTTGGGAAGAACGGCTTCTGCTGATGGGGCTGATTATTGTTGCGGGCATTTTACTGCTTGGCATTAAGTTGTATGAAAACAACCGGTCCAATCAGGAGGCCTATGCCCAACTGGATGAATCGCGCGCGGTGCTTATGTCTGCAATCCAACTTCGGGCAGAGATCCGGGAACAGCTTCAATTCAATGCGTCAAAGCCCTTGGATAATGCGATTCATTCTCAGATTGCCTCTGTCAGGGTTTTAAAAAAGCATTCAGCAGTTCAGGAAAACAGGCTGCGTTTGATTCAACGTATATTGTATAAATGGCAGTCCAACGGTAAGCTGGAGGCCGCTGATGAAAAGTACATTTACAATCTGGTGGATGGTATTATGGCCGAGGAGCAGCGGAATATAGAAGTCAGAAAAGCAGATGCCGAATTAGGTAATTCCATCGATCAGCGCCTTTACATTTTGTTACTTGTAACACTGGTTATCCTGGTCCTATTTGCGGGGTATGTGCTGTATAAAAACCAGTTGGCTACACTGCAGGCCAAACAACAACTGGAAAACAACAAACAGATTCTCCAATCCATCATTGATAACAGTTCCACGATGGTCTATGTAAAGGATATGCTGGGACGATTTATTTTTAAGAACAGGAACTTCGAAGAGTTATTTGGAAAATCCGGTGAACACCTGGATGAGTCGCTCGATGAATCCATGCTGGAACTGCGAGCTACCTCGGAAATCAGGGAAGACCTGGTAATCGGCGACCAAACCTATCACCTCTATTCTATCCGGTTTCCACTGCTGAATAAGAACAATCAGGTATATGCAACGGCGGGTATACTGACCGATATTACCGATATGATCCTTAAACAGGAAGCCAGTAAGGAAAAGGAAATTTTAAAAACTAGCCTGGCTGCACAGGAATCTGAACGTATGGAGATCGGAATGGAGTTGCATGATAATATTACACAACTCCTGGCCTCCGCCAAATTGATGCTTGATATTGCCATCCGGCAAACCAAAAGAAAGGATGAACACCTGGAAAAAGCAAGAGACGATGTGTTTACAGCCATTTCTGAAGCCAGAAAATTGTCTCATAGTCTGGTGGTACCCGGACTAGAAACAGAATCACTAACGGATGCGGTTATGCGCTTATTAGAGCGGATGAAAACAGATAACCGGCTGATGGTACAGTTAAAGCTGGTATCAAGGAAAAAATTAAACAGCCTGGATCCAACAGTAAAGCTCGCACTGTACCGGATTATCCAGGAACAGGTCAACAATATTATCAAACATGCCGAAGCCGGTTCGGTACTGGTTGAACTTCGCTATATAGCAGATTCCATTCAACTGATTGTAGAAGATGATGGCATTGGATTTGATCCGGATCAATACCAGCCTGGCATTGGTCTGTCCAATATCAATCGCAGGGTTCAACACCTGGGTGGTGATTGTCGCGTTCACAGTCTGCCCGGAGAGGGCTGCCAGTTAAAAATCCTGATTCCCTTGTAGAAATTCCAAAAAGGCGAATTCCGTTTTTTCTTAAATTCACCGAAAAGCAAGTAATGGAGGCCCAACAACCAACGACAGCCTCCGGGACTCATCTGGCCAGGTCACTCGGACCTGTAATGCTATGGGGACTCGGAGTGGGATATGTTATTTCAGGAATGTACTTTGGATGGAATCTTGGATTGGCGGAAGGGGGCACACTTGGAATGGCAATTGCAACCGGTCTCATTATTCTTCTTTATATCACGTTTACGTTCTCTTACGCAGAATTGGCCTGTTCCATTCCCAAAGCAGGAGGGGTGTTTGATTATGCACATCGTGCACTGGGAAAAAAATGGGGATTTATTGCCGGCATGTCACAGGTAATTGAATTTGTATTCGCGCCACCTGCCATTGCCGCTGCCATTGGTGCCTACTTTCATATATTCCTTCCATCTGTTCCGGTGGTAGTCATTGCGATGATTGCCTACTTTCTTTTTACCGCACTGAATATTATTGGGGTGAAAGCCGCCGCCAGCTTTGAGCTGATCATTACCATATTTGCCGTACTGGAGCTCCTGATATTTGCAGGCATCACCCTGCCGCATTTCCAATGGAGCAACCTGGAAATAAACGCATTGCCAAATGGCACCACCGGTATCTGGGCATGTATTCCCTTTGCTATCTGGTTTTTTCTTGGACTCGAGGGCATCGCCAATGTGGCGGAAGAAACCATCAATCCACAGAAAACCATCATCAAAGGATTTGGCTCCGCATTGCTGACACTTATTATTCTTTGTATACTGGTATTTGTTTCCGGAATCGGAGTAGCGGGCTGGGAAGCAATCGTGTATGCATCACCGGGAGCACCTGCTTCTGACTCTCCCTTACCACTGGCGATGGCAAAAGTAACCGGCAATAGTGGCTGGATTTACCATTTGCTGATCACGATCGGATTACTGGGACTGATAGCTTCCTTTCATGGCATCATTCTGGCTGCCGGAAGAGCCAGTTTTGAATTCGGAAGGGTAGGTTATTTTATCAGATCAATGGGCAATATTCATCCCCGGTTCAAAACGCCGGCCAATGCCCTGCTGGTAAATATGGGCGTTGGTATACTGGCCCTGTTAACAGGTGAAACCGGGGCTATTATTACAATTGCCTGCTTTGGAGCCGTAACCCTGTATATTCTTTCAATGATTACTCTTTTACGGTTACGTAAACAGGAGCCGAATCTGGAACGTCCGTTTAAAGTGCCCTTTTATCCCTGGTTCCCGATTATTGCCTTGATCATTGGGATCATCTGTATGATCGCGATGATTACGCTATATCCGTTACTTAGCCTGTTCTATTTCGGAATTCTGGCTATCGCCTATGCATGGTTTTATTTCTTCGTAAAAAATAATGCTGATGAGCAACACCCAATCACTTCAGGAACTGTTAACCTACCTGGAGAACCAATCGATCACCAAGGTTAAGATAGCCGTCACGGATATGGATGGTATCCTTCGCGGCAAGCTGATAAGCTGGGATAAATTCAAGTCTGTTGTACAGTCCGGTTTCGGATTTTGCAATGTGGTTTTTGGATGGGATTCCGGTGATGTAGCCTACGACAATGTGCAGTATACCGGATGGCATAGCGGTTATCCGGATGCTCAGGCAACTATTGATGTTTCCACTTTTCGCCAGATTCCCTGGGAAGAAAACGGCGCATTTTTTCTGGCCGATTTCACCAGTGCCGATGGTTACAGCCTGGATATTTGTCCGCGTAGCCTGCTGAAAAAAGTAGCCGGCGAAGCGGAAGCCATGGGCTTCTATCCCTCCTTTAGCCAGGAGTTTGAATGGTTTAATTATAAGCGTCCCTCCGAGATCCGGGATTTTCAATCCCTTGAGCCGATCACCCAGGGCATGTTCGGTTATTCCATACTGAGAGCTTCCCAGCAGGCGGCCTTTTGCCAGGATCTATTTGATCAGCTGACTAAATTTGGTGTGCCGATTGAGGGCCTTCATACCGAAACGGGCCCCGGTGTGTATGAAGCCGCTGTATTGTACGGATATATTCTGGAAGCAGCAGACAGAGCCGTATTGTTTAAATCCGGTGTAAAAGAAATCGCGCACCGGCATGGATACCTCGCCACCTTTATGGCGAAAGTGAGTGAAACATTACCAGGCTGCAGTGGTCATGTGCACCAGAGTCTGTGGACACTGGATAAATCCGAGAACCTGTTTTATGATGCGGGTTCGGCTAACCATATCAGTGGGTTAATGGAAAATTATATGGCAGGCCAGCTTTATTGTCTGCCTTATATATTACCCATGCTGGCCCCTACCATCAACAGCTATAAAAGGCTGGTGGAAGGTGCCTGGGCACCAACTACCTTAACCTGGGCAGTGGATAACCGCACTACAGCACTCAGGGCCCTGCCGGGAAGCCCCTATTCAACGCGATTGGAAACAAGAGTAGTGGGGTCTGACAGTAATCCGTATCTGGCGATGGCCGCCTGCCTGGCAAGCGGACTCTATGGAATAAAAAACAAACTTAAACTCGAAATTCCTGAAACTATCGGTAACGGATATGCGAATAAAGTGCACGGCGTATTACCTTCCAACCTGCATGAAGCAACGCAGGCCATGAAAAATTCACCGGTAGCAAGGGAATTATTTGGGGATGCCTTCACTGATCATTTCACCGCATCGCGTGAATGGGAATGGCGGGCATTTGCCAAAGTAGTAACCAATTGGGAAACACAACGATATTTAGAAATCATTTAATAGCAGTATATGACAGCCTTTGATGTAGTACGTCAGTATAATTTTCCAACTACCATCCGGTTTGGTGCAGGCGCCTCTGAAGAACTGGGACCTCATTTAAAAGATGCAGGCTTTAGTCGCCCGTTGGTAGTTACAGATCCAACCGTGCGTGATTTGCCTTTCTTCAAAAAGATCCTTGCGGATCTGGAGCGCCTCGGCTTAAAGCCGGATGTTTTTTCGAATATTCACAAGAACCCGGTGAAGTCAGATGTGCTGGCGGGTAAACAGGCATTCCAGGATGCCGGTGCGGATTGTATTGTGGGCATCGGCGGAGGTGCCGGTATGGATGTAGCGAGAGCCATCACCTTAAGCATTCATCACCATCGTGATTTATTTGACTATGATGATCTGATTGGTGGCGATAAATATGTAACGGAAGACGTGCCCTATTTTGTAACCCTGCCCACTACCAGTGGAACAGGAAGTGAAGTGGGCCGGAGTGCTATTATTTCGGAGGATGACACCCATCGCAAACGCATTTTATTTTCTCCCAAGTTGCTGGCGAAGATGGTTTTTGCTGATCCCGTACTGACCATGGATCTGCCACCCTTTGTAACGGCGGCAACAGGCATGGATGCGCTTACTCATAATATGGAAGCCTTCATTGCAAAAGGTTTTCATCCTATGTGTGAAGGCATCGCACTGCAGGGTATGTCGCTTATCAGTGAATCAATTGTAAAAGCAACTACTGCCCCTGACCTGGAATCCCGTTCGAAGATGATGATCGCTTCTCTGATGGGAGCAGTTGCTTTTCAGAAAGGGCTGGGCATTGTGCACTCACTGGCGCATCCGCTTTCTTCTCTGCTGGATACCCATCATGGATTGGCCAATGCGGTGAATCTTCCCTATGGAATGGATTTCAATGCACCCGGACTCGAACCTGCTTTTCAGCGCATGGCACAGGCTATGAATGTAACAGGTGCGGATGCCGCTTCCCTGGTAGCCTATCTTTTTTACCTGAACGAACAGTTAGGCCTACCCGAAAACCTGGGAGCGATCGGCGTAAAAGAAGAGCATCTCGAAACATTGGCTACCCTTGCGGAGGCGGATTTCTGTCACCCGAATAATCCGAAGCCGGTAAGCAGGGAAGATTTCCTGGCGATCTATAAAAAAGCATTGTGATTGTAATGAAGAAGAAAATCGGCATCAGTTTCACCCGAACCAATTTTCAGCACTACTTGAACTGGTTTACGAAAACAGATCTTGGAGAGGACCTGGAGCTGGTACTATTATCCTTTGAGGAACCTGATCAACAAGCCATGGAGCAATGCGATGCCTATGTATTGACTGGTGGAGTGGATATTGATCCGGTGTTTTATCAGGGTGATCCGGAGTATCCCAATAAGCCGGATTCCTATCAACCCGACCGGGATCAGTTTGAATCCGACATCTACCGGCATGCGAAGGAAAAGCAGGTACCCTTGCTTGCCATTTGCAGAGGCATGCAATTGGTGCATACACTGGAAGGGGGAAAATTGATTCAGGATCTTGGTTCACAGAATAGCCGGCATAAAAAAGACACGGAAGAAGACAAACAGCATCCGCTGCAATTGGTTCCCGGATCCTGGCTGGCTGATTGGGCCGGTGCATTAACCGGACAGGTGAACAGTGCCCACCACCAGGCGCTGGATCCTGCAACGTTATCCTCCAACTGGCGTATCAGTGCAAGGGATGAAACCGGATTGATTGAAGCCATTGAATGGAAGGATCAACGCATTCATCCCTTTTTATTGGGCGTTCAATGGCATCCGGAAAGAATGCTGAACAAGGAACAGAATCCCTTATCACAAGCAATTAAAGAACATTTTTTACAAACTATCCGCGAATTATCATGAGTACATTCAATGTTATAAACCCTGCTACAGAGGAAGTCCTGGCCATCCTGGATGAAGACAATGCAGCATCCATACAGCAGAAATATGAATTGGTTACGAAAGGACAAATAGCCTGGTCGCAGGTGCCGGTGACTGAACGTATCAATTGTATCCGCCGCTTTGATCAGTTGCTGGGCGATTCAGCAGAACGATTGGCAGGCATCCTGAGTGATGAAGTGGGTAAACCCATTCAGCAGGCCAGGAATGAAATAAATGGCGCCAGAGGACGCATCGCTTTTTTCATCAATAATTCTGAAAAATGGTTGCAGGATGAATGGATGGTGCGGGATGGGGCCACCAAAGAAAGAATCAGTTATGAACCCCTGGGTGTGATCGCTAATATTTCTGCCTGGAATTATCCTTACCTGGTTGGTGTAAACGTATTTATTCCTGCCCTGATTGGTGGGAACGCCGTGCTGTACAAACCTTCGGAGTTTTCCAGTTTAACAGGGTTGGCGATACGTGATCTGCTCTATCAGGCAGGTATACCCGAAAATGTATTCCAGGTGGTATTGGGAGGCGGACTGGTTGGAAGTTTTCTGCTGGACCTGCCATTAAATGGCTATTATTTTACCGGTAGCAACAAAACCGGAAAAATTATTGCTGCAAAAGTGGCGGAAAAATTAGTGCCCTGTCAGCTTGAATTGGGTGGGAAAGATCCGCTGTATGTAAGTGATGAGGTGGCTGATCTGAACCAGGTGGCTGCTGCAGCGCTGGAAGGTGTGGTCTACAACAATGGTCAGAGTTGTTGTGCAGTGGAAAGAATTTACGTGCACGAAAAAGTGTATGATGATTTTCTGAACGCGTTTACAGAGCAGGCTAAAGCACTTAAGATTGGAAATCCGAAAGAAGAAGGAATAGATATTGGTCCGCTTACAAGAAAAGAACAGCTCGCCTTTATATTAGACCAGGTACAGGATGCACAAAATAAAGGTGCTGAATTGCTGTCTGGTGGTTATCGCCTGCAACAGCCAGGGTATTATATGATGCCTGCGGTACTTTCCAATGTAGATCATTCCATGCGGGTGATGCAGGAAGAAAGTTTTGGTCCGGTGATTGGCATCCAGAAAGTAAGAAGTGATGAGGAAGCTATCCGTTTAATGAAAGATACCAGGTATGGATTAACAGCTGCAGTATATACCTCTAATGAAGAGCGGGCAGAAAAGATCCTGAAGCAAATGAATACCGGAACGGTATACTGGAATTGCTGCGACCGGGTGAGTGCCAATCTTCCTTGGTCAGGAAGACAGGACTCGGGTCTGGGTTCTACTTTATCTTATAGCGGAATACGTGCTTTTGTTCAACCCAAAGCCTGGCACCTTAGAAACTAATCGTTCAATTAGTTATTAATAGGAGTAACGCCCGCTGGACTTACTACGGTCTTCGCGTGGCTTTGCTTCATTAACTTTAATAGAGCGGCCTTCCATGGAAACTCCATTTAATTCTTTGATAGCATTTTCTGCGGCCGTGTCATTTGGCATGTCCACAAATCCGAAACCGCGACTTCTATTGGTTACTTTGTCCATGATTACGTTTACAGAGGAAACTTCTCCATAGGGAGTGAATAATTTCTTTAACTCGTCGTTCTGAACCCCAAATCCGAGGTTGGATACATAAATGTTCATTTCAGTAAAATTTTTTAATGAAAATTTTCTGAGGAAAAAAGCAGGAGGTAATTGAAGGCAATTAAGAAGGGATTCTTTTACAAGATGCTGATTAACTCAAATCGTTAACGTACTCAAGGTAGACTTATTAATCGGTAAACCGGCATTTATTTTGAATCAGCCGGAAACATCGACCGGAAACAGTTCCAGGGAGTATTCACCTGCGGTTGTTTCTGGTCGTTCTTGTTTTTGTCATAATATCCGTTAAAAAAGGAGGTAACCGGCGACCAGATAGTTTCCATCACTCCAAGATAGCGACCTTTCATAGGACCTGTTGCCGACTGCCGGAATTCCGCCATATCACGTACCTGTTGTACACCCACTGCCGGTTTATTCCAGGAACAGGTGATAACAGAAAATCCTTTCATCGCAAAATAGACAGCAGTTTTATCCGGACGCTCATAATGCCAGTCGCAGATTACTACATCCTTTGGAATCATGTCTATTGCGCGATGCGTTGAATTAAAACTTGCTTCCCACATACCAATACCAGTTGTTTTGCCATCAATCAAACGATCTCCCCAAATCCATAGTTGCCTGTTTTTTTCCGCTAATCGGTTACGGATTAACGTTAGTTCTTTTGCAAACAGCTCCGCTTTGTCATGTCCACCACAACGCGGACATTTTTCTTCTCCGATATAAAATACTTCATCCATCCCAGCATGAAAAGCATTGGACTCAAAGGCATCACATAATTCATCCATCAATGCAAAAACAATCTTATGTACATCCGGATGGGAAGGGCAGTAGCTTTTGCAATACAATCCGTCTTTATTGGGCCATTCATATTTTTCAGGCATCTGTACCCAAGGCGTTTCATCAAACTGGGGATATACCTGTAAAAGCTTTCCTGTTTTAGTAGCCCACGACTGATGCCCCAGCAGATTGATCTGCGGGATGATTTCAATTCCAACAACGCGGCAGGTAGTAACCAGTTTTTTCACATCTTCTTTTCTGAGAAAGGGTGTATCAATTAATTCCGGGTGCGATTGAAACTGGTAGGCATAATCAACACGCAGCACCAGGCGGTTTATTTTGCGGGGTGCCAGTTCTTTTTGCATGAACACCAGAAAGGAATCCAGGTTTTGCTGGGTTGGAGCAGCAATACTAAAGGCCCGAACGGGAAAAGAGTCAAGCGTTATTTTTTGTGCATCGGAATGCAGGCTGAATGCCATCAGCAGGAAAAAGAACAAAGGGAAACGCTTCTTTACAAACATCATGATTAATACTTTGCAGGTTGATTGGTAGCAGGCAGACTTTGTTTGATGAACTGGCGGATGTCTTCATTACTGCTTGCCAGGTCTTCTTTTCTGAGATACATCATATGCCCGCTCCGATAGCCTTTAAAGCTCATCCGGCTGGTAAATCTTCCGGCAGCATCGAGCTGCCAGAGATTGTATTTCGCATTGAAATAATCACAGGCTCCATCATAATAACCAGACTGTACCAGTACGTTTAAATACGGGTTCATCGCCATTGCTTTTCTCAGGTCTTCGCCTGTCTGGTCATTGGTCCGGTCCCAGGGAGATACATTGCCAAATACATTGTATTTAAAATCAGTTTTGTATTTCAATGTCTCTCTCAGGTACATATTGATAGGGGGAGTGAAGGAATGTAACCAGGAATTTAATTCCGCATTGTAATCCGGGCGGTCACCTGCATCTTTCCGGTCGATGCCCAGGTACCTGGAATCGAGTCGCCCAACTGTAAATCCTTTATCGCGCATCAGTTCTTTCCAGAAAAAATTCACCGGCAGATCCAGGTTATGCTCTAACCAGACCTGCTCTGAAATGCCGGAATACTTCGCCATCCGTGCAGCAATTGATTTTTTCTCCGAACTGTTTAATTGTCCGCCTCTGTGAATGGCTGGCAGCACTTCTTTCATAGTAAATTCTTCCACCTCAGGAAGTACCTGCAGCAGGTCTTTTTGTTGCAGGTCTGCCGGTAATTTTTTATGATACCAGGCAGTTGCGGCATAATAGGGAAGGCGCAGAGCAGCATCGGTGGCCGTTCCTCTTTCAATGCCCAGCTCAGTGGGAGAAACCAGGATAACACCATTGAGATAAATCCATTGTGATTCCTGAAGTTCCCGTGCGAGTCCGGATACCCGGGTAGTGCCATAACTTTCTCCAATAAGATATTTTGGGGAAGCCCATCGCTGGAAGCGGGATAAAAAACTGTTGATCCATCCCGCGAGGTAACGGATATCAGCCTGCACACCAAAAAAAGTTGATTTGGGAACAGTGGAGTCGGTGATTCGGGAGAAGCCTGTATTTACCGGGTCGATGAATACAATATCAGCCACATCTAAAATGCTATGCGGATTGTCTTTGAATCCATATGGCTGAAGCGGGTATCCTTCGTCGTCTATATGCAGGATTTTCGGGCCGGTATAAGCAAGATGCATCCAGACAGAAGCTGAACCAGGGCCTCCATTAAATGAAAATACCAGTGGCCGGGCTGCTCTGTCCCGGATATCAGTACGCTCATAATACGTGTAAAATAGTCCGGCTATTGCCTTGCCCTGTTCATTCCAAACCGGCAACGTACCTGCGATTGCCTTATAGGGAATTTTTTGACCCTTTACTGTGAGTTCCTGCAGGGTTACTATACTTGTATCAGGATTAAAGTGTATATTATTTCTGCTTTGTGCAAGGGCAGTGATACTGAGTTGTGTCAGTAAACTAATCAGAACGAATATTTTTACCATATTTCCGGGTTTGCAGTATGAATGTAAAACTATTTGGGAATTTATAAACCAGGTCCGAAAGGGGGCTGGTATGTCTTTTTGAGGTCCGAT
>CAZJNY010000053.1:0-19049 GCA_964547405.1 uncultured Flavihumibacter sp. | reverse complement strand
TAGGTGGGATCGAAGCTGAGTGCGTAGGGATTTTCGGGGGTTGCTATAATCTGCCCGCTGCCATCGCGAACCACCTGTTTATCAAAAGGATCGTGGGCACGTGCAATCAGGAAGGGATTTCCTTTATCGGGGGTGAAATCCAACAGGTTTTTAACACCTCCGAAAAACTCAACCCCGGATTTCCATTTTTTGGTGATCTGCAGGTGCTGGAGGGTCCATACCGGAGATTCGGGTTTTCTTGGATCCAGGGCAGAAGCCAGGGGCAATAGCATGGGGCCATAAACAGAGCCGGTGTAATCGGCCGACCAGCCTGCATTGCCAATGCGGTAGGAGATTGTCCAGGTACCCGACCATTGCTCGGTCAGAAGCTGACGACTCCGTTGAAGGCGGCCATTTTCGTCCCTGTTTGAAATGCGTACATCCTGCACCGTTAGTCCGCTGGTAAAACGCAACCGGCTGTTCAGCTGTCCTTCCAGATTCAGGCTGGCCCCCATAGATTCGGCATAGCCATCCAGGTTGGCATAAATGATCTTGTCAGTATTACTGGTATAATCCGGAACAATCCGATTGGAAAAATAGGTATACCAGCCGGCCGCTTCCAGGTTCATGAAACCGTTACCAACAACCAGCTTTCGGCTGTAATTCAGGCTGGCATTGTAACTGCGTTCAGGTTTCAGATCCCCCACTATTTCTACTTCACGGGCACCCGTGAGTGCGGCATGTTCTTCTGTAAAAAGGTTGACTACCCGAAAACCGGTTCCCATATTGAGGCGGAGGTAATCTTTATCCGAAAGTTTCCACTTGTAAGCAAGTCTGGGTGTGAATATAGAACCATGCCTGCGGTCGTAATCGTACCGGATCCCGGATAAGAGCTGGTGCCGGTTATTGAACTGGATATCGTCCTGAATAAAGATACCCGGAATCAGCACCTTATCTGGCTGATTGGTGATTCCATCCTTTCCCAGCGTGGCTGGTGTGCTGTCATCATAATAGGTATAACGGGCTACCATACCCGAAAGCAACTGATGTTTGCCTGCCTTTTTTTCCCAGGTCAGCTGACCGAATCCAATGTACTGATCCGCATCGTAGATGGTTGAACCATATGCAGAACGTTGCTGGTGCGCTGTAGCGGAGAACGAAAACACCAGTTTTTCGGTTGTAGGTAACTGGTAGTTACCAATCCATTCGAACCGGTTGGTACTGATCTGTTCTCCATATCGCTCCTCTCCTCCCCGGTGAGCGCGTGTCCATTGCATTTCACCGCCCCAACGATCCTCGGTTATAAATCGTACAGCCATTCCGGCCTGCCGCCCCTGTTTCCGGTCCCACTGCAACTTGCTGAATACCGACAACCGGTTTTGAAGGGTTACATCGGTGAAATTGTCCCTGTTTTTATCGGTGCGATGCGTATAATTAAAATAGTTAACCCCCACCAATGCCTGACTTTTAGGGCCCGTGCGGATTTTAAACCCCGCATCCAGATTATGTTCCCGCCAGCTGGTACTACTGAGTTCAACTGCATACCGTGGTGCTTTCGATGGGCTTTTGGTAATTACATTGATCAATCCGCCCATTGCTTCAGAGCCATATAAGGAGGATGCAGGCCCTTTAACCACTTCAATCCGTTCCACCAGTGAACTGGGTATACCCTGTAATCCATATACCGTTGCCAAACTGCTGACAATCGGCATGCCATCAATCAGTACCATCGTATATGGACCTTCCAATCCATTGATATGTATATCTCCCGTATTACACACGTTACAGTTTAATTGCGGACGAACACCATTCACCAGTTGCAATGCATCAAATAAACTCGGCGTTGGATTTTTGCGAAAGAATTGAGCGGAATAGACTTCTACCGGCACCGGACTGGCTGAACGTACAACGGCCCGCATGGTTCCGCTAACTACCACTGCGTCCATTTCTTTTGAAGTGGATACGAGTTGAATTTGCCGGTCTCCTTTTTTCCAGTTCCATTCACGGGTTTCATAACCCACTGCCGACACCAGCAGCAGGGCCCGATCCTTACCCGAATCCACCAGCTTGTTGAGTGAAAAATTCCCCAGGCTATCTGCCAGAACGGATTGTCCGCTGGCTTTCAGTTTTACTGTTGCAAAAGCTACCGGTACTCCCGTACCCTCTTCTACCACCTGCACTGAAATCGCTGGAACCTGCGCCTGGCCTGCAATTGAGAGCAGCAATAAAATATATGCTAAAAACCGGAATCTCATATTTAGTCTTGTCTAAATTTATTTTTAGCCAAATATAGATATATTTTTTATTTAACCCACAAAATAAATAGTGGTTTTTTATATACGATTTTGTCGAATGGCACGTTATTCGCATAGCAGGCTCTAAAATTTCAGTTATGCACTCAAGGAACGCCGACAAGGTTTTTATCGCTGCCATCTTTACCTCACTGGTATTATTTTATGGTTTATTTGCGCTGATTCTGGGCTAAGCACCTAGATTTGCGGTATGGAATGGAGTATCCGGCCGATACAGCCTGGTGACAACCCGGAACTGGCCCTGATCATTCGAACCGCATTGTCAGAATTTGGTGCCAACAAACCTGGTACCGTCTATTTTGATGATTCCACCGATCATTTATTTGAGTTGTTTCAGACTCCCGGCAGTGTCTATTTTGTAGCTGAACGGGGAGATGAGCTCCTTGGAGGAGCGGGACTCTTTCCAACACCCGGTTTAGCTCCAGGCTGGTGTGAGCTGGTAAAAATGTATCTGAAAAAAGAAGCGAGGGGACTCGGACTGGGAAGAAAACTCATTGCTCATTGCCTCGAAGAAGCCCGGCGCAAAAATTACCACACCGTTTATCTTGAAACCATGCCGGAACTACGTAAAGCTGTTTCCGTTTACGAACAATTCGGATTTGAGTACCTGAACGGCCCGGTCGGGAATTCAGGCCATTTCGGATGTGATGTCTGGATGAAAAAAACCCTTTAGCGTTTCCGATAGGTATCTACAATGCCACGGGGAGATAAATAGATCTGGAATCCGATCCGAACAACAACGCCCCCATCACTCGGTACATCAGAAACTTTCGAATTCACATATCCCACCAGGGTTTCAATAGCTACATGCTCATTTACAAAGGCCGCCAGTCCGGGACCAATAAAAAAATCAGCTCCATTTACGGTTGACCGGAAACTTGGATTATCAAATTTGTTGGACGTGAAAATATATTCTGAAGCAATAAAAGGTTTCAGTTCTTTTTTGCCGAAATAATACCGAACGAAGGGCCCTAGGCCGAACACAGTAGTTTTATTCTCGCCGATTTTGTTATAGGAAAGCTGAAATACTCCACCCGCAGCAAAATTGTTCAGAAAAAAATAACCGGCCGCCGGATTCAGGCTAACCGTGGTATTCCGGCTTGTATTGAGGGCAAAACTGCCTCCGACCAGCCAATCCTGTTGTTCCGTTTGAGCAGTGAGTCCCAATGCAATAACCAACCCGAAAAATAGCCCGGTAATTTTTTTCATAACTGATGGTTTATAACTTCATACAATCCACTGAAAAGGTACAACTTTCCAGTTGCCAGTTCTTTACACTGATATCTTTTTCTTAATTTTTTTCCCCTCTGAAAAACTCGTCCCCCTTCAATTTCAAAAAGAGCGCCTTCCGGTAATTCCTCTACCAATACCTGTCGCTGATCGGGATGATCATGTTTTCTCAAAATGCGCATCAGGTTTTCATCGGCACAACTGCTTGCGGGCAAATTGTGGAGGCTCCTGTTCAGCGCCGCTTCCACATCTCCCGGAAATAAATTTTTTCCCAGAAACTGCTCCAGCAGGTGCCGGTACAATTGCTTCCACTCTTTCCCATGTGATTGAACCCGATTGCCAAATTGTTCGTAGGTAACCAGATGCGCCAATTCATGAATCAGGGTAATCAGGAAAGCATAGGGATTCAGATTACCATTGACACTGATCCGGTGATTTCGATTCAGGTGCGCATGGCGATAATCGCCCAGCAGGCTGCGACGTTCGCGGCTCACCGTCAGATGAACTTTGTAATGATGCAGGTACCAGGCGATCGGTTCATAAGATCCCTCCGGCAGAAAATGTGAAAGATGATTGAGCGGATATTCCTTCCTCGCCATAGATCAGCTCGACTTGCTTTGGTTGAGCACTGACCGCAATTCGATGATGGTATACAACACATAAAGGGCCATCGCCCCAAAAAGAGCTGGCTTATTCACCTGGTTGCGATTTAAATACATATAAATGAAGGCGGCCAATGCTCCCCCAAACAGTTTCAGCAACATACCGGAATACATATTCCGCATAAAAACATGGGTGGAGCTGTTTGCCATGGAACGCAGGTGCAGCCAGAGTGATATAAAAAAGATGAGGAACAGGATAAGATTGGCCATCAGCAATACGGAGGTATCCAAGCCATAGGCCGACAGGCGCTGCTGAAAAACAATCAGCAATCCATTTACAATAATGAAGAAAAGCAACAGAGGAAGTAGTGCTTTGCGGGAATCAGTCCGTTTTTTTTCCATTCGATTTACCTGCGGTTTCTTTTACCAGCTTGAAGATGGTAACAGCAATTACCAGCAAAGGTAAGATCCAAACGGATAGGGGCATAGAAAACCCCAGCCGCTTATCGATCCAGATACCGGCCCAAACAGCCAGTCCCAGGGCCACCACTAACTGGGTGCCCAGGGAAAGGTATTTGAATAAATTATGAGAATTATCAGGCAGCTTTCGTGTCTTTCTGCTTTTCATTCACCAGTGTGGGTGCTGCTGTTTCAACCCCCATGTGACAGGCTCCGTTAAACGTAGCTGCCGGCTCAATCTGCAATTTCCCTGCGTGGATATTGCCATTCACTATACCACTGGCTTTCAGCTGGAGCAGTTCTTTTACTTTAATAGTTCCGGTTACTTTACCCATAATATCGGCCTGAACGCCATGGATATCACCTTCTACTACACCATTGGCACCGATTACTACTTTGGCAGTACTATGGATATTGCCGATCAGTTTACCGTCGATACGAAGATCGCCGTTGCTGGAGATATCACCCTTCAGGGTGGTTCCGTTGCCGATCAGGCTGGTACTGGAGGACGTGCTGCCGGATACTTCTGCGGCCGCTTCAGATTTGGATTTTCCGTTGAACATGATCTTGGATTTAATCGGTGGTTGTTTCTGTTACCGGTATATTCAACAGGGTAGTATCCAGCGCAACTGGCTCCTCTCCTGTTAATACCCGCTTAATATTTAACAAATACTGATCTTTATAATACATCGCCTGTTCCAGCGAATCGGTCCGGATCTTCAATTGTCTCAATTCTTTCGTCGCACTGGCCGAACCGTAACCCGGAATATACAACTTTAACGGTGTAAACACAATTAAAGCTACGGTAAGACTGGTCAGCAACACAAAAATGGTACTCAATCCAATATATACACTTAACCGTGATAATTTGAAGGTTACCACCTCTTCATAACTGTCGTCGTTCATCACAACCAGCCGATACCTGTTACGTAAACGCTTAAGGGTGGTATTAGTATTGTTTTCAGGCATTAAAATTGTTCAGTTTTTCAGGTAAAGCCGCCACAACTTACATAAAATTCGAGCCAAATTATTTGGCTAACTTTAAAATAATTTTCTTGCGGGTGTGTTATTATCAATTTAGTTTGCGCAGATGATCAAGATCCAGGGCCTCCCATACCTTGTTCCCTTTCTATTATTCCTTTCCTTTGGACTACCTGGAATGGGGCAACCTACGCTTGACCCTGACATTCAGCAACAAAAACCGAAGAAATACGAGAACCGGCAATTGCGGGCCGAAAAGACCGGAGAAAAAAAATTCACTGCCCCCAGGCGCTTTTTTCAGAATACCTACACTCACTACAATTATGTATTTAATGCTGAAACCAAGCTGACACAGGTGCTTGAAGCGGCAAAACTGCAGCATGTAGACCGGTATTCAGAGCTTTTATCCTTTTATAATTACAGCCTTGATGCCACTTCTGCTCAGAAAACCGAGCTGGACTCGGTATTGTACAAGGTTAATGCGGGTATTTTATTACACGATTTACGGAGCAACTGGATGGATAATCTTTACCTCGCCATGGGCCAGGCCTATCTGTTCAGGAACACGCTGGATTCTGCTTTCATGACTTTTCAGTACATGAACTATGCTTTTCATCCCAAGGATCCGGATGGCTACGACCGGGTAATTGCATCCAATTCAACAGAAGGAAGCAATGCACTGAAGGTTTCTACGCAGGAAAAAAGAAATGTACTGGATAAAGCTTTTTCACGTCCCCCCAGCAGGAACGATGGGCTGATCTGGCTGATCCGCACCCACCTGGAACGCAATGAAACCGGTGCTGCTGCCACCCTGATCCAAACACTGCGTAATGACCCTCTCTTTCCGGAGCGACTGCATCCCAGCCTGCATGAAATGCAGGCCTATTACTTTTATAAATTACGCCAACACGACAGTGCAGCCATTTACCTGGAGAAAGCGCTGCCGGCAGCTGCCAACAGGCAGGAAGCGGCCCGCTGGGAATTCCTGATGGGACAACTCTTCAAAACTGCCGGATCAACCGAACAGGCGATGGATGCCTTTGAAGAAGCTGCTGACCATACCCTGAATCCGGTGATGGAAGTAGCCGCCCAACTGGAAATTGCCCTGCTTTCGGGAAACAGGGAAGGAAAGAACTGGAAAACGGTTGTGCAAACACTTGAAAAAATGGCGCGCCGTGAAAAATATGCCAACTACCGGGACCTGATTTATTACAGTATCGGGCAGTTGGAATACCAGAACCAGGCCTATCCGGAAGCCCATCAGCACCTGTTGAAAAGCATCCGTTCCAGCCTGCAAAATCCGGAACAGAAAGCCCGCACCTGGATGCTGCTCGGCGAAGTAGCCTTTACTCAGAAACAATACCAGCCAGCCAAATCCTATTATGACAGTGTGGAGAACGGGTCGCTATCGGAAGCGGAACTGCCAAAACTGGAAGCACGCAAAGAAATATTGAGCGTGGTAGTTGCCCAAATGGAAATCATTCAGCGGCAGGATAGTCTGCAGGCTCTCGCAGCCATGCCGGAAGCAGAAAGAATGGAAATACTCCGCAAGAAACTTCGCCTGCTCAAAAAACAGCAGGCGGCGCTTCAACAGGCAACAGCACCAGCTGGCGGCGGCACGAACTTTCCGGGATTTAACAATGCCGGAAACCAGCCCCCTGCTGATCTCTTTTCGTCTGGCAATTCCACTGAATTTTATTTCTATAACAATTCACTAAAGAGCAGGGGCTACAATGAATTCCGCAATAAATGGGGAAATCGTCCAAATACGGATAACTGGCGAAGAAGCAGCAGCCAGAGCAATCCGGTATTTAGCAAGGAAAAGAAAGGAAACCAGGCTACCGAAGGAGAAGAAGGATCGGAGGATGACCCCAATCTTGAACAATTACTTGAACCCATTCCGCTGACACCTGAAAAACTGGCAACTTCCAAAGATTCGGTTGCCCAGGCACGTTACCTGATTGCCATCACGCTTCAGAATAAACTGGAAGATTATGCGGGAGCTGTAGTTGAATATGAATGGTTGCTGGAAAACTATGCAGGGGGACAATTGGAAGCGGATGTGTTATACAACCTGGCGATCTGTTACCGGATGTTGGGGAGGGAAATCCAACTCGGTGCCACCACCAGCCGGTTACAGGAAAAATTCCCCCAATCAAGGCAGGCACAACTGGCCAGTAATCCACTGGCAGTGCAGGCGGCCGACAGTTTGCAAAGCAGGAAGGCAACAGCCACCTATGATGAGATTTATGATCAGTTTTTATCCGGAAAATTCGAGCAGGCCATAGCTGCCAAGCGGGCGGCAGATAGTTTATACGGATCGCATCACTGGACACCGCAGTTACTGTATATTGAATCGATCCATTATATCAAGCAACAGAATGATAGCAGCGCTATTCTGGTGCTGGAACAACTAAAACGACAGTTTCCGGAGCATCCCGTTGCAGAGAAAGTTACCACCATGCTGGATGTTCTCAGGAGGCGAAAAGAAATCGAAGCCTATCTGACGAATCTGGAAGTGGAAAGGCAGCCGGAGGATTCCACCCGGTTCCAGGCTGTACCGGAGGTGAAGGTAACGGCAGCACCTGAAGCCAAAGAAATAAGGGCTGCCGTACCGGTGCAAAAAACAGGCGTACCGCCACCAAAAGCGGATAGTACCCGTCTTCAGAAAGAGGCACCAAAATTGCCGGTAAAACCATTGTTCAACCGGCATGCAGAACAACCGCATTTTGTGGTGCTTGTATTGACCAATGTAGATCCGGTATATATTAATGAGGCGAAAAATGCATTTGACCGCTACCATCGTGAAAAATATTATAACCAGCCTATGAATGTGGCCATCACTTCCGTTTCGGATACGGTAAAACTGGTAACCATCAGGGGAATGGCAAATGAAGCTGCTGCGCTGGACTATATAGAAAAAGCGAAAGCGCTAGCAGAACGTGATATAATACCCTGGATGAAAAAAGAAAACTATTATTTTATGCCGGTAGCGGAAGACAATCTGAATTTGTTACTGGACAGCAGGAACCTGCCGGCGTACCGGAGTTTCCTGAAACAGGTATTCCCGGATTTACAATAAACCGCATCGTTCGCAAAACAACAATATGAAACAGGTAACTCGTGTATTTTGGAAAATTTTCTTCATTGGCTTTGGCTTATTCCTGGCGTTGATCTTATCTATCAACCTGGGATTATTCGGCAAGCTGCCGTCACTTGGAGAGTTGGAGAATCCCTCTGTGCTCCAGGCAACGGAAGTATATGCGGCAGATGGAACCCTGATGGGCAAATATTATCTGGACCGTGGGAACCGAAGTAATGTAGAGTATCGGGATATTAGTAAATATGCCGTAAACGCGTTGATTGCAACGGAAGATGAACGCTTTTTTGATCATTCCGGTATTGACGGACGATCTGTATTACGCGCGGTGGTTTTCCTGGGCCGGGAAGGTGGTGGATCCACCATTACGCAACAGCTGGCCCTGAATATGTTTGCTGAACGTGCGCGCAATCCTATATTAAGGGTGATCCAGAAATTAAAGGAATGGATTATCGCCATTAAACTGGAACGGAATTTTACCAAACAGGAAATAGTTACCCTCTACCTCAACACAGTACCCTTTGGGGAAAATGTGTACGGGATTCGCAATGCAGCCCTTACTTTTTTTCAGAAAGAACCTGACCGGCTGGCACCTGAAGAAGCAGCAGTATTAATCGGGCTGTTAAAAGGAAATACGCTGTACAATCCCAGGAGAAATCCCAAAGCAGCTGTTAGTCGCCGTAATGTGGTGTTAGATCAAATGGTTAAAAATGGCTACCTCACAGAAGAGCAGGGAAGCCAGTTAAAAAAGAAACCCATTGCACTGAATTATCGCAAGCAGGATGAAACCAATGGACTGGCGCCTTATTTCAGGGAAGTTTTGCGGGATGATATAAAAAAATGGTGTAAAACATCTAATAATCCGGCAACCGGTGAGCCGTATGATATTTATAAAGACGGCTTGCGTATCTATACCACGATCAATCCGAGAATGCAGATATATGCAGAGGAAGCGGTTGCCAAACACATGCCGGTATTGCAGAAAGCGATGGATGCACAGGCTTCCATAAAAAAAGGAACCGTTTGGGAAGGGCGCAACAGTGTGCTGGAAGCAGCCATGAAAGCGAGTGATCGCTGGAGAAGTGGCAAAGATGAAGGCATGAGCGAAGAAGCACTTCGAAAGAGTTTCAAAACAAAGACTCCCATGAAGGTATTTGCCTGGAATTCGAGGAGGGAGAAAGATACGGTAATGACGCCGCTAGACTCCATTAAGTACCACCGGCAGATGCTTCAGACTTCCTTTATGGTAATGGATCCGATTACAGGCGAAGTGAAAGCATGGGTAGGTGGGATCGATTTCAAGACCTATAAATTTGATCATGCCAATATCAATACCAAACGCCAGGTTGGATCCAGTATCAAACCATTTTTGTATTGCCAGGCTATAGAAGAAGCAGGCTTTACGCCGGAAACACCGGTTGAAAATGTGGCGCAGGATTTTCCGGGATTCGGCATGGTGCCCGCCAAAGGAATATGCAAAGGGAATACTGTATCCATGGCAACAGCCCTAACCTATTCCTATAACTGTGCTACCGCCTATATCATGAAACAGATAGGGCCAAAACGGTTTGTCGAATTCCTCCACAATATCAATATCAAAAGTAAAATGGACCCCTACCCTTCCATCTGTTTGGGAGCGGTGGACCTGTCGATGTATGAAATGTTGTATGGCTATACCATGTTTGCGAATAATGGTTTCAGCACGGAGCCGATTTATATAACGCGGATTGAAGACCGGAATGGAAATGTGCTCGAAAGTTTCCAGACCAAAATGAACCAGGTGATTAGCGAAGCGGCAGCCTACACCACTACCAAAATGTTAGGTGGTCCGGTGGAAATGGGTACTGCAGCAGGATTGAGAGCACGTTTGGGTGCGGCTGAAATGGCCGGCAAAACCGGAACCACCAACGATAACGCGGATGCCTGGTTTATAGGCTTTACACCGCAGTTACTTGGCGGTACCTGGGTGGGTTGCGATGACCGTTTTATCAGGATTGAGAACAACCTGGGATATGGCGGACAGGCATCACGTCCGATCTGGGAATATTTCTTCCAGAAAGTATATGGAGACAAAACTCTGGGCATAGATAAAGACGCCCGTTTTGCCCAGCCTGAGCAAATGCGCAACGAGGTAATGTATGATTATATGAATATAATCGACCAGTCGCCACCTCCGGGAGCCGAAGGCGAAGACCAGGGTAATGGCGCAGCTGATCAATACCTGATGGAACCGGATGACAGTTATGTTCCCATCGAATCAGAAATTCCCAAAGAAGAGGAAAATGTATTAAAGGAAGCCCGGCAATCGGAGAAAAAGAATGATAAGAAATCCTCCGATAAATCACCTGCAGAAGAGCCGAAGAAAAAAGGTATTCTGCGTAAAATTTTTGGAGGCAAAAAGAATAAAGAACAATAAATCATAGGTGGCATACTCATACTGAAGGTTATTCAGATGAGCATGCCACAGGTTTAATGGTACATCAGTTTATCAGAAAAAGTTCTTTCCATTGTCCTTTGTTGGGATACACGGCATCCTGCAACACCAGTGCTATACCGGGAAGCCCTTCCAGCAGTGAATGATCCCTGTCGTCAAAATCAAGGTTTATATGCCCGCGCTTCAGCAGGTCCAGGCATTGCTGAATCCAAACCCTTGCTGCCTTCTCATAGTAGGCGTGACCGCTTACAGCGAATAATGATTTATACATGGCTGCAATGCCGGCTGCCCCGTGACAAAATTGAGCATCCACACACATAGTAGAAGCAGCATCTATGCGATCCAGTGAACTGGCACCAATCAGATCAGCAATTTCAATGTATTGCTGAATACCAAAACTGGAACCTACTTTGTATAACAGGAAGGCCTGGTTAAGGTCTCCATAACACCAGGCAAGCCGGTTATTATAGGTCTTCTCCCGGGTAGCTTCATGAACAGAATTGGGAAATATGGAATGACGGTTGTTTTCCGGGTCAGTGGGCATGGTTTGTTTCAGCAGCAATGAAATCATGGACCGAATCGTATCATGCAGTTTATCGTACAACAATCCTGCTTCAAATGCTTTCAGCAATACCAGTATAAATCCTGTTTGGCCATGTGATAAACTCAGATTGATTTCACTGGTTTCTTCTTTAGCAACAATATAATTACGAATAAAACTGCCCTCCCTTGTCTGTACTACTTTTTTCAAAATAGCTTCAATAAGACATTCTGCATGCAATTGAATAGCGGGATCCGGCAGCCGCTCAATAAAATAATTCAGCACACCGAAAGCACCATGCAGATAATCATTGAAATTATGTTCTACCTGATGAAGCGCCTGCTTGAGCAAAAATTTATCGATCTCTTCAAATTCATGCAGATCCTGGTAGATGTATTGCTTTTTACCAAGGTAATTGAGTAAGAACATAAAACCACCCAGGCCTGAGCTAAGTGAAGGGTTTAACAAAGAACTTCCGCTTTCATTAAAGCGATTAAACACTTCATCAAGGAGTTTCCGGCCATTTTCAATATGCTCTTCCGAGCCGGTATATTCAAAACTACTGTAGTGGTAGAGAGAGAGCCCCAGCTTTCCGGTAAACAGCGCATCCGAATAACCATTAGTTCCGGCAATGGTATGGTTCAGCAGTTTGATCTGGCTGACAATATCTTTGGAAAAACCAGTTGAATTTGTAGTCAAAAAATCAGTAGGATATGGCTTGACTTGCATAACATTTATTTACTGGAATAAAAGTATATGCCAGAACACCAAAACTTAATTTTATTACACAAACCGGCAGTTTCTAAGGACAAAATCCTTACTTCATGGTACTATCCCGTGTGCGGGATACTAATTGGTCTTTGTACATATCGCCAATGGGTACCTGCTCCACCCGGTTACGTAGTTTCAGTACATTGTTTTCAATGGAAACAATATTTTTAAACGGTACAATAAAAGAACGATGTACACGTACAAAAATATTTTTGGGCAACCTGTCTTCAATATCTTTCAGGTTCAGGAGTGTCATAATTTTCTCTTTCCCTTTGTGAAAGGCTACGTAGTTTTTTTGCCCTTCTATAAAATCAATCTCATCATAATTGATTTTAACAAGTTTCCCTTTCTGTTCTGTTTTTACAAAAATATAATCGTTGGGAATCGTATCTACTACGGCTACCTTTCCGGCCATGATAATACTCATGGCACGTTGCACAGCTTTCATGAAACGTGGGAAAGCGATTGGTTTCATCAGATAATCCACCGCTTCATAGTCAAAGGCATCCAGTGCGAAATCTGAATAGGCAGTGCAAAATATCACACGGGTATGGTTGCCGACAATTTTCAGAATATCGATACCGCTCATTTCTTCCATCTGGATATCCAGGAAAACAAGGTCTGGTTTATGACGATTAATGAGGTCTATTCCGGTAATGGGGTTGGTAGACGTAGCAATCAATTCCAGATGTTCAATCTTGGAAACATAATTTGCCAGCACATCAATGGCGGCTTTCTCGTCATCAATAATCATGCATCTAACCATACGATATCAAACATACAGGGTTAATTCCAGCGTATAGAACTCCTCTTCATTGTTCGTCACCACATCGTATTTCCCCTTATAGGAAACATCCAGTCGTTTCAATACATTCTGAATACCTATTCCACTGCTCTTTTCAATCACATTTTTCTTTTTCTTATTACGGCAGTAAAAACGGACCCTGTCCTCAAAGGCATCCAACCGGATGATCAGGGGATGGGCACTGTTTTTAAGTTCGCCATATTTGAGCGCATTCTCGACAAAGGTAATGAATACCAGCGGTGGAATTTTAAAATCTCCTACCGGACCGGTTACGGTGAAGTCGATCTGGAGCTCATTGGAAAAACGTAACTGATGGATATCTATCAGGTTATGCAAATAATGGATTTCATTACGGAGGTTAACCATACCGTTATCCTTATCTAGTCCTTCTATGCTATAACGCATAATTTCAGACAATTTGAGGATATTATTGGCCAGTTCTTCTGAATAATACTGTGCATGAGAAAACAGCGTATTCAGGGTATTGTATAAAAAATGGGGATTAATCTGTGCTTTCAAGAAATTATATTCAGTGTGAAGTTGTTGAATTTCCAGCGCCTGGTTGTTTAATTCAAGTTCCTGAATTCTTTTTTGCCGTTCGAGGGAGTAGACAAAATAACAATAACCAAGTGCAAAAATGGTGTACTGCATTTGATAGGCTAAAGACAATCCAATTTGTTCTCGGTCAACAAAAAAATCGATTGTTACATCATTCCCAAAAAAATGGTTCAATCCGTAACGCAATAAATGAAATACGGGGAAAAATGCTACAATAATTAGGAGCTTAACAAATCTGGTTTTCTTATTTGCAAAGAAATTTCTAAATAGAACGAAACTACAAAAATAAAACCAGGCAATACTCGGTAGAAAAAAGATAAGTGATTGTAGAAAGTAAAACTCGCCTCTGGTCACAAAAACCATTGTCTGAGTAATTACTATCCAGCTTAACCAGACTATTGTATGTCTAATTACCTTTCCGTATTTATTTTCCAGCATTCAGACTTGTTTCAACCATATAGTTACAAATTCTGAATGCAGCCACCAAATAATCCCTTAAAAAGCAATTCCGCCCTTGGTTGTTGGTTTAGGAGAAGTAGTTGTACAAACTTCAACAAAGGATGGAATAAACCGGATATCATTACCTTTTACAAAAGGCTGCTGGCCATTAGAGATCTCCGCCTGCTTTACCATAATAGCAATTGTTTTCTTCTGGATATTCAATTTGGATTTGATTTGCTCGGGTCTCATTGTTAAACAATTTATTTGTTGAAGTATTATAAGTTCAACAAATCTATCCCGCTCAAAACCAGCCACCAGAACTGCTACACCAACAAGCGTATTCTAGGTACGAATAGGTTTTTTTCGCATTTTTTCTTCGTAATAACAGCGATATAAAAAATCATAACAGATCATTTCATGATGCCTTGGCTGTGTAGAAAACAAACGGTTTAACTGCATATGAATCAGACTTGCCAGTAATTCATCAGGACTTGGTTCCAACTGGTTTTGTTCCTGAAGCTTCAGTAGTTCATTTATTGAAGCCCGCATTTCAAAAACCCTGAAATCCTCTTCCAGAGCGGATTTCAGCGCCTCTTTCAAGACCGTTCGATATTTTCTGTAACGTGCATCCAGTTGTTGTCTTAAGAGTTTACCTGTATGAAATTCTTCTGCAAAGCCTGTTCTTAATACCTGCAACAGTTGCAGTTTCTTATCCTGATCATAACCGAAACCATTCAACAAAACATCTATTCCTTTCACACCCCATATCCATCTACTGGTTTCTCGTTCATCTCCTTCCACATTACTTAACCAGTTCACTGTGGCGATACTGTTTTGATGAAATAGTTCTTCTACTGCTTCAATGGACCGGCTTCCATATCGTTGCAATTCTCGCATGTAGGTATCCAATTGAATTTTCCAGATAAAGCCCTGCTGCTGCCATGCTGAAATAGCATTGCTTACTTCCTGAATGATAGCGCCCGTTTGAGCCACCTCCTTTAACTGCAGGCGGAAACGCAGGTGAAACTGAGGATCCACATACCGGATAAAAAACCATCTTTTAATCAGGTCTCTTTCTTCGAGGTATTTCGCCAATGGTGCCAGGCATTCTACCAGGATTTTTTCAGCAGAGCGGCTCCCGCAATAAAACTTGTAATACAACCATTCCGATCCTAGTGAAAACTGATCCTGTACCGGGGTTGACACCGATTCCGGAGCCGGCACCTCCGCCGAATAGGTCCTTTCCTGTTTTTGTAAAACCGCTATCCATTGATTGGCATGAGAAGTTCCGGATGAATTATTCCGGATTCCGGTAGCAGCACCAAAGAGAAATTCCTTTAGCAGCAGCTCCCTGCGTTTGGGTAGTAAATCAAGAAAAAGAGACCTGAGCAAGGGTTCTGAAAAATCTATGAGCAATTCATTATCGCCATCCGCGATCACTATTTGTTCCGGTAGTTTCCAGTGTTGGCGCCACTGATCCAGCCGGGCACTGCGATCTGGTTCGGCAAGATTCAGCAGTTCTTTCCAGTCTTCGGTTTGCAACCTCCAGGTTGCGGCATTCAGCAGCACCTGCTTATACTGGACACGCGGCAGGAATTTATGAACCAGGGCCACTCCTCCCCAACTAAACTGAAATCCATTAGACACCCCCTGTGTTTGCAGGTCACACAAAAATTCATACACCGGCAATGGCTGGATTCTGAAATTATGCGCACTGGACAACCTAGGTATTATTTCTCTGTTCAGGCTGCGCGATCGGAGCACAATGCGGCCATTCCGGACGGATACCAGCAGATCGCTGGCGGGTATCTGGCTGGCAGTTTCAACGGATGCTTTTGCCAGATAGGGTATCTCGTATTTCCTGAATGCCGGATGCAATAAGATATTTCCCATCCTGTTTTCCGGAAGGTGTACAATTTCTGCATACAAGACAGCCGGTTCAAGTTCCTGCTCCTTTTCTGTTACCTCCCGTACAATTCTTTCAATTTCAGGCTCTCCATGGGCAAATCTTCCCAGCAAATTCGCTGCACTGGAACCTCCTGCAGACTCCAGGTATAAGAGGTCATTTTCGGTATCCAAAATGCGAAAGAGCAGTGATAAAGAGGGGGCTGTTCTCAGAGACTGGCCGGGAAACTGTTCCAGCTCTTTTTCAGTCAGTTCCAACTGAATACTGTCGGTTACGCTGATCTGCCGGATTTTGGCATCCCAAAACTGCTCCAATTTGCCCCATGGCAGGGTTTCCACTGTATCGGGCCGAATAAATATAAAATCGTTCAGCAACGGACTTAATTCAACTCCTGTGTTTCCTCTATACGGAATTCCTGTTTCGGTATCCAGCAGTTGCAGCAGCGGCATTTCGCGATCCTCATACCGTTCTTTAAACAGCCGGATAAATTCTTCCATTCCCGTCTCCTGTACCGGACTTATCCGGTGCAGTACTTCCAGTGCTTCCAGCAGTTGATCCTGATAGTGCCTGGCAACTCCGTTTTGCTCTAGCGGATAAAAGAGATCACATTGGAATAGTTTGGCTGGATCAAAGCCAACCGGAAAGGCAGCCAGTTCATCCTGGATAGTCTGGTAGCTTTCTGGCGGATTCACCCGCTGTTCATCCAATTCTTCAAGCCTGTCCGCAGCATACCTTAAAAAACTGATCCATTCTTTTTTTGATGCATGGTTCTGTTCTGGCTGCTTTTCCAAAATCGTCAGTAGCTGAAAAAGAAACTCCGGTCCGGTGATTGCCGGCTCCAGTTCGCTGACCAATACCTGCGCTTCTATTAGTCCGTCAATAAATTCCCGGGCCTCTTCCATAGAAATATCCTCCTCAGCAACCAGGGCCGCCAATTCTTCTATCCGCCTGCCTGAACCGGCAGCTGCCAGCACACGATCAATGTATTCGCTTCTTTGAACAGCGCTTATTTTATGGATTCTTTTGCCTTCCTCGTAGTAATATTCAATAAACCGGACTTCATCTCCGATTGTGTACAAACTTGAATTCACGGCAAATTTCAGATACTCCCTGATACCGGGGCTGCCGGCAACAAACTGCGCAAGGGCGCATAGATAATGCATATCAAAGCGGGTATGCCGGCGAAATGTACGGTGGTCAATCACTATACCGGTATCCCCGTCCTTCCAGTTGGCCACTGCGCATCCGGAGAAGAGCCCAAACGGTGTACAGCGACTATACATTCGCGTAAAGTATTTCACAACGGCCTGCTGCATCTTTTTATAGGAACGGGCATCTGGTTGCTCACCATCAACCATTTTCCTACAGGCTGTATACAAAACGGGGGAAGCCAGGTAGAGCGCTTCCATAAACAGGGGGTCCTGAAGCAGTTCCTCCCAATTTTCAAGCCGGGAACTGGCTGGGAGCGGGAACTGTGGAGCTCTCAGTACGAGCCTGGGATGGAATTGATACTGTTCTTTCATCTTTGCAATCTTCCAAAAAAAAACTGGTCCGCGCGGGCGGACCAGTTTTTTTAATATCAGGAAGGTATTATTACTGACTTACTTTGAACTCAACACGGCGGTTCTGTGTACGACCGGCAGCGGTTCCATTATCAGCGATTGGCTGATCCTGACCAAAGCCAACGGCATTCAGACGCTCTGCGGAAACACCCTTTTTAACCAGGTAAGCTACTACAGAAGCAGCACGCTTCTCAGACAGTTTCTGATTGGATTCTGCTTTACCAGTGTTATCGGTATGTCCGGCAATTTCTACTTTCAATTGCGGATACTGCTCATTCAGAATTCTGGCGGCCTTATCCAGCTCCTTGCGGGCAGCTGCCGTTAAGGTAGAACTTCCGGTTACAAACTGAACCGCACTGGCATTGAACTTAGAAGCTTCCAGTTTAGGACAACCACCGTTATCAGCGGGACCAGCCAGATCCGGACAACGATCTTCTTCATCATTTACACCATCATTGTCACGGTCAGGAATTGGGCAACCCTGGTAGCGGGCAACACCAGCTACATCCACACACTTATCTTCTTCATCATTAATACCGTCTCCATCTGTATCAGGAATCGGACATCCATTATACCGGGCGATACCTGGTACATCCGGACATTTATCATCTTTATCAGCGATGCCATCACCATCCTTATCGGGACAACCCTGCAGGGAAGCGAGTCCTGGAATTTCGGGACAGGCATCAACAGAATCCACAACACCATCTTTATCGGTATCAACCGGCTCCACAATCGGAGGAGGTGGAGGAGGAATCACTTTCACCTCTTTTGGTTTTCCGATATTTCCGGCAAAACCAATGCTGTGATAGAAATGATTCTCGGTAGTATTGGTAATTCTCATCCGGTACTGAGAATTGATCAACAGAAAGGCTTCGTCAAAGAAGTTTACCTGCCAGCCAACACCTACAGGAAGAATGGCTCCATAATATCCCTGGAATTTAGAGGCCGCCAAACCTGCAGACAAATAAGGAGTTACCCAGTATTTATCAGACAGCATTTTTGCATTTACCATAGCATCCCACTCAAAAAGAGCTCCATCGCCGAGAGGACCTTTATCACGAATCGGATATTCCAGAAAAGATACACCGAGTGTAGTAGAAAAATCGAGGTGGTTTGTCAATCCCTTCAGGTAATTCACACCGAAACCAAAATTGTGATCCCCCAATTTAGCCCACTGCTTGTCTTTCAACACAGTGCTTAAAGAGGAATTACGTATTTTCTCAGGAGTTTCAAAGTCATTACCGAAGAAATGAATTCCGAGTGCAGGGCGTTTTTTGTAATCATTGTTTTGTGCGAATACAGCAGAGGTAACAGTGCATCCAACCAACAATGAGAGTATTAATTTCTTCATATGAGTAGTTTATT